>NZ_JBVJMK010000007.1:66896-266282 GCF_055584245.1 Luteibacter sp. NPDC104163
CCCGCGCCGCCTTCCGCACCTCGTTTTTATTCGTGGGGCGGTTTAACTCACCCCCCCATTTTATTATTTTTTTGGGGGGGGGGGGGGGGGGCGGGGGTGGGGCCCCCCCCCCCCCCCCCGCCCCCCCCCCCCCGCTCCCACAACAGAGCCGGTCGGTTACTGCGAGATCTTGCCCAGGTTCTTGTCGAACAGATCGGTATCGAGATCGTTGGTCAGCGTATACAGGGTGTAACGCTTGTTCAGGCGTGCACCGCCGTCACGTACCAGCGGCTGCCACATCAGCGTCGCGCGGTTACGCGAGGAGTTCGGGAGCAAGGCATCGAACGGGATGGATACGTAGATACCCTTGTCGAAGCTGCCTTCGCCATAACCCGAATTGCCCGACTTGTTGGTCACCGTGAAGTACGCCCCCATGCGCGTGCCATTCGCGAACTGACGCGAGACATCTACCGTGCTGCCCCAGTCACCCGCAAGGTACCGGCCCACGCTGACCGCCAGCGTGACATTGTGGAAGCCGGTGTCGAGGTAGCCCGTCGCCTGTCCGGTGATCACGTGGTACCGGCGCAGCGAGAAGTCCTGGTCGAACCCACGCTGCTTCACCCAGTTGATGTCGCCGCCAATCGCCCACTTCTCGCCGAACGGGCGATACAGCACCTCGCCGCCCGCGCCGGCATACATGCTTTCCAACGCGCCGGCGTATGCCATGCCATACAGATCCTGCCCCAGCTTCTTCGTGCCGGTGAGCTGGAAGTTCGGCATGGTGATGTCCGAACTGGTAATGTACTTGCGCACATCGGTGCGGACGCGCGGCAGGTTACTGGGTGCGTCGTAGCGGAACTTGTCGTAGTTATTCGCGATGTTGACGGCCAGCACGCCGTCCAGCCAGAGGTGGCGGTTGAAGTTGAACGTGGCATAGCCCGCGCCATACACCTGGTACAGGATGAACGCGTCAGGCCCACCCACATTCTGCTGGTAGCCGATCGAGGTGCCACCCGTGAAACGCTTGAGCGGCGCCCGGTAGAGCACCTCTTCCTCGCGTGCAGTCGGCGGATCCTGCTCGACGCTTCGGCGGAACGTGGGCAGGTCGATCTCGTGGTTCAGCAGTTCGATGAAACGCGGCCGGTGCACGCTGGTATCGACGATGTCCATACCATTGCGCTGGCTGGTCACGGTGACCCAGTCGATGCTGCCATCCACGCGGTTATCGACGACGCGGGTAGCGCGGCCGGCGGCTTCCGCCGTGTAGAAGAAGCGCTCCTGCTCGCCCTGGATCACCAGTTCGGAGCCGCGCTGGCGGATGCTGCTGACGTTGATGCCTGCGTTGGTGCGCAGGGTCTTCGCTACCTGGGCCCAATCCACCTGCGCGGGCGCCTGGCGGTCTGTGCCTCCTTCACCCGCGCCCGCAGAAGCCATGGCCTGTGGGCTCATGGACGCCAGGTCATCGGGCGCCTTGCCCGTACCCTGTGTCGGCCCGGTCGGCACGGTCGTGACCGGTGTGCTCGTGAACGATACGGGTTCGGGCGGAGGATCGAACGACTTCTCGGGGCCCACGTGCGTCGCCAGGTTGGCGTGCAGGTTCAGCGCGGCGGTCGCCACGTTCCCGCGCTCGTAGCCCAGGGTCAGGTCGACATTCTTGTTCACCCGGAACACCGCGCCCAGGTTCACCGGCCAGCGCTGCGGCTGGTTGTTGTTCTGCGGCTGGTGCTTGTAGTCGTTGCCGTCCAGTTCCGCCTTGAGCACCAGCCAGTCCCACGGCGAGTGGTATTCCACGCCGCCGAAGATACCCGGCCGGCCACGCAGGAACTTGTTGATGCTGAGGGCACCGGTCGCGCCCGTGCCACTGGCCGGACGCGCATTGAAGCGGTCGCTGATGATGCTGAGCGGGTTCGAGATGTCGCCTCGGTTGCCGATGTAACCCCAGGCCATGCCCAGGCTGAAATCGAAGCGCCCCGCCCGCTTGCTCGCGACGAGGTATTCGCTGGAGAACAGGCCCGTACCGCCCACGTCGCGCACGCCGAAGGCCACCGCCGGGAGCCAGCGCGACTCCTGCCAGATGCGCGCCTTCACATCGATCGATTTGTCCTTGTAGGTCTGGCTACCGCTCAGCGAACGTGGGCCATAGAGGCGGTTGCTCACGTTGGTATAGCGGAAGCTGCCCTCCAGCCAGGGGATGGGCTGCATGGAGACGTTGTAGTTCGTGTACGGCGTGGTCCGGCTCAGCACGAAGCTGAACTCGCCTTCCTGGGCCATGCGCGCCGTCGGCGTCTGCATCAGGCCCACGCCGCCAAAATCGCTTTGCGTGTAGTACTCCTGGGCATGCACGCTCGCGACGCCACCCGCCCAGAGGACCACGCCCGTGCAGCAGCCGCGCAGTGCCGCGCGACGCAGGTTCGGGCGCTTCCAGCCCAGCCGGCGGCGCCTCAAGGTGCACCCTCCGTATCGAGCAGCTGGGTCGAGAGGAAGGCAGCGACATCTTCGTTGAAGCGCCCGTCAGTCGACGCGGCAATGGCCTTTCGGTCGAAGGGCACGTAGATCCACGCCCCGGGGGCGAGGATCCGTGGCGGGTCGCGGTTCCATGCCGCGATGTTCTGCGGGAACACGGTGCCGTCGGGCTGGATGATGAAGAGCATGTCTCGGTCCGCGGCAGCAGAGACCGTGCATTGCGCGAGATACCGCCGCGCATCCTGCAGGGCGACCTGCGGCACGCTGCAGGGCCGGTCGACGGCGCCGACGATGCGGATACCGGCTGGCCGGCGCGGGTAAAACAGCGCATCACCGTCCTTGATCGGCCAGTTATGGGCAGGCGAGACCTCCAGAGCGTCAGGATCGAGCACCACGCTGGTGCGACGGCCGGTTACCGGGAGCGTCGTGATCCACGACTGGAAGGCGGCCGCGGCAATACCCACGGCCTCCTTGCCATCGGTAAGCGCGCCCATCCGGATCACGCCGAGCTCAAAGACCACGCCGGCCTTCAGCCGCACCTGCTCTTCCTTCAGCGAGGGGCGAAGCCAGGCCGCGCCGGCCATATAGGCATCCGGGTTGACCCGCGCTGCGAGCGCCAGGTCCGAAAGCCGTGCACCGGACGGATAGACGGCCGAACCCGCCTGTCGCACCTCACCGGACGCACTCGCCGACATCGATGGCTGCTGGGCCATGGCCGGGAGCGCTACCAGCATGACGACCCACGCGGCCACGAGCGCGCGCCACATCATGGTGCTTTCCCCGTGTACGGGCGCAACTGGATCAGTTCGAGTGCGAACCCGGGGGCCACGTACTGGCGGCTCTTCCAGATGAATCCATCGGAAGGATCCGCCCAGTAACGGTTCGTGAAGCTACCCGCGGGACCGCTCAGGTGTTCGTCATAACGCCGGAGGTGGTGCACGGTGCCGAGGATATCGATGTCATCCGTGTTCCCAGGCGTCAGCGTTGCCTGCATGGACACGCCGTAGCGATAACCCGGCGACCAGTCCATGCGGCGGGTGTAGGCGAGCGGCGCGCTGATGTGCTGCAAGCCCGCCGCAAACGGATCGGGTGTCCCGCTAAAGGCGGTCGCGTCGAGGTTTTCAGGAAGGCCAACGGTCTTCACCAGCAAGCCATCACGCGTGAAGATCGCGTCATTGCCCTGCCCGTACCAACCCAGCTTCCCGTCCTCTACCTTGCCGAGAATGAGGATCGCCTGGCCGTCGGGGCCGTTGGCCTGGAGCTGGAAATACGGGGAAGCAGCGACGGATTCCGCCGTGGGATGCACGGTTTCTCCGTGAACGGCGAGACGGATGGCCTCCACGCTGCCGCTCGAAACCGCCGAACACGCGGCTAGCGCGAAAAGCGCCAGAACGAGGCCAGCAGGGGCAATGAGGCGTAGCGCGCCCAGCGCGCGTTGTCGGGCATCAGGCCAAGGCAAAATCAGCGGTCGGTCCGGCAAGTTGAAATGGTGGGCCTGTCAACGTACTGAAACGGAAGGCCCGCATTGGACTGCACTGACTGAAGGGTGATGACCATCCTTCACACTCGGCACGTCCCGGTGACAGTACACGAGCGAACCGGACTGAAAACTGACTGGCGTCGCGTCTTACGACTAGAGATACTTGAGCCAGCTGTTTACGCTGTTGTCGATAAGCGTAGAGACATGCTCAAAAGCGGGCCGGCTTTGTCGGAACGGATCCGGAATATCCTGGCCCGTGCGCAGGAGTGTGGCACGACACTCCCAAAAACAGAAAACGAGGCACGATGCGTAGCGCCACCATGATAGCCACGATCACCGGTACCTTGTGATGTGGCACGCCATTACCAGTTTTGGCGACAGTGCCTTGTTGTTGCCGCTCATCGCGTGGCTGACCCTGGTGCTCGCCATCGCGCCACATCGTCGCGATGCCATCCGATGGATCGTCGCAGCAGTCGCCTGCGGCGGCACGGTCGCCTTCTCCAAACTGATCTTCATGGCCTGGGGCATCGGACCGCCCGGGCTCGACTACACCGGCATCAGCGGACACACGGCGCTTTCCGTGCTTACGTGGCCGAGCCTTGCAGCGCTCCTCGTGCGGAAGGTGCGCGGGCCGCTCGCGTGGATTGCGATAGCGGCGGGTGCCTGCCTTGGCCTGCTGGTCGGGTTGTCACGCCTCGCCCTTGAAGTCCACAGCGTCTCCGAAGTCATCATGGGTGCGCTGCTCGGCGCGATCGTCGCGACCTGGTTTATCCACGGATTGAATCGCACGGATGCCTTGCCAACCTGGCATGCGCTGCTTCTCGGCATGGGCGTCATTGCCCTGTGGCTCGTGTTCTACGGGCGCGTCTTCCCTTCCCAGCACTTGCTCAAGGACATCGCCATGTGGGTGAGCGGTCACTCCCACGTATTCACCCGTCGCCCGCACGCTCCCTGACTTTCGCGCATAATCGGGCATCGGCCTGACGACGAGGGGCAGGACCATGGCAAACGGTGATTCGCGCCGGAACTGGTTCAACCAGGGTGGCCACGCTTACGCGCTGTATCGCCCCGACTACCCCGAGGCGCTGGCCCATTTCCTCGCTGAGGCATCGCCCTCACGGATACTTGCCGTCGATGCCGGTTGCGGCACGGGGCAATTGACCACGCAACTGGCGGCGTATTTTGACCGGGTCATGGGCCTGGACCCCAGCGACGATCAGGTCGCCAGCGCGGCAGCGCATCCGAACGTCACCTACAGGACGGCACCGGCTGAAGCGCTGCCGCTGGACGACCATAGCGTTTCGCTCATCACCGCGGCACAGGCGGCCCACTGGTTCGACCTGCCGGGGTTCTATGCGGAAGCACGACGTGTCGGCGTGCCGGGAGCCGTCGTCGCCCTCATCAGCTACGGGGTTCCCGTACTCGACGCAGAGATCGACGTCTGCTATCAGCGGTTCTACAGCGAACAGATCGGCCCCTATTGGCCGCCCGAACGCGGACTGGTCGACAGTGGTTACGCCACCATCGACTTTCCGTTCCGCCCAATCGACAAGCCGCAGCTCTACATCGAACGCCACTGGACCTTCGCCGAGGCCCTGGGCTACGTCTCGACCTGGTCCGCCGTACGCAAGGCGCGCGAGGCTGGAAACGAGGACCTGCTCAACCGGTTCGCCGACGACTTCGCGGCCGCGTGGGGTTCAACCGAGCAGCGCCGCGAGTTCCGATGGCCCATCAACATGCGTATCGGCACATTGTGAAGCGGAACAGAGAGGTCGGAAGTAACCAAGAATGGAATTAGGGTCGACCACTGCGATCTGAACGTGCTGTTGCGATGATATGCCCGCTCCGGGATAAAGCTCGCCGCCTTCCCAGAAGGCGCCCCGGACAACGCTATACCCTGGTAACCCCGCGGCCGCACGCAGATCATGCATCGTTCGAATCACAGCACAGTCAAGCTTGCGCGAGCGGCGATCGATGCCAATGCTGTTTTCTGGTAATGGTGCGCCCTTGCGGGTCGCACTGGCCGACGCCACCTCGTAGGCGCACAGCAACTCGGCCAAAGCATCCCCGTTTTGGAGGTCGAAGCAGCGCCCCGGGTCAATTAAGGCTCCGACCACGAACGGGACGTGTATCGCTCCGCAAGACGTACGCCTGTCGACGGAGGCCGCCCTCCGCGCGAACTCCATGGCCCTTAACGGATTTCCCTCCCAGAAATAGATTCCCGGACCAAGCCAGTCGTAATCGTTGTTGCTTAAGTTCAGCGTCGCGTCACCGGCGAGAACGGCCTCACCGACGTCCCGATCGCATCCGTGAAATCCGAGCAGCATGCCTGGACGGCGTTGATATACCTCCCACATATCGGCGCGCGTCCCGTCATGAGTATCGTTCTTCCAGCGGCCCAATTGGTGGTAGAACGCCTACTCGGCGCAGAAATGCCGTCGCGGCTTCGCGGTCGTTCACAATGTTGTGCACAATCCGATCGAGAACGTCCTTCATCTCGGGATCGGAAATTCGCAATGAGTCTCTCGAGCGTGTCCTGACGTAGTTCACCATGCAAGTTCTCCATCGAGTATTGAAACGACCGCCGTGTGGCGACCGACTAGCATGGCTAATACTAACGACTGGTTCGTAATATCGAATCAGTCGCACAGCCCGGCTCTACGTAGGGAATGACCGATCGGCATGTAGGCGCGTCGGTTCCTATCGCCGCATCCCCGCCCCCTACGAAAATGCGCATGCCGAACCACGTAACGCCAACGTCATAAACGGCTTCTAGCATCCGCCCTTTTCGGCCCTGCCGCCCTCGCGGCTGCCCCAAGGGACCCCGATGTCTGATCCCTCTGCTGGCTTAGCCCATGTCCTGCTCGAGCAGGATGGCCCCCTGCAGCGCTATATCCACCGGCGTGCGGGGCATGCGTGGGACGCGCAGGACCTGGTGCAGGAAACGTATCTCCGGCTGCTTTCGGCGGATCCGGATTCGATTCGCAATCCCGAGGCCTACCTGTTCACCGTGGCGACAAACCTGCTCCGCCAGCGCGCAGGCGGCCGGCAAGCCGGTGGGCGCGAGGACGGTGGGCTGGAAGAAGTCATCGAGAAGCTGGCCACGCCGTGCCAGGCCGCCGCTGGCGTCGACCACGAGGTGCGCAGCAAGCGGCTGCACGAAATCATGGCGCGCCTTTCGCCGAAATGCCGCGCGGTCCTGGTGCTGCATTACCGCGATGACCTGAGCTACCGGGACATCGCCGACCAGCTGGAAATCTCGGTTCACATGGTGAAGAAGTACATCGTCAAGGGACTGGCTGCCTGCCGGCAAGGGATGGGTCGTTATGCATGACGAGATCCGTAACGCCGCGGCACGGCGTATCACCGAGGAAGCGGCGCAGTGGATGATCGCCAATCGCGAAGGGTTGGATGAGCCGTCGCGCGTGGCGTTCATGGCGTGGCTGCGGCATTCGCCGGCGCATGTCGGTGAGTACATGGCGATCATGCAGTGGGACCAGGAAGTGCGTGAGGCGGCCGGGCGTGAAACGCTGGATGCCGAGGCGCTGGTCGCGCTTGCTGGGGATGAGCCTGCGGTGGTTCCGTTTCCTGCGCGTTCGGCGGGTGTCGCGCGGGAGCGTATCGCGCGCAAGCGCGCTCCCACAGGGGGGCGTGAGGGCGTTCGGCGCAGCAAGCGGCGGTGGCTCTGGTCTGCGGGCGCAATGGCTGTGATCCTGCTGGCCGGTGCGGTCGTATGGCCGCGCAACGAGGCGCCACCCGCTGGCATCGTGTATGCCGCACCAACTGGCGCCACGCGTAGTCTCGAGCTCGAGGATGGGAGCCGCGTCCAGCTTGATCGGGGCAGCGCCATCCGGGTCAACTTCAGTGCAGGGAAGCGCGACATCGCGGTGGTCGCCGGTACCATGCTGATCGACGTCGGCCATGCCAACGCGGCACCCCTGAGCGTCACCCTGGGTCGGACCGTGTTGCGCGACATCGGCACGGTATTCCAGGTCAGCTCGAAGGACGATGGTGGTGACGTCACCGTGCTCAGTGGCCAGGTCGATGTGATGGCCCAGGACGCATCGTGGCCCTGGCAGACCGAAGCCGCGCCGCAGCGCATGGTCACCCAGCTGAAAGGCGGCCAGCGCGCGACGCTGGACGAGCATGGTGGCCTGACGGAGCTTGCGCCGGGCATCGATGTGTCGAAGGATCTCGCCTGGCTTCCTGCGGAAATCGATTTCCACGACGCACCGATCGCGGACGTCGCCCGGCGCTTCAACGCCTACGGCCAGGCGCCGTTCGTGATCGAGGACGAAGCGATCGCCGGCACGCGTATCAGCGGCCGCTTCCACGGGCACGATCCGGCGGGTTTCGTCGCCTACCTGCAGACGCTCCCCGGCGTGCAGGTGCGCCGCGAAAGCGATGGCTTGCACGTGACGCGCAAGCCCGCATCCACGCACCCCACCCGGCTGTAAGAAAAGATTCACGAAAATAGCGGTACCCGACCGCGGTACCGCCGACTCGTAGATGTCATGCGCAACCGATGCGCCCATCTCCCTTCACGAGTCCCTTCCATGCGCAACAAGCTCGCGTTCCACCTCGCCCTGCTGCTCGGCACCCTTCCGCTCTCCGCTATCGCTGCCCAGGCGGCCAACGAGGCACCGATTGCCGCGATGCCGCTGGACCAGGCGCTCGATACCTTTGCGCGCCAGACCGGCCTGCAGGTGGTGTACACCCCGGAGGCCGTGCATGCGCTGCGCAGCAAGGCCGTGCCCGGCGGACTGGAACCGAAAGGCCAGTTGCACACGCTGCTCGAGGGCACCGGGCTCGACTACCGGTTCGTCACCGCAAGCACGGTGACCCTGGTGCCGGCCAGCAACGCTGACAAAAGCACCGCGGCATCCAGCCGCGCGGAAGGCAAGCTCCCGCCCATCCTCGAAAATGACGGTGCCCCGCGCGACCTCGCCCCGGTAAGCGTGCAGGCCAACACCGTCGACACGCTGGCACCAAGCGCGCCGCCGCTCGAGGCAACCCAGCCCACATCGGTGATCGATGAGCGCTTCATCCGTGATGGCCTGCGCTTCAACTCGAACTTCGACGACATCATCAAGTACGCGCCCAGCGTCACGGTGACCTCGCCGGAAGGCCCGGGCATGGGCAAGAACGAAGGCATCAGCATCCGCGGCTTCCAGGATGGCCAGTTCAACATCACGTTCGACGGCATCCCGTTCGGCGATGCCAGCGACCTGCACCACACGACGTCTGCGTACTTCAACAACCACGTGCTTGGCCAGGCGGAGATCGACCGTGGACCAGGCGGTGGTTCCACGGTCGGTAACGCGACGTTTGGCGGCACGGTAGGCCTGCGCTCCCGCGACCCTGCCAGCGTCGATGGCGTGACGCTCTACACCACGCTGGGCAGCTGGAACACGTTCGCCGGCGGCGTGAGCGCGGATGAGACGCTCGGTAACACCCGCGTCTTCGCCGATCTGTCGAAGGAAAAGAGCGACACCTACCTGAAGGGTACCGACGACAAGCGCGAGCACGCCTTCATCAAGACCATCACGACACTCTCGCCGGATACGACGCTGACCTTCGTCAGCAGCTATAACCGCGAGCACCAGAACACGGTGCAAGGTGCAACGAAGCAGGAAATCGATGAGTTCGGCTGGCGCTATGGCCTGGGCAACGATCCTGCCCTGCAGAGCTACAAGGGCTATAACAACGCGGCCTACTATTCGAGCTTCACCTACGTGGGCCTGAGCACCCGCCTCGGCGAGTGGAGCGTCGACAACAAGGCTTACTACAACAGCTTCGACCACTGGGCCCGCAAGACGGCCGATGCGTCGGACAACAACCCGGCCGACAACGGCGTCACGCTGTACAACGCCGCAGGCAAGAAGGTTTCGACGCTGAAGAACGATGTGCCGGGCAAGCTCGCCAGCTCAGGTTTCCATTCGTTCGGTGACGTGCTGCGCTTCGAGCGCGAGCTTGGCCCCGGCGAGCTACAGACGGGTGCGTGGCTGGAGCGCAACCAGGATGCGCGATACCAGTATCCGCTGGACCTGACGACGGGCACGAAGACCGGCACGAAGTACGGTTCGCAATACAACTACATCCTGCGCGACCGTACCGATACGTTCCAGCCCTACGTGCAGTACGACTGGGCGTTGACCGATGCACTGACCCTGAGCCCCGGCGTGCGCTACAGCACCGTCACCCGCCAGATGAATGCGCCGATCAGCAAGGAGAACGCGCAGGTTTCGCAGTACAACTCCGCGAACTACAACGCCGCCCTGCTCTCGCTGAGCCTGCAAGACAGCTTCAGCGACCAGTGGACCGGCTATGCGCAGGTGGCCAAGGGCTTCCTCGCGCCGCCGATCGACGTGATTGAACTCGTGGGATCGAAGAAGCTGGACCCCGAGACGACGATGAACTACCAGGTCGGAACGGCGTATGCCGATCGCCAGCTCACGTTCGGCGCCGATGTGTACTACATCGACTTCAAGAACTACCTCGCCAGCACGCTGGTGAATACGCCGGAGGGCCAGGAGTCCACCTACCTCAACACCGGCGGTGCGATCTACAAGGGTGCGGAAGTCGAAGGCACCTGGGCCATGACCCCGGCGCTCAGCCTCTATGGCAACGCGACGTACAACAAGGCTACGTACAAGAACAGCAGCACGCAGATCGCCGGCACGCCCAAGGTCACGGCCGCGCTGGGCCTGCTCTACAGCAGCCCGCTCGGTTACTACGGCTCGTTGATGACCAAGTTCATCGGCAAGCAGTACGGCAGCGACAACGCCACGGACGATGCCGGCAACACCGTGTTCCTCAACGACAACCGCCTCGGCGGTTACGTTTCCACGGATGCGGCCTTCGGCTACCGCAGCGCCGACGGCGGACCCACCGGGAAGGGCTGGTCGGTCAGCATGGACGTCAACAACGTATTCAACGTGCACAAGCTGATCGGCTACGCCGGCACGCAGAGCGTGAGTGGCGATGCGCTATACTGGGGCCTCCCCGGGCGCGGCGTGTTCCTCGACCTTTCGCTGAAGCTCTGAGGGATGCCGGCATGAAAACACGCATGGCACGGCTGTGTGCTCTCCTCGTGCTGGTGGCGACGCCGGTCGTCGCTGGCGAGACCGCGGGGCATGAGCAGGTACTGCAGCGGGTGATCCTGATCCGGCATGCCATCCGCTCGCCGACCAAGGCGCCGGCGGACCTCGCGAAATACGCCGCGGATCCCTGGCCCGCATGGCCTGTGGCACCCGGGCTGCTCACTCCGCATGGCATCGACACGTTGCATTCGCTCGGGCGGCGCATGGGCAAGGACCTGGCCGCCGCCGGCCTTCCCGGCGACGCGTGTGGCGGCGCGCTCCAGGTCATCGCCGACAGCACGCCGCGCAACCGGGCGAGTGCCGAAGCGTTGCTGCAGGGCCTTTCACCGCAATGTGCCGCGACGTACAAAGCCTTTCCCGCCGGCCAGGACGATCCGTTGTTCCGCGGCACAGGTGACGGGGATGACGACGAGAAAGCGGGGATCGACGCTGCGGCGATCAGTGAGAACACGCGGCGCACGCTGGCCGAGCTCCAGCAGGTCCTGCTCGGTTGCCACGACGAGGCTTGCCTCGCGAAGGCGAGGACGGACAGCAAGCAGGTCCTGCTTGGCGGCGACATGGCGAAAGCACTGAAGACCGCCGGGTCGCTCGCCGAGAACATCATGCTTGCCTACGTCCAGGGCATGCCCGCCAGCGACTACGGCTGGGGGCGGCTCGATGCGGCCGGCGTCGCCCGGATCATCACCCTGCACAACGATTCGTTCCATCTCGCACACGCCACGCCGGGTGCGTCGCGTGGACGCGGCGGGAACATGCTCGAGCACATCGCGGCGACGCTGGCGACGGCGGCTGGCAAGACCCCTGCCGCCGACCCGCTCGCACCGGCAACGACGCGCGTACTCGTCCTCATCGGTCACGACACCGACCTCGCCGCGCAGGCCGGCCTCCTGGGCCTCGACTGGCACGACGCGACGCGCGGCGATGACTTCCCGCCCGGCGGCGCGCTCATTTACGACCTCGTGCAGACACCCCGCGGAAAGGCCGTCCGCCTCTCCGTCGCCATGCCGACCCTGGCCGCACTCCGGGCGGGCGACCTCTCGGCCGGAACCGCCATCGCGCACAAGGTGCTACCCCTTGCCGCCTGTGGCGGCACGCCGACCTGCGCCATCGACCGGTTCATGGGCCTCGCCACCGACGCGGCCGGCGATGCATGGAAGCCCCAGGCCGGCGATGAGCCCAAGGTTCCAAAAAAAGTGTGAAATCCACACGATCCCCGCAGTTCCTTTCAATTCGAAACCAGCGTCGTCGCGGATATTGGCGTCACCTACCAGGGAGATGACCCATGAAACACCCGGACGACAAGACCGCGTCGCATGACGCCCCCCGCCGCAAGTTCGTCGCCACCGCTGGCCTGGCCGCCGGGGCCATGGTCGCGGCCGGCGCGCTGACGGCCGAGTCCGCCAACGCGGCTGCCGCGGCGCCCGCCAAGGGCGGTGCCGGCAAGAAGAACGCCGAATCGGCCATCTTCACCACGAAAGAAGGCGTGCAGATCTACTACAAGGATTGGGGCACCGGCCAGCCGATCATGTTCCATCACGGCTGGCCCCTGTCCGCCGACGACTGGGATGCCCAGCTGTGGTTCTTCCTGTCGCAGGGCTACCGCGTCATCGCCCACGATCGCCGTGGCCATGGCCGCTCGACCCAGACCTCGACCGGCAACGAGATGGACACCTATGCGTCCGATGTCGCCGAGCTGGTCCAGCACCTCAACCTGAAGAACGCCGTCCACATCGGCCATTCCACCGGCGGTGGCGAAGTCGCCCGCTACGTGGCGCAGCACGGCGAAGGCCGCGTCGCCAAGATGATCCTCGTGAGCGCCGTGCCGCCGGTGATGGTCAAGTCCGCCTCGAACCCCGGCGGCCTGGATATCTCGGTGTTCGATGGCCTGCGAAAGCAGCTCGCCGCGAACCGCGCGCAGTTCTATCGCGAAGTGCCGCTGCCCTTCTACGGCTTCAACCGCCCCGGCGTGAAGACCATCGAAGGCGTGGTCGACAACTGGTGGCGCCAAGGCATGAACGGCGGCATCCAGGCCCACTACGACTGCATCAAGGCCTTCTCGGAAACCGACTTCACCGAAGACCTGAAGAAGATCAAGGTGCCGACTCTCGTCCTGCATGGCGATGACGACCAGATCGTGCCCTACCAGGATGCGGGCGTGCTGTCGGCCAAGCTGGTCCCCGGCGCCAAGCTCAAGATCTACAAGGGCTACCCGCACGGCATGCTCACCGTGCACGCCGACGAACTCAACAAGGACATCCTCGAGTTCATCAAGAGCTAAACAAAACGGCCACCAGCGCACGGGCGCTGGTGGCCGTTCCGGGGAACGACAGTCCTTAGGAGCGCTGGTGTTCCAGCCGCTTCTTCTGGAACGGATAGAAACGGTGCTCGCGCAGTTCGTGTTCGATCTCTTCCAGGCTCTTGCCGGCGGTTTCGGGCACCAGGTAGTAGACGAAAGCCAGGGCGAACACCGAGATCACCGCATACAGCCAGAATGTATGCGTGGCCCCGAGCCAGGTGACCAGCGACAGCGTGGTCAGGGTCACGAGCAGGTCGAAGGTCCAGTGGCTGAAGGCGCCGATGCTCGCGCCCTTGCCGCGCACGAACAGCGGGTAGACCTCGGAGTTGATCAGCCAGATGCAGATGCCGAAGCTGCCGCAGTTCAACATCATGTAAGCGGCCAGGCAGCCCACGGCCAGCCAGCGGCTGAAGTCGTTCTGCGGGCCGGCACCCTGGAACATGAAGCCCATGACGATCAGGGCCACGATCGAGCCCGGGATCATCCACAGCAGGTACGTGCGACGGCCGATCTTGTCGACCAGGAAGCTGCCGATCACGGTCATGACCACGACGAGCACCGTGCTGGCACCGGTGCCGAGCACAGCGGCCTCATCGGAGAATCCGGCCTTGGTGAGGATCGTGGGCGCGTAGTAGATCAGCGCGTTGTTGCCGGTGATCTGCGAGAACATGGAGATACCAGCGCCGACGATGACGGCGGGGCGGATCCACGGCTTGGCGATATCCCGCCAACTGCTGGTGGGCTCCTGCTCGGCCACGGTCTCGATTTCAGCGATCTCCGCGCGCGCCGCAGCGGCGCTGCCACGCACGCGCTCAAGCACTTTCATCGCCTCGTCGATGCGCTTTTCCGCGACGAGCCAGCGTGGGCTCTCCGGCAGGTAGGCCATGCCGCCCAGCAGCACGATCGCGGGCACGACGCCCAGGCCGAACATCCAGCGCCAGTGCTCACCGAGGACGAAGCCGGTGAAATACGCAACAGTGATACCGAACACCACCATGAACTGGAACAGCGTCACCATCTTGCCGCGATGCTTCGATGGCGAGACCTCGGCGATATACACGGGGATGATCTGGGTGGAGCTGCCGGCGGAAAGCCCGAGCACGAAGCGTGCGGCGATGAGCCAGCCCACCGACGGGGCGAACGCGGATGCGATGGAGCCCACGGCGAAAAGCACGCCGACGAAGATCACCATGCGGCGGCGGCCCAACCGGTCCGAGAACGGGCCGGTCGCGAGGCAGCCAAACAGCGCGCCAAAAATGATGGCGCCCGTCACCAGCTGCTTGGTGGTGTCATCGAGCGCGAATTGCCGACCAAGGCCAAGCAGGGCGACACCGATCACGCCCGTGTCATAACCGAACAGGAGCCCGCCGAGCGCCGCGATGACGGCGATGCCCACCACCAGGGCGGTCTTGGGCGCGGCCTCCCCGGCCACGGCGGTGGAAGAAGAGGTCACGACACTCATGCTGACTCCATCGGAAGGGTTCGCGCGCGGACATCCGCGCGGTGCGCCGTGGCGGCGATGCGCCTGGCGTTGGGTTCGTCGGTGGTTTCGATCCAGTGCAAGGCATCCGCGCGCGACCGACCGAAGCGCATGTGCCGTTCCAGCAGTTGCTTCAGGCGTTGCTCGTCATCCACATCGACGAACCACACCTCATCCAGGAGCGGGCGGACGTCGCGCCACGCCCCCTCTTCCATCAGGAGATAGTTTCCCTCGGTGATCACCAGGCGCGTCTCCGCCGGCACGGCGATTTCACCCGCGATGGGCTCTTCGATCTCGCGGTGGAACGCCGGCGCATACACCGTCTCGCCGGCCATGGGCTCGCGAAGGCGGCGTAGCAAGGCGACATAGCCGCTGGCGTCGAACGTATCCGGCGCGCCCTTTCGCACGGCGCGGCCAAGCCTCTGCAGCTCCGCATTGGCCAGGTGGAAACCATCCATCGGTACGTTCACCGCGGTATCGCCATAGGCTGCGAGGACCTGGGCGGCCAGGGTCGACTTGCCCGAGCCAGGCAGGCCCGCGATGCCCAGGATGCGTCGGCCACCCGCCGCCATGAGTGCATCGAGCCGCGCGCGTAGGTTGGTGTCGATCATCGGTCGAAGGGTAGCCGCCGGCTTGTAAGGGTTTCATGAACGTGACAGTTACATAATGTCGTACAATTGGAGCGCTCATGTAAACCAGGTCAACGTACACCGATGGATACCGCACGACGCCGCCCTATCGAGCTGATCGCCATTGATATGGACGGCACGCTCCTCAGCCCCAACCACACGATCTCACCGCGGGTGAAAGAGGCGATAAGCCGGGCCCGCGACCGTGGCGTCCGCGTGGTGCTGGCCAGTGGCCGGCCGGTCTCCGGCCTCGTCCCCTACCTGACCGAGCTGGGTATCCACGGGAAAGACGACTACTGCATCGCCTTCAACGGCGCGGTCGTCCAGAACATCGGCACGGGTGAGCGCGTCGTCGAGTTCACGCTTGACCTGGACGACTACCTCTTTTGCGCCGATGTGGCGCGCGAGCTCGGCGTGCACTTCCAGGGCCTGGATGGCGAACGGATGTATACGCCGGATCGCGATATCAGCGTCTACACCGTCGCCGATTCGCATCTGACCCATACGCCGATCAGCTACCGCCCGGTGAGGGAGATGCCGCAGGGCCTGCGCTTCCCCAAGCTCATGATGATCGACCAGGCCGACGTGCTCGATGCGGCGATCGCACGCCTGCCCACGGAAATGACCGCGCGCTTCGCGACGCTAAAGAGCTCCGCCACCTTCCTCGACATCTTCGACAAGCGCGCCGGCAAGGGCCCCAGCCTGCAGAAGCTGGCGAACCAGCTGGGCATCCACCGGGACAGCGTCATGGCCCTGGGCGATCACGAGAACGACATCGCCATGCTCGAATTCGCCGGCACCAGCGTGGCGATGGGCAACGCCATCCCCGCAGTGAAAGCGACCGCCCGTTACGAAACAGCCACCAACGCGGAAGACGGCGTCGCGCGCGCTATCGAGATGTTCGTCCTGCAGTAAGCGCCGCTTACTGAGCCGCCCGCCCGTACGGCTCCACCGCCGGCTTGCGGAAGGTGAGCCGCAGCGCGGAGAGCAGGAAGTACAGGCCGCCAAACGCGGCATACGGGGCAAGTTCGGCGATGCTGCGCGGCTCGCCGAACGCGCGGATCCCCATGAGGACGCCCGCCAGCGCCGACTGCGCGCCGCTGATCATCATGAAAGCCTGCCCGCCGATCTTGCGGCGCTGGATACCCACCGCCAGCTGCAGCACACCCGACAGCAGGGCCCAGATCCCGAACACGAACAAGGCGCCCTTGTTCCCCGCGAGCACCAGCGCCACCACCAGCGCCACTGCCGTCGCGAGACTCACTGCTGCGTTGAACTGCTGCCCCGGGTTAGCCCGCAGCCCGCCGCTATGCCGGACATCGATCACGTTGGCCAGCGCATCCCACAGCGGATACAGCACCAGCAGCCCATACCCCACCGCCGCCGGCAACCCAAGCCGCGACAGGATCACCACGAGCGCGACCCAGGCGAAAGCGACACCCGCACGAAGAAAATAGAACTGACGAAGCGTTTGCATTGGCAGATTTCCATCAAAGGGGAGATCAGCCTACTAGTAGGTAGGTGACTCGTCAATGACCGGCGCCGGTCGACGGCGATCAACAAGCCCCCCGTGGGAGCGCGCTTGCGCGCGATGACGCAGAACGTCCCCCTGAAACCCTCACCCCCCCTAAGCCCAAGTTGCCCCCATCCCTACCAAGTAGTAGGCTAACCCCCATGACCACCCAGCAAAAACTAATCGACTCAGCCCGCTACCTGATCCAGACCCGCGGCTACAACGGCTTCAGCTACGCCGACGTCGCCGAAGAGGTCCAGGTACGCAAGGCCAGCATCCACCACCACTTCCCCGCCAAGGCCGACCTGGCCCTCGCGGTCGTCGAAGAATCGCGCGCCGGCATCCTGGCCCAGGCCCAGCTGCTGGCCGCCGGCGACTTCGATCCGGTGCAGATGCTGAAGTTCTACGTGGGCTACTGGGAAAAGTGCATCACCGACGCCACGGCACCGTTCTGCGTCGCCGGCATGCTTGCCGCGGAGCTGCCCTCGCTGCCGGAAAACCTGGCCGCAGCTGTCCGCCTGCACTTCCGTGACCTGTCACGCTGGCTGGAGACGATCCTGACCCGCGGCGCGCAACTGGGGGTGCTCACATTACGGTCGGCCGCCAGCGTCGAAGCGGAAGCTTTCCTGTCGATCGTCTATGGCGCGATGCTCACCGCCCGCGCGTTCGGCGACCCGACGAAGTTCGCCGAGGTCGCCGAAGGGGGCTTGCAGCGCCTGCTCGCCCCCACGACGTCGAAGCGCCCGAAATAGATCGGGCGCATCGACACCACGGATCCTTCAGGCGAGGATCCGGACGTTCGGCTCGCGATCGAAGAAGCGGCCTTTGGCGCCTTCCACAAACCCACGGGCATCGCTGGCGGCTACCACGCCCTCATCGGCAGCGAGCCCGGCCGCTTCAAACAGCGCCCGGCCGCCGTCATCCACCGCGATCGCCTTCAGGTGGCCGAACGCATCACGGACGAAATCCACCGCCGCGGCTTCCTTCTTCAACTGATCCGCGCCGGCCGCACTGAGCACGACGGCCACGGCATCGAAGTTGATGGATGGCGTACCGGCGAGCTGACCGTCCGCAGCCAGCTTCTTCCCGTCCGAGAGCTTGGCACCGCCCACCTTCGGGGCAACGATCTTCACCGTCGCACCCGCGGCGGTTACCGCGGTCTTTAGCGCGGCAAGCGCCTTCGCATCGGATCCATCATTGACCAGGATGCCGACTACCCGGCCTTCAAGCGTCCGCTTCATCTTGCCGATGATCTGCAAGGCGGGCGACGGCTTCATCTCCACGACCGGCGCCTTTGCCTTCGGCGCGGGCGGCAGCTTGTCCAGGGCCAACCCCGTCGCCACGCGCTTCGCCAGACCCTCATCGATATGGCGCAGGTGGCCGACGATCGCTTCGCGCACGTGCAAGGTCTCGACCTTGGAGAGCTCGAACACGAGCGCGGAAGCCATGTGCGCCTGCTCGTACGGCGTCTGGCTGATATAGAACAGCCGGGCCTGGCTGTAGTGGTCGGCGAAGGTTTCCGCCCTCACCCGACCGCGAACGCCCTGCTCCTCCACCGCGGCGGAACGGAAGCCGCGCTTCGCATCCTCACGGGGCGAATCCGCCTGCAACGAGCTCGGCTCGTAAGCCACCCGGCCCTTGGGCACCTGCTGCTGCATGTGGCCGTCGCGCTGCTGGTTGGCGAACGGACACTTGGGCGCGTTGATCGGCAACTGGTGGAAATTCGGCGAACCCAGGCGGGACAACTGCGTATCGAGGTATGAGAACAGCCGCCCCTGCAACAGCGGATCGTTGCTGAAGTCCAGGCCGGGAACGAGGTGCGAGGGGCAGAACGCGACCTGCTCCGTCTCAGCGAAGAAGTTATCCGGCCAACGGTCCAGCACCATGCGCCCGATGATCTTCAACGGCACCATCTCTTCCGGGATCAGCTTGGTGGCATCGAGGTGATCGAACGGGAACGCGGCGGCCTGCTCTTCCGTGAAGAGCTGGACGCCCAGCTCCCACTCCGGGAAGTTGCCGGCCTGGATCGCCTCGAAGAAATCCCGCCGGTGGAAGTCCGGATCGGCACCGGCGAGCTTGACCGCCTCATCCCACACGGTGGATTGCAGGCCCAGCTTCGGCCGCCAGTGGAATTTCACGAATGTGCTCTGGCCCTTGGCGTTGATCAGGCGGAACGAGTGAACGCCGAAGCCTTCGATCATGCGTAGCGAACGCGGGATGGCCCGGTCCGACATCGCCCACATGATCATGTGGAGTGACTCGGGCGTCAGCGAGATGAAGTCCCAGAACGTATCGTGCGCGCTCGCAGCCTGGGGGAAGCCGCGGTCGGGCTCCATTTTCACCGCATGCACGAGATCCGGGAATTTAAGCGCATCCTGGATGAAGAACACCGGGATGTTGTTGCCGACCAGATCCCAGTTGCCCTCCTTCGTATACAGCTTCACCGCGAAGCCGCGGACATCGCGCGGGGTATCGACCGATCCGGCGCCACCTGCCACCGTCGAGAAGCGCGTGAAGACCGGCGTGCGCTCGCCGACTTCCGTCAACACACGCGCCGTCGTGTACTTCGAAAGGGACGCGGTCAGCTCGAAGAAGCCATGTGCCGCCGTGCCGCGGGCATGCACGATGCGCTCGGGAATCCGCTCGTGGTCGAAATGGGTGATCTTCTCGCGGAGGATGAAATCCTCAAGCAGCGTGGGACCGCGTTCGGCGATCTTCAGCGAGTTCTGGTTATCGCTGACCGTGACGCCCTGGTTCGTCGTCAGGGCGGGATGCGTTCCGCCTGCGTCCTGGTGGAGCTCATCACCGTTCCCGCGGCTGTCACGTGCCGCCCCCGTTACTGGCTTCGCTTTGCTGACCATGGCTGACCCCGGCTTTGGTTAGCGCCTGACCGTGCGCGCCGGGGCGTATACGGCGGGTCGTCATGAGGTCATGGCCCGATGATGTCGTTGCGTCCGGACTAACGGCTTCGCCGCCTTGCCGCGCTACGGCCCGCCACAACACCCAGCAGGATGCCGGCGGCGGCAAACGCTGCACCCGCCGCGAGCCCCGGCGCGCGCCTCCTTCC
This sequence comes from Luteibacter sp. NPDC104163, assembly GCF_055584245.1. NCBI lineage: Bacteria > Pseudomonadati > Pseudomonadota > Gammaproteobacteria > Lysobacterales > Rhodanobacteraceae > Luteibacter > Luteibacter sp. NPDC104163. The sequence goes on from NZ_JBVJMK010000007.1 coordinate 86,907, forward strand.
GTCCCGGCTGCGCTGCGCCGGAGGCCGCCCCACCTCACCCGGTTGCCCCACCTCGGCCGGTGCCGATGCGATCTCCACGGCATGCGCATTCGGGCGGATCGGCTTCCCGCGCGCGTCGGCCATGCCACGCGTCAGCTCGGCACCGAGCAGGACGATGATCGATGAGTAGTAGGTCCACGTCAGCAACACCACGAACGCACCCGCCGGCCCATAAGCACCACCGACGTCGCTGTGCGTCACGTAGATCCCGATGACGAACTCACCGGCAAGGAAGAGCGCGGTGGTGAGCACGGCGCCCAGCACGGCATCACTCCAGTCGATCATCGCATCGGGAAGTACGCGGAACATCAGGGCGAAGGCCACGGCGAACACGAAGACCGAGACGACGTACTTCACGCCCGTCCAGACCGCGCTGTCCTTGGGGAACAGCCCCTGGATCAGCGCACTGACCACGAAGGACACGATGAGCAGAAAGGCGATACCTCCCAGCAGGGCGAACGCACGTCCCCTCGCCCGCAACCAGGCTCCGACGGCCTCCCCGGGTTTCGGCTTCACCCGCCACACGCGGTTCAACGTGCCCTGCAGCTGTGCGAACACCGCGGAAGCACTGAACAAGGTCACGCCAATGCCGATGATCCCGGCAACATGGCCCAGCCGCGGATGCTCGTGCGCACTCTCGATCACGGAAGCCAGGGCGCCGGCCGCCTTCTGGCCCAGCACCGTCTGCAGCGCATCGGTGAGCTGCGCTTCCAGGTCGGGGTTCAATAGCGACAGCGTCCACACCAACAGAAGGAGCATGGGCGCGATGGACAACGCGGCATAGAACGCGAGCGCCGCCGCGCGGGTCATCAGCTCGTCATCGCTGAAACCATCGACGGTCGAGTGCATCAGCGGCTTGAAGAATGGCTTTCGCTCAGGCATCACGACCCCTCCACGCACGGAGCATCGCCGCCATGCGATCAAGGGAACGCGGAGGCCTCGTGATGTGTTTGTCAGTTTAGCGCGACAAACGGATTTTGTGGGAGCGCGCTTGCGCGCGATGGGTGCTCGCCGCAAGGCCCATCGCGCGCAAGCGCGCTCCCACAACGGCGTTAGAAGAACTTGTAGTTGAACGATGCCGTCCAGGTCGCGCCCGGTGCGTAGTACAGGTTGCTGAAGTCATCCAGCACGAAGTACTTGCGGTTGAGCAGGTTCTCGCCGTTGAGCTGGACCGATGCGTGGTCGTTGAACGCATAGCGGGCCATGGCGTTCACGAGCGTCTGCGAGGACTGGTACAAGCGCACCACGCCGTAGCCGTCGTCGATATCCGCCTTCGAGGGCCCCTGCCAGTTCACGCCGCCACCGACGGTCAGGCCGCTCCACTCACCCGGCAGCGTATAGGTGGTGAACACGCGCACCAGCGTGCGCGGCAGAGACGGCCGCAGCGCGCCGCCCTCAGGCGCCTTCACGTTGAAGTGCGACCAGCCGAACGTACCGTTCCAGTTGCTCGAGAGCGAGCCGGATGCCTCGAATTCATAACCACGCGACTTCGTGCCATCCACCGAACGATAGGCCTGGGTGATGCCGTCCGGCAGGTAGACGCCCGGCAGCGCGTCGGCCACGTGGTCCTGCTTCGTTTCGAAGAACACCAGCGACGTATTCAGCGCGCCATCGAAATGGCGGCCCTTGATACCGACTTCGCGGCTCGTGCCCAGCACGGGCTCGAGGAAGCTACCGTCCTGCTTGCGGTTGTTCTGCGGATCGAAGATCTGCGTGTAGCTTGCGAAGGCCGAGTAGTTCGGCGTGATGTCGTAGATCAGGCCTGCATACGGAATCGTCTTGCTGGCCGTCTCGTGGTAGATGCCGGCGGTACTGTCGTTGGTGTCGTTCTTCCAGCGCGAATAGCGGGCACCGACCACGAGCTTCAGCGGGTCGGCGAGCTGCAGGCGCGCCGCGGCATAGGCGCCGCTCTGCTCCGTCCGCGAGATCGAGACGCGATTTGCGGTCGACGAGAAGTCGGGATACGGGTAGCTGCCATTCCAATCGAGGAAGTTCCCGATGTCCGGCAGGAAATCGCCGTGCGGGTACTCGAAGTAGTCGGTGCGGTAGTGGGAATCGCTCACGCCCACGACAAGCTCGTGCTCGCGGCCCCAGGCCTGGAACGGGCCGGACGCGAACAGGTCGACGTTGTTCTGGCTGCCGCGCTGGAAGCTCTTGTACGCGTACGGGATCATGCCCTCGCCCGTTTCGCGGTCGGGCGCGCCGAACACGTAGAACAGCGACGAGTCGGCATCGGTCTTGCGGTGGCTCGCCAGCGCGTGGATCTGCCAGCCGTTGTCGAAGCTGTGCTTCAGGTCAGCGAACGCCGTCTGCGTGGTGTTGTTCCAATGGGTCCAGTCGGCGGCCGACGAGAATCCACGGGGCCACTGGATGAAGCCGCCATCCTGGAACAGCACCGGATACGAGCCCCACGTCACGCCGGTCGGACGCGTCTTCTGCCAGTCGTAGCCCACGCTCAGCGTGGTGTTGTCGTCGAGGTCGGCGTCGATGACGCCATAAGCCACGTTCTTCTGGTTGTGGTAGCGGTCGATGTACGAATCGCCCTCCTCATGCGCGGCGACGAAACGGCCGCGGATGCTGCCCGAGGCGTTCAGCGGCGTCGACGCATCCACCGTCTCGCGCTGGGTGTTCCACGAGCCGTAGCTCACCGAGACATCGGCTTCCGGGGTGCGGCTATCCGCGTGCTTGCGCACGAAGTTGATGTTGGCCGACGGGCTGCCCGCGCCGCTGAGCAGGCCCGTGGCACCGCGGATGATCTCGATACGTTCGAAAATGGAGGGGTCGAGCGACGAGTCGGCGGAGCTGATGTTCAGGCTCGACGCGATCGGCACGCCGTCGTACGACATGTTCTCGACCTGGAAACCGCGCGACCAGAACACCACGCGCTCGGAGTCGTATGCCGTGGAGAAGACGCCGGTGGTGTTATCCAGCACCGCGCGCAGGTTGGTCAGGTTCTGGTCCTTGATCCGCTGCTCGGTAAACACGCTGATCGACTGCGGCGTGTCCTGTAGGGTCAGCGGAAGGCGCGTCGTGGCCGCCGACTGGTCGGTCGTGTAGTCCGAGACAGCCTGCCCCTGCACGTTCACCGCATCGAGTGTCGTGGCCTTCTTCGGTTTGGTGTCGTTATCGCCATCGTCGGCCGCCGGGCCCGACTGGGCATGCGCCATGGCCGGCAAGGCGGCGGCAAGCGCCAGGCAGAGAAGCGATAGGCGCGGACGCCCGTGCATACGATGAGTCATGCTGGTAAACCCCAAGGTTGGAAAAGCCCTGGGCGCCCGTTCGGGAGCCCATGTCTGTGTCACGACTGGGGCTTGCCCTGGGGCTGGCTCATCGTTTCGTAAGCCAATCTTAACCGATTGAGAACTTTCTTGTGCAGCGCAGTAGTTCTCGCCGAAACCGGACCGCCAATCCGCAGACCTGTACTTGTGGGAGCGCGCTTGCGCGCGATCGGCTGTCCCTCAAGCACCCATCGCGCGCAAGCGCGCTCCCACAAGGGTCCGTCTGGCCGTTGACGTGGTTCTCACATTTGCCCGCCCCGGCTCTGCGACACTCGGTCAATTCGCACGATCTAAATGGGGATTTAGACGTTTAAATGCGTCCGTGCGCACGCTGTGCCAGGCCGGATCTACGCCCGCGGTTCGGCCGGGGAGTGGCGGGGAGGAGGCGGTGCCTCCAGCCCTATCGTGGGTATCCCAGAGGAGCGCTTCGCATATGAAGCTCGGTGCATTACGCATACGCGTGAAAACGCTGCTGGCCATCGCCAGCCTGACGGCCCTGGCGGCCACCTTCCCCGCCGCCGCGGCCCAGCAGACCCCGTCTTCCAACCCTTTCACCGATGGCCCCGTGGCCATGGCCCGCGCCCGCGTGGCCGCGGACGTCCTGATGAGCTCGTACGAACCGAACAAGGCATGGTTCCCCTCGAGCTGGTGGAACTCCGCCGTGGCGCTGCAGACCATCGGCGACTATATGGAACGCACCGGCGACCGCCGCTACCTCGCCCAGCTCGACAACACCTTCGAGAAGGACAAGGGCGTGTTCCCGCCCGGCGTGCTCTCCGGCGATCCGCTGCTCGGCAACTTCACCAGCCGCGCGATTGACGATTCCGAGTGGTGGGGTCTCACCTGGATCCAGGCCTACGACCTGACCGGTAACCCGAAGTACCTGGACATGGCGGTGACCATCGCCAACTACGTCAACGGCTACTGGGATACCAGCACCTGTGGCGGCGGTGTGTGGTGGGATGGCGAGCGCACGTACAAGAACGCCATCACCAACGGCCTGTGGATCCGGCTGACCGCCGAGCTGCATAACCGCATCCATGGCGACACGCTGTGGCTGGGCCGCTCGCGCACCGCGTGGAACTGGTTCCAGGGCAGCGGCATGATCAACGCCAATGGCCTGGTCAACGATGGCCTCACCAACGCCTGCACCAACAACGGCCAGAACGTGTGGAGCTACAACCAGGGCCTCGCCATCGGTGGCGGCCTCGAGCTCTTCCGCGCCACCCGCGACCCGAAGATCCTGGCCGCGGTGAAGCGCCTGGCTGACGCCGCCATCGGTCCGAACGCCCTGGTCACCAACGGCACGCTGACGGAAACCTGCGATGCCACGGACCAGACCTGCGATGACAATGCCAAGCAGTTCAAGGGCATCTTCATGCGCTACTGGACCGACCTGGTCGATACCACGCACGACAGGCGCTACGCGGACTTCCTCTCGCAACAGGCGGAAGGCATCTGGAACAACGATCGCGATGCGGCGGGACGCCTCGGCACGCGTTGGTCCGGTGCTACAGCGGACGAGCATCCGAACGTCTTCGACTGGCGTACGCAGGCCAGCGCGCTCAGCGCGCTGATCGGCGACGTGCCGACGTTCACGCCGATCACCTCGCTGGCCGGCACCCTCTCGCCGGCGCAGCCCGTTGTCATGCCTTCCGCCAACGGCACGACGACGATCCCCGTCACGCTCAGCGCCTCGGCGACGGGCTACATCCCGCTGCTCACGCTGACGTCGGTGAACGTTCCTGCCGGCTGGTCCGCCACGCCCCGCGCCTCGTTGCTGCCGTTGCAGCCACGTGGCAATGCCAACCCGGTGAGCAAGACCCTTCCGCTCAAGGTCACCGTGCCCAGTGCCGCCAGCGATGGCCACCACATGGTCACCGTGAACCTGACCGCGGCCGGCCTGCGCTACACCGCCGAGGCCGATGTGCTCATCGCGCATGCCATCAACTTCGACACGGGTACGGTCGACGAGAATCCGTGGCTGTTCGATCCGGATGGTTCGCAGAGCAACGGCGTGCAGAACCGCTTCGCCGATGGCAATGCGCACTTCACCTACCGCTTCCCGTTCCCGGGTGACACGAAGTCGGCGACGGTCACGTTGACGATCGATGCGGAATTCGTGGTCCAGGCAAGCTCGGACAACCAGACCTGGACGACGGTGCTTGAAGAGACACGGCCGATCACGGATGGCTCGAACAAGGACGACCGTACGGTGGATCTGACGCCCTTCCTGAAAGCCGCGGCGGATGGTTCGAAGCCGGTCTACCTGAAGGTGTCGGACTCCTTCCCCAATGATGGCTGGGGTGGGCGCGTCTACCATGTGACGGCGAATATTTCGCAGTAGTTACGCTGCACACTCCCGTCCACGCCGTGCGTGGGCGGGAGTTTCGCCACCCCATTTCAGGGGTTTTCCGGTGTAGCCAGGGCTGCTCTTACGGCCTATCCCGTCGAGGCTTCACCGTAGATTCCGTTTGGCCGTCCATCCATTATTTGATGCGATCGATTTGGTCACCCCCGCCGCGCAAGCCGCGCAAGACGAGACAAATCAACACGCTTCCCGGAATACTTCCGGCCGCTTGGACGTGTGCGTGCGAAGGACCATGCGAAAACATTTCGTACCGGTCGGCCTATTTCGAAAGAACTTGCGATCACCGCCATGAAGCGGCTCGCACCAACGGTTTAAACCGGTCGGCCTAAGCCGGATGGCAGAGCAGTGCCCGCAAAACGCGAGCGTATAAACGTCCTCGGCAGGTAGTGCACACGCACACGATGCGTGGCCCCTAACGGTGACCGCCCATGACAAACGCCAACGCTCCGCTGATCACACTCGCGTGGGATGAGTTCGAACCCATGCGCGTTACGCCGCTGACGCACACGTTCTCCGATCACCCGCTCCTGCAACGCGATGCCCTGGTCGAACTTGGCAAGCGCTGTCGTGGCACGAACCGCTGGTATAGCTTCGCCAGCGGCGTGCAGCCCGGCACCGACTTCGACACGGCAGCCGCGCTCTACCCTTCCGGCCAATCAGCGGTCGCATCGCTGAGCGCCATCGAGAACGCGAAGTCCTGGGTTCTGCTCCGCCACATCCAGGCCGATCCCACTTACCGGACGCTGGTCGACGAGGCTTTCGCGCCGATCATCGACAAGATCGAGCGCGTCGATCCGGGCGTTTATTACCGCGCCGGCTGGATCTTCTCCGCCTCGCCGGACACATGCACACCATTCCACATCGACCGCAGCCACGTGCTGCTCCTTCAACTGTCGGGCACGAAGACCGTCTACGTCTGGGACCCCACCGATCGCGCCACGCTAGGCGACCTGGTACGCGATGACTTCCACGCACGACACGACCTGAGCCACGCGAAATGGCAGGAAGAATTCCGCGCGCGCGCCCACGTGTTCCACCTCAGGCCGGGCACGGGTGTCTATATGCCGCTCACCAGCCCGCACATGGTCGAGACCAGCCAGGAAGCATCGCGAACCGTCAGCTTCACGTACAACACGGCCGCGACGCGGCGCATGGGGCGCATCCACGTGTTGCGCGATGCGTTGAGGCGCGCGGGGCTCAAGGCGCCGCCCGTAGGATCACACAAGGCATTCGACACGATGGCATGGATGGCCTCGTCCGCCCTCGTCGCCTGCGGCGGCCCAGGCGGGCACCCGCCAGCGTGTCCCTCGTTGCGGCATACCTACGCCTACGCGGTGGCGGATTAGCCCATGTGAAACGCGCGAGGGTTACCGGGCCAGTACGCGGAGAACGGCCACGGCACCGACGTGGCGCTTCGCGGCGTCGATGAGCGGCCGGGCGGAAACTTCGATGAGCTGGATGAGTCCATCCGGCCGACGTATCAGCAGGCGTTCACCGCGCGTCGTCTTCCTGAGGAGGATGGCACGCGCAAGGGGAAGATCGGACGAGGGATAGGGGCGCCCATCTTCGGTGAACACGCCATGCAACGCGCTGTAGTCGTCCACCCCCGCGCCGAGGCGGACGATGCCAAGGATATCCGCCGCCCGCTCACTGGCAAAAACGAGTTCGCCGGAGGCGTTGGCAATGACGACGCCTTCGTCGTCGGCGCATGGCCCGGCTAGCCGGACCAGTTCATCGACACCCGTATCGGGATTCGTTGTATCACCCAAGCCCATTCGTCCCTACCTAAAGACGCCCTGCACCGGACCATGAAACCGGGCCGGGTGTTAGCACCGCGTGAGGCCTGCCGCTTTTACCCTGTGCCGCCCCGGACGCTTTCCACTCAATAAACGAGGCGCACAACCTGCCCAATTCGCAGGTTGAGGCGCCGAATTTGCGCATCCCAACCCCCGGTCGATGAGCCATTTATCTTGCGAAGCGGGCAAGGGAACCGATACATGCAGGGCGATCCACTCCAGACCATCCGGCGGAACAACCTCAGGCGATTGATCGCCGAACTCCGGGCGGATGGCATTTCACAATGGAGAGCCCTGGCCCAGTCACTGGGCGTCGACCCCGCGGTGCTTGATGACATACGCACGGGCGCTCCCATCCCCGACGCCCTGGCCCGTGAGATCGAATGGGCCATGCAACGGCCGTTCCGCTGGCTCGACCGCACGTCGCATGGCGAACTGGCCTGACCGGTCGCGACGGCTAGCGGCTGGGTCCCGCCGCGTTCAGTAGATCCCGGAACCGCGTCAGCTCGCCGCGATCCATGTCCGAGACGATCGCCACCGCCTGGCCGCCGAGGCTCGCGGTCTCGAGCACGTAGCCCTCGGCCTCCACCGCATCACGGCTTTCAGCACCCGCCTTCCACGGCAGCACGAACACGTCGATCAGGTGCTTCCCGTGCCGGTAGACGAGCACCGGGACGCGTTCGCGGCCGGCGTAATCAATACGCCCGCCGATGAGCGCGTAGCCCTGGTCGGCGAAGTCCTGCACCACCGGCGAGATGGCCACCTTCCCGGCGAACCACGGCTTTACGGTGTGCTGATCGGTGGAGACCACGTCGATCGGCGAGGCTGCGGCGAGCGCACGCCAGTGGCTGGCGAAGAGATCGCGGTGCAGCTGCGACGCCTCCTGCGCCGGTGCCGAGCCCTGGTTCCAGGCGGATAGCGTCACACCGCCCGCGACGAACGCCAGGATCCAGGAGGCCGCAAGGGCCAGCCACGGGCGCGACACACGCTGCCGCGGACGCGCCATCGATGCGTCGCCGGCCGCACTCTTCCCGATCCGCGCCCGCAATGATTCGGGCGCGCTGTAACGCGGCACATCGTTACGCAACGAGCGACGCAACGCATCCAGCTGGATCAGCGCGGCCTGGCACGTCGCGCATTCATCCAGGTGCGCCTCGAACTCGCGGCTGGTCGCGCGATCGAGTTCACCATCGAAGTACAACGGCAACAGCTCGCTGGCGGTCTTACAGTCCATGCGGGGCCTCCATCGCGCCGTCGTCAGTCAGGGCTTTTTGCAGCAAAGCGCGCCCGCGGGCGAGCCGGGACATCACCGTACCAATGGGCGTTTCGAGCACGTCGGCGATCTCCCGGTAAGACAGTTCCTCCATCTCACGCAGGATCAGCACTTCGCGGAAGATCTCGGGCAGGTTGCCCAGGTGCACGGCGATGAGTTCGCGGCGGCGCGAGCTATCAACCCGCTCCTCCACCTCGTCCGCCTCGGCCCGTGGCATCCAGCGCTCGGCAGCGACGGGGTTATCGTCGATGGCGACATTTTTCTTTTCCTTGTTGCGCACCGCCAGCCGCGCGAGGCAGCAGTTGCGTACGATCGCCAGCCACCACGCCCGCGCGTTGCCACCTGCATAGGTATCGGCGGCGCGGGCAGCGCGCAGGTAGGCGTCGTGCACGGCATCCGCGGCGTCCTGCTCGCTGCCCAGCAACCAACGGCCCAGGTTATAGGCAGCATCGAGGTGACGCAGCGCCAGCTCGTCCACGACCGCCCGGTTACCTGCCGACATCATGTGTGCTGCGGACCCATGCCGAACGCACTCCGTGAGTTGCCCACCATGGGCGTTATACGCCGAGCATGCGCTGGATGACGCTGTCGCGGTCGATGAACCGGTGTTTCAACGCGGCGCCGATGTGCCCCACCACAAGGATACACAGGGTCCAGACCAGCGCGACGTGCAAGGTATCGGTCAGCAGGCGCAGGGGCTCGTTCTTGCCGATGAGCACCGGGAGGTAGCCGATGCCGAAGAAGCTGACCAGGTGGCCGCCCGCCATGCGATGCAGGTAACCGGTGAGCGGCACCGCCAGCATCAGCGTGTAGAGGATCCAGTGCAGCACATGGGCCACGTTCTGCTGCCACGCGGGGATGTGCGAAGGCAACGCCGGTGGTTTGTGCGTCGATCGCCAGAACAGGCGGAACACGGCCAGGCCGAAGATCAGGCTGCCGAACGAGGCATGGTAGAACAGGACCTGGTCATGCCCCGGCGCGCTCTTGGGGAAGGTTTCCATGAGGAAACCCAGGCAGACATTCAGGAAGATCAGGAAGGCGATGCTCCAGTGCATCGCGATGGCGACTTTCGTGTAGGACCGGGAGCGGATGGACGCGCTGGCGTGGAGGGCTTGGGCTGGCATGGACATGGCGGGGACCTCGGGCTGGTGGCGCCGGAGCGGCGCCCACGCATGCCAAGATCATCGCCGCGACGGTTTTATTCCCGGCCCTGCTCAGGCGGCCGCGAAGGCCCCGTCGAAACTCGCCAGCACCGCGTCGAATGCCTCGTCCAGCGCTTCGGGCGCCAGGAACGCCGTGGCCTGCAGCGGGAAGAAATGCAGGCTGTGCAACCCGATGCAACCCAGCGCGGCACTCAGGTACGGCCGCAGGAAATCCGGCTGGTTCGCGCGTTCGCCGGCGAACACACCGCCCGACGCGATGGCGACATACACGGGCCGATCCTGCAACAGGCCCACCTTCTTGCCTGCCCCCACCGAGGTCAGCGTGCGCTCATAGCGAAGGATCTGGTCGATCCATGCCTTCAGCACGGACGGCACCGTGAAGTTATTCATGGGCGTCCCGATCACCACGACATCCGCCCGCTCCAGTTCGACGATCAGCTCCTCGGAAAGTCCCATCTCGTCACCCTCCGCTCCCATGGCAAGTGCCGCGGGCGAGGAAAGCGCGCGGGCGTAGTCCTCGGTGGCGTGCGGGATCGGATGCCAGCCCAGGTCGCGCCGTAGCACCTCGGCATCAGGCGTCGTATCCAGCAAGCGATCGACGATGCCGGCGGAAAGCGCGCGGCTGTAGGACTCGATGCGGGGGCTGCAATCGATGTGCAGGATCTTCACGGGGGTATCTCCGATGGTTAGAGCGGCTGGCTGAAATGCATGCCGCGTGCGAGCAGGCCCTGCCGGAAATAGAACCGCTGGCCCAGGGCATTGGCGAGCGCGGTATCGAGCACGATGTGGCTGCAACCCTGCCGGCGCCCTTCCTCGCGCAACTCGGCGATGAGGTCACCACCGATGCCCCGGCCACGCGCGTCTTCGCTCGCCACCAGGTCATCGATGTAAAGGAAGCGGCCGTAGAGCAGGTTCTCGGTGATGCGATAGCCAGCCAGCGCAATCGCATGGTCGCGATGCCACGCCGCCAGCAGGCGGTATCCCTGCGCACCCTGCCGCCGGGCGCGGGCGGCGATGGCCGCGGCATCGGTCAGGTGCGGGCGCAGCAGGCGCATCGTGTCGAAGCAGGCCTCGTAGTCCTGGTCGGTTTCGACCGGGCCAATCTGATAGGTGTCCACGGGTGTTTCCTTGTCGTCAGGGCAGCACTGTAGGAAACTGATGGCCCATGGCACAGGTGCAAGATCTGCCTTTATGACTGGGACATTCACCGACGAGCTGAAACGCCTGAATGCGGCGCGCGACCGCGACGCGCCCATCTATCTGCAGCTCTACAACCACTTCCGCGAGGCGATCGCCGATGGCCGGCTGGGCGCCGGCGACCGCGTGCCTTCGGTGCGGACGCTGGCAAGCGAGTTGAGCCTGGCCCGTGGCACCGTCGAAATGGCGTTCCAGGTCCTGGTCAGCGAGGGCTATCTCGTCACGCGCGGCGCCGCTGGCACCGTGGTCTCGCCGCGGCTGGGGTCCCACAACGAACCCGCGCGTCACGCAGCCCCGGCGCCTTCAAACGGTACGGCCGCGGTACCCAGCATGAGCGAAACGGGCGCCGCGCCCTTCCAGCTTGGCCTGCCCGCACTCGATGCGTTCCCACGCAAGACCTGGGCGCGCCTGTGCGGACGCCACCAGCGCACGCTGCACACCTCCGCCATGACCTACCCCGACCCCGCGGGCCATGAGCCGCTGCGTCGCGCCGTCGCGACCTACCTGGGGATTTCGCGGGGCATCTCGTGTTCGCATGAGCAGGTCTTCATCACCACGGGGTACCGCGGGGCGCTCGATCTCATACGGCATACGCTGCTCAAGCCAGGCGACATCGGCTGGTATGAGGATCCCGGTTATCTCCTCGCGCGCATCTTCCTGGAACGCGCGGGCCTTCGCCTGCACCCGGTGAGCGTGGATGACGAAGGGCTCTGCGTCAGCGAAGGCAAGAAGCACGCCCGCAACGCCCGCTTCGCCGTGGTCACGCCTACCCACCAGAGCCCCATGGGCATGGCGCTTTCCCTGCCGCGCCGCCTGGAACTGCTCGACTGGGCCAGCAGCCGCAAGGCATGGATCATCGAAGACGACTACGACAGCGAGTTCCGCTACCACGGCCGCCCCCTGCCCGCCCTGAAGAGCCTCGACCACGATGATCGCGTGCTCTACACCGGCACGTTCAGCAAGGTGCTGGTGCCCGGCCTGCGCCTCGCCTACCTCGTGGTCCCCGCCTCACTGGTCGGCACGTTCCGCGACGAAGTGGCGCACCTGCCCGGCCCCGGCTCGATCGTGCCGCAGGCCATGATCGCCGACTTCATGGGCCAGGGGCTGTTCGCCCGGCACCTGCGCAAGATGCGCCCGCTCTATGCGGCGCGCCGCGGTTACGTCGTCGATGCGCTGAACGATATGTTGGGCGATCGCCTCTTCGTCCAGCCCCAGGCCGGTGGCATCCACATCCTCGCCCACCTCAAGGCGCGCCGTAACGACCGCGCGCTGGCATCGGCTGCGAGCGCCAACGGCCTGGCGATCCACGCATTGAGCGACTGGCGCCTGCGCAAGGCATCGCACGGCGGCCTGTTGCTCGGCTTCGCCAACTTCACGAGCGAAGCGGATGCAATGGCTGCGGTACAGCGGCTGGACGCGACCTGGCGCGGCGGCTGATACACCACGCGGCAACTTGGTACAGCCAGAACACACGTTTTTGGTGCTTTTTTCGCGCAAGCGCCGTGCCCATCCTGCTTGACTCCCTCCTCCTGGCCTCACCCCATGGTCAAGCATGTATCCCTCGCAGCCCTGCTGCTGCTCACGGCGTGCCACAAATCCACTCCCGAAGCCGCAGCGGCACCGCCGCCCGAAGTCGGCGTCGCCGCGCTGGTCAGCAAGCCCATTCGTTCCGTCGATGAATTCAACGGCCGGGTCGAAGCGATCCAGTCGGTCGATATCCGGCCCCGCGTCAGCGGCTACATCGATCGCATCGCGTATACCGAAGGGGCCGAGGTCAAGGCCGGCGACCTGCTGTTCGTCATCGACCCGCGGCCCTACCGCGATGCGCTGAATACCGCACAGGCGCAGCTGGAGAGTGCACGCGCGGCGTCGAAGCTGGCACAGAGCCGGTTCGCTCGCGCCAGCAAACTGGTCGAGACCCACTACATCTCGAAGGAAGACTTCGATACCAGCAAGGCGGGTGTCGACCAGACCGGCGCCGACGTGCACGCCGCGGAGGCGGCCGTGGCCACCGCCTCGCTCAACCTGGCCTTTACCCAGGTCCGCGCACCGGTGGCCGGTCGTGCGGGGCGGGCCCTGCTCACGCTCGGCAACCTGGCCAGCATCGATGACAGCCTGCTCACCACGGTCGTCTCGCAGGATGAGATGTACGTGTACTTCGATTGCGATGAACACAGCTACCTGCGCTACGGCAACGGTGCCGACCACACCGCGACCGCGCGCGTGGCACTAGCGGATGAAGACGGCTTCCCGCGCGAGGCGAAGGTCGACTTCCTCGATAACCGCCTCGACCCGGCGACCGGCACGCTACGCGCCCGCGCCGTCGTCCCGAACCCGGATCACAAGCTCACACCCGGCCTGTTCGCACGCGTGCGTTTCGAAAGCGGCGCACTTGTCGAGACGCGGCTCATCGATGAAAAAGCCATCCTCACCGACCAGGACCGGCGCTATGTCTACATCGTCGATAGCAAGGGCAATGCGGTGCGCAAGGACGTCACGCTCGGCCGGGATATCGGTGGCATGCGGGTCGTGCTAACCGGCCTGGAAGCGACCGACAAGGTCGTGGTCAGCGGCGCGCAGAAGATCTACTTCTCCGGCATGCCGGTGCGTGCCGTGCCAGCCACGCCCGTCGCGACCAACGCCGTCGCCGCGATCGGGGGCCACTGAGCATGGACTTCTCGAAGTTCTTCATCGACCGGCCGATCTTCGCGATCGTGCTCTCGGTGATCATTTTCGCCGCCGGTCTTATCGCCATTCCCCTGCTGCCCGTCGGTGAGTACCCCGAGGTCGTGCCCACCAGTGTCGTGGTCCGCGCCACCTACCCCGGCGCAAATCCCAAGGAAATCGCGGACTCCGTGGCGGTCCCGCTGGAAGAAGCCATCAACGGCGTCGAAGGCATCATGTACATGAAGTCGGTCGCCGGTTCGGATGGCAGCCTGCAGCTGACCGTGACTTTCACCCCCGGCGTCGATGGCGACACGGCGGCGGTCCGCGTGCAGAACCGTGTCTCCCAGGCGCAAAGCCGCCTGCCCGACGACGTGCGTCTGTTCGGTGTGACGACGCAGAAGCAATCGCCGACGCCGCTGATGTACGTCAGCGTCGAATCCAGCGACCACCGCTTCGACCGCCTGTACCTGCGCAACTACCTCACGCTGCACGTCAAGGACGAGCTTTCCCGCTTGCCCGGCATCGGCGACGTAGCCCTGTATGGTGCCGGCGACTACGCGATGCGCCTGTGGCTCGATCCGCACAAGCTGGCCGCCCGCGGCCTGACCGCCAACGAAGTCGTCGACGCCGTCCGCGAGCAGAATGTCCAGGTGTCGGCGGGCCAGCTCGGCGCCGAGCCCTCGCCGAAGAAGAGCGACTTCCTGGTCTCGATCAACGTGCGCGGCCGCCTGCGCAGCCCCGAGGAATTCGGCGACATCGTCCTGAAGAACGACGAGCAGGGCCGCGTGGTGCGTGTCAGCGACGTGGCGCGCGTCGAACTCGGTTCCAGCGATTACACCACGCGCACCTCCGTCGACGGCCATGAGAGCACGAGCGTCGGCATCTTCCTCACGCCCGGGGCGAACTCGCTGGAAGTCGCCAGCGCGGTCTACGCGAAGTTCGACGAACTCTCCAAATCCTTCCCACCCGGGGTCACGTGGAAGCCGGTCTGGGACCCCACGGTGTTCGTCCGCGAGTCCATCAGCGCCGTGGGCCATACGCTGCTCGAGGCCGTCCTGCTCGTCGTGCTGGTCGTGATCCTTTTCCTCCAGAGCTGGCGCGCTTCGATCATTCCGCTGGTGGCGGTGCCGGTATCGATTGTCGGCACGTTCGCGTGGCTGCTGCTCCTGGGCTATTCCATCAACACCCTGACCCTGTTCGGGCTGGTCCTGGCGATCGGCATCGTGGTCGACGATGCGATCGTCGTGGTGGAGAACGTCGAGCGCTATATCGAGCAGGGGCTGTCCGCGCGGGACGCCGCGCACCAGGCCATGCGCGAGGTCTCCGGCCCCATCATCGCCATTGCGCTGGTGCTGTGCGCCGTGTTCGTACCCATGGCCTTCCTGTCGGGCGTGACCGGTGAGTTCTACAAGCAGTTCGCGGTCACCATCGCCATCTCGACGGTCATCTCGGCGATCAACTCCCTGACGCTCTCGCCCGCCCTCGCGGCGAAGCTCCTGCGCGGCCACGATGCACCCAAAGACGCGCTGACCCGTGGCATGGATCGCGCCTTCGGCTGGTTCTTCCGTGGCTTCAACCGGTTCTTCGCACGATCGTCGGATGGGTATCACTCGGTCGTCGGGCGTACGCTCGGCCGGCGCGGCGTGATCTTCGGGGTATATGCGGCACTGCTGGTCGCCGCTGCCCTGTTGTTCAACGTCGTACCCGGTGGCTTCATCCCCACCCAGGACAAGCTCTACCTCTTCGCCGGCGCAAAGCTTCCGGAAGGCGCGTCGCTGGCACGGACCTCGGATGTCACCGAGACCATCGCGAAGGTGGCCAGTACGGTCGATGGCGTGGAGCTGACCAACGGCTACGCCGGGCTCAACGCGCTGCAGTCGACGAACACGCCCAACCAGACGGCGTCGTACGTGATCCTCAAACCGTTCGATGAGCGCAGCCGATCTGCCGCGGCGATCTCCGCCGAGCTCGCCGGCAAGCTCGCGGCGATCAAGGACGGGTTCGCTTACGCCTTGCAGCCACCGCCGATCCAGGGCCTCGGCAACGGATCCGGCTACTCGCTTTACCTCGAAGACCGCGGTGGCCTGGGTTACGGCGCGCTGCAGGATGCCGTGAACGCCTTCCAGGCCGAAGTCGCGAAGACACCGGGCATGACCTTCCCGGTCACGAGCTACCAGGCCAACATTCCCCAGCTCGAAGTGAAGGTCGACCGGCAGAAGGCAAAGGCCCAGGGCGTCGCGTTGACCGACCTGTTCAGCACGCTGCAGGTCTACCTGGGTTCCGTCTACATCAACGACTTCAACCTATACGGCCGCGTTTACCGCGTGATGGCCCAGGCCGATGCGGGGTTCCGCCAGCAGACCGCCGACATCGGCAACCTGTACACGCGCAATCGCGATGGCGGCATGGTGCCGGTGAGCTCCATGGTCACGGTCACGCCGGCTTACGGTCCCGACCCGGTCATCCGCTACAACGGCTATCCGGCCGCCGACATCATCGGCGACACCGATCCGCGCGTGTTGTCCTCGGGCCAGGCCATCGCGAAGTTGCAGCAGATTGCGGCGAAGGTCCTGCCCCGTGGGATTACCCTCGAATGGACGGACCTCAGTTACCAGCAGGTGACCCAGGGCCATGCCGCGGCCGTCGTCTTCCCCGTATCGATCCTGCTGGTGTTCCTTGTACTCGCGTCGCTTTACGAGAGCTGGACGCTACCGCTGGCGGTAATCCTTATCGTCCCCGTGTGCCTGTGCGCCGCCTTGTTCGGCGTCTGGCTGACTGGTGGGGACAACAACGTGTTCGTCCAGGTCGGTCTGGTCGTGCTCATGGGCCTGGCATGCAAGAACGCCATCCTGATCGTTGAGTTCGCCCGCGAACTGGAGATCCACGGCGCCAGCACGGTCGATGCGGCGCTCGAGGCGTGCAAGTTGCGCCTGCGCCCGATCGTCATGACCTCGATCGCGTTCATCGCCGGCTCCGTGCCACTGCTGCTGGGCCATGGCGCGGGTAGCGAAGTGCGTTCGGCAACGGGTGTCACGGTTTTCGCCGGCATGCTGGGCGTCACACTGTTTGGCTTGTTCCTGACGCCGGTGTTTTATGTCGCGCTACGAAAAGCGTTCGGCGCGAAACCCGCGATCTGGGGAGAATTGGAACAGCACTGATGCGATGTTTGTCTACGAATTGTCTTGCACAAGCCGTTCGGCGGGCTGTGTAAGAGAAAGACTACAGAACGACGCGGGCACCTCCTCGTCAGGGCCCGCGTACCATCGACATCACACGTCGAAGGTAGCGTTCGGAGGACAAATGGCAGCCGCATATCAGGAGGCGAATTACCTGACACCGCATGACTCGGGGAGCGCGGAAGTTGCACCAGCGCGCGCTCCCTCTAAAGATGCGCGCATGGAAAACCGAGTCAGTAAACTAGAAGAGAATGTTGTCGACCTGCGGCGCCGCGTGGACGACCTCCATGAAGATGTACACGAAATCAAAGGCAGCGTCGTCCGGCTCGAATGCACGGTCGCCAGGATCGATGGAAAGCTGGACGGCATCCTGGCCGCAGTTGACGGCAAGCTCGAAGGGCAGAATGTAGCGATCGACGGGAAGCTGGATGGGCTCCGTGAAGGCTTCGATGGGAAGATCGAGGCCCTGAGCGCCAGTGTCGATGGGAAGATCCAGGCACTAAGCGCCAGCGTCGATGGGAAGATCGAGGCACTAAGCGCCAGCGTCGATGGGAAGATCGAGGCACTAAGCGCCAGCGTCGATGGGAAGATCGAGGCCCTGAGCGCCAGCGTCGATGGGAAGATGCAGGCCCTAAGCGCCAGCGTCGATGGGAAGATCGAGGCACTAAGCACCAGCGTCGATGGGAAGATCGAGGCACTAAGCGCCAGCGTCGATGGGAAGATCGAGGCCCTAAAGATCACCATTGATGCCAAGGTGGAGGTGCTGAACGGAAGGTTCGATGCCTTCGACGTGAAACTGGTCGCTTTGGGCGACACCGTCAAAACAATACCCACGACGGCGAAGTTGACGGCGCTACTCGCAGCATTCCTTGGAACGGTGTTGTTGGCGGGTTTCGGCGTGCTCGAGGTCGTGTTGCGCGCTAAGGGCCATAGTGAGACTGCCGATGTCGTACATGCCCTGGGTGGGTCGTAGGGGGTACAGGGGGGCGGGGGCTTCCCTCGCCCGCCGGCGGCCAAAAAACGTGGCATCATCACCCCCAGACGGACCACGACTACGGCGTTAGGAGTTGGCATCGGTGGAGCGGCGCGCGGGGGGCGGGCGTACTCGGAACACGCCATGGCGATGGGGGCAGCACCTCGCGATCGCGGCTGCCTACGGCGCGTGCTACGAAATCGCCCACCACCTCTCCTTCCCCCAGTGGATGCTGACCTCCGGGCTTCGCCTTGCCGCCCTGCTTCTCCTTCCCACCCGCTACTGGCCTGCCCTCGTCCTGGGCGAAGGCCTGCCCCTGCTGGAAACCGCGGCGCTCAACGTCGCCGACCTGGGCATTCCCTGGGCCATGTCGGCTTCGGTCCCGATGGCGGCGCTCTGGCTGGCGGTCCTGAAGCCCCTGCGGGCGCGCTGGTCGCTTTATGACGAGCGGGGCGACCTGCGGATGCCGCTGATTCTTGCGGCGGCCCTGGGGACTGCCGTCGTGACCTCGGTCGCCACCCTGCTTACGGCGCTATCGGCGATCCTGCAGTCACCGACCGGCGCCTGGCCGGATCCGGATACGGGTCCAGCGGGCTACTTCCTCGCATACATGTTGGGTGCCTATCTTGGCGCGCTGACACTCACCCCGACGATCCTTGCCCTGCGCGAGCGCTTCCGCCGTCTCCCTGGCCATTCGCTTAGCCTTGATGCGGTGTGGCAAAGCCCGTTGTTCCGGGATGCCATGGCCTGGCTGGTTCCGACGCTGTCGCTGCTCGCCTGGGTGGCCGCCACCGCACCGGCAGCTAGTCCGCTCCATGAGACGGCCAGCTTCGCGCTTGTCCTGCCGGTGCTCGGCATGGGCTGGCGGCACGGGTGGCACGGGACGGCTATCGGCGGCATGGCGGCCAGCATCGCGCTCGCCATCGTGGCCTCGGTGGTTTCGCCCGGGCTGCTCGCCGAGGCCGGGACCCTACGCGTCGAGGCCGTGCTCGCCCTGGTCATCTCCGGGAGCCTGCTCATAAGCCATGCCCGGGCCCGGGCACCCGTTGCCGCTTCCGCCAGGCGAATCTGATGCTCCCGGGGGTGGCGCAAGGCCACCCCCGAAAGCGACTTCGGCTTACTTGACCGAGCAAACCAGCGGGTTGCAGGGCAGATCAAGGCTCTGCGGCTGGGTCTTCGGCTGGGCCGAGCCGGCCACCGGCGCGGACGCCGCCACAGCCGAACCACAAGCGACGGCGAACAGGAAACCAACGAGGACGGTCTGATAGATCGTGCGCATGACGAACTCCTTGCTTGGTGTGATAGGAGTCGACAGCGTAGCCGAGGCCTGAGACACATGACCTTGACAAGCGGGGAATTGGCCGGAGATGTGCAGTTTCGGGCTAAGCCGGGCTCGACCGGGGCGCTTAACAGTCCATTCATGTACCCGGCGGTATAGTTATTCCCAAGGTAGCCGAGAGGCACCGGTCCCACGCAATCCGGGCAGTTCCCCTGCTGCCCCTGCATCGATGGACGTACCCCGAGCCCGCGGCCCCCTCCGCGGGCTTTTTATTGCCCGCTCGGGCGGCCGTTCTATCAGTGCAGCGACTTGATCCAGCGCTCCAGCGCCGCCGTGTCGGCCAGGTCGCCGGAGTAGGCATAGCGAGGCACCAAGGGCACGTTGCTTCCCCGCGGCCGTCCTCGATAGACCTTCATGGCGATAGCCAGCGCTGTATATCCACTGGGGAGTGTCGTCTGCCGGACGTCCATGTATGCGGTGTCCGCGCTCGTCTCCTCGCCCACGTGGATCGCTCCAAGGGCGAGGAACAGATCGGCCGCGTCCAGGCATGCCGACGCACATCCACTGTCCGTCACCATGTAGATACGTGCCCTGGTGACCGGCGGCGTCGGCGAGGGTGGCTGGGGTTCGGGAGATTCGACATAAAACGCCTGCCCTGCCTGCATGGCACCTTGCATGCCTGCCATCGTTTTTTCCGCCCAAGCGACGTTCCCGGACTCCCCGGCGTGAGCCTTCCACATATCGCGATACTCCGCGATCTTTGCGATGTTGTCCCGCGAGGCGCGCCAGTCGACGCTCTTCGGCTCCAGGTTCACCGAGTCGGCTGCCTTCTTCCCCCAGAGCGCGGCGGCCAGTTCACTCCCCCAGCGTGAGTCACCCCCGTTGTTGCCACGCAGGTCCAGTACGACGCGTGGTGCCGAGAGAATGTCGCCGCGCTTCGCTTCCACCTCCCTGATCAGCGGCTCAAGCGCCTTCGCCGGTACGTGGTCAAGGTTGCCATCGAAGTCGCTGAGGGCAATCCAGACCGTCCCATCGGGTAACGTGCGAAGGCCGATCGGCTCGGCCTTGCGGCGGTACGCCTGGTCGAGACGCCGCGCGAGCTCATCCTGGTCGATCAGCTTCCACGCGAGGACCACTTCACGTTGCGTGCCATCGACGTCGAAGATGCATCGCGCCGGCCGCCGGATCCAGGGATTACCATAATCCGTAAACAAGCGGCGACCACGCACGATCCGTGAGGCGTGCAGGGTCCACCGGCCGCTCACGGAACCGACGTTGGCAGCGGCGAGGCTCTGCGCGTCCTTGCCATCACATGAGACGAGCCGAGCGCCGATCGGCACGGGCGCATCGTCACTACGCACCACCACCGTCTGCTCATCCTTTGCATTGAACGAAGTAAGGAATCCGGGCCAGCGAGCATCGAGATGCGGCACCCTGGCGCCCTGTGGCGGAAACACGCCGAGGTGTCCGTCGTTGAAGCTCGCGGCATAGGCGGCCATTCCGTAGAAGTAGCCGGCGTAGTTCGTCGTGTGGCCGGCTCGTTCGAGCGCCAGTGCCAGTCCGTGGTCGTTCTTCGCGGCGAAGCCAGGGTTCTCGGGATCGACAGGCCCCGGATGATTACGCGCGATATCGTCATGCATCGCTTTCGCATCGATGCGCAGGCTGGCAGCCCAGTCCTGCGCCGAAGCGACAGGGAGGCTGAGAAGGAGCGATGCCGCGAGCAGGTACCTCATACCAGTTCCCTTGGTGGTGATGCGCCATCCTCGAAAGTCGGGCACCCGCCCGTCAAGGGCCAGATGGCAGTGCACTTGTTTCCATCGATGGACGTAACCCGAGCCCGCGGCTCCCTCCGCGGGCTGTTCATGCGGTCACTTCCCAGGATCGGTTACATCACCAGCTGATACCCGCGCCGACGCCCACCGTGCTTTCCGAACCGGACGAAGAGGCGCCGATGGAGACGCTTGCCCGGTTCTGGCTGAAGGCACGCTGGTAGCCGACTGCCACCGCCGACTGGCCGCCATAGTTACCCGCGCCAACGCCCACGCGATTTTCGCCTGACAGGCCCGACGTATTCATACTCATCTGGGAGAGTGCCGTGCCCATGGCACCGACCCGATCGAGGCGCTGGTTGACCTTGTGGAACTGGTCGTCGACATGGCTGCGGAACATGTCGAAGTCGGAACGGCTGACGCCGTTGTTCATCTTGCTGTCGGTGTAGGCATTGGCTTTTGCCAGCGTCTGCTGGTCACCGTCGTCGGCGTATGACTTCGCCGTGGCCAGCGCCTGGTCCACCTGGCTGACGTTCGCGGCATCGGTCGGGGCGACGCCCGCCGCAACGTTCACGACGCGCCGCTGGGCCGCGGCCGTACCCACGGATACGGTATTGGCCTGGTCCGCCACCGAGCCCGCACCCAGGGCAACGCTGTTCTGCGCCGTCGCGGAAGCACCCTGCCCCACGGCCGTGGCCGAGGCCGCTGTCACCGAGGTATCCGCACCGACCGCCACGGCATTCGTCGCCGCTGCACCCACGGTGGCGTTGCTACCCACGGCGACGCTGCCATCAGCCGCAATGGTCGCATGGTCGCCCACCGCCGTATCGCGCGGATCCTTAGCCACACTGCCGCCGCCCACCGCGAGGCCGTTGCCATCACCCATCGGGACGTTCGTGCCACCGCCTGGCGTGCCGCCGGGCAGGTTCCCGATCTGGTTGCGCAGGTCGGCGATTCCCTGGAGCGCACTCGATAGCACCCCGTCTACGGCGGAGAACGCATCGCCGACGTTGCCGTAAGCCGAACCCTGTATCGCATAGGTCGGCGGAACGAAGCCGCTAAGCCCCATCGACGCGCCACCACCGAAGGCATCCGCAAATGCTGCGTTGATCGCGGAGTCCCCGACGCTCACCTGCCCGATCGCCGCCTGCAACTGCTGCACGTTCACGCCATCTGTTGCGTTCACGCCAGCGGCCATGTTCGTGATCCGGCGCTGGAACTCCGGAATGTGTTCACCGTAGCGATTGGTCAACGTTCCGTCGCTGCCGATCGAAACCACGTTTGCTTCATCGGTCGCCGAGTTGTGGCCCAGCGCAACGCTGTTCGTTGCGTCGGGGGCAACCGACGCAAAATGGCCGAGCGACACGGATTCATCGCCTTTGGCATAGGCAAGGTCACCGATCGCCACGCTGTTCTCGCCATAGGCCCAGGTCGAAGAGCGGTTGTCACCACCGATCGCAATGGAATTGATGCCCGTCGCCGCCGCGTTGTAACCGATCGCCGTATTGTTACCTTCCTGCGCATACGCGTTGTTGCCGAGGGCGATGCTGTAGGCCCCCTCGGCGCGCGCGTGCCCACCGATCGCAGTGGCGCCGTCGTTCAAGGCCATGGCCGCGGCTCCGATGGCGGTGGATTCAAACCCGGTCGCGGTGGTGAGGTCGTATACACCCGGGAAGACCTGGGAGGCACCGCCGATAGCGGTCGAACTCTCGCCACTCGCGCTGGCCGCGGTGCCGATGCTCGTGGCGTAATCCGCGGTCGACATCGCCTCATTGCCAATCGCCACGGTGCCTGCCCCGTAACCGGCGGCAAGCGAGCCGATGGCCATCGCTTCTTCGCCCTGTGCTTGTGCGCTGCCGCCGATTGCCATCGCGAGACTGCCGCTGGCCGTGGTCACCTGGTCCGACAAGGCCGTGCCACCGCTATCCACCGCGGTACCGCCGAACGCGATGGCGCCCGCGTTACCCGCGGTTGCACCCGTACCCATCGCCATCGCATTGGTACCCGACGCTGCGGCACCGTAGCCCACCGCCATCGCGTAATCACCCGCCGTATTGGCGAGCTGGCCCATGGCGAGGCTACCGCTGCCCAATGCGATAGCGCTGGTGCCTATAGCCGTCGAACCGGTGTCGAAGGCGACGGCACCCGCACCCAGTGCGGTGGCGTTGTCGCTGCTGGCGAGCGCGCCGGCACCGACTGCGACGCTGTGGTAGCCGTCCGCGTAGGCGTCGTCACTGCCATCGCTGGCACCGTTCGCCGCGAAGTACCCGCCCGAGGTGATGTCCTGTGCGCTCAGCACGCGATGTGCGGCGTCGATCCGGGGTGCGGTCGCGAGTGGTGCGGACGCATGGGCCATGCCGCAGGCAAGCGCGAGCGCCACGGCCGTGGCGAGTGAACGGCGCACGCTGGCGCCGCGCGGGTGGCGCGATACAGAATTCTGGTTCATGGAAAGCTCCGATCAATGGGTCAGGGGGCGATGAAGCTGGCCTGGATGCTCAGGTTCTGGGCGTCTTTCACACCGAGGACGCGGATGAAGTACGTACCCGCCACAGGTCGGGCCAGCACGATCGATTCCGCGTTGCCCGCGTGCGCCGAGACATAGTCGTAACCCGCATCGGAAGGCCTTGCGCCGACCTTTACCTGCAACGTCACATCGCCTGATCCACCAAACGTGCGTATCACCAGGCTGCGCGCAGCCGCCGGCACTTCCAGCTGGTAGAAACTGCTGGTCCCCGCATAACTCACCATGCCCGTGAGTAGTTCCCCGTTGCCCAGCGCCTGGGTGTAGTTGTCGCCCAGGATCGCAAGTTGTACCGCAGCCGTGGCATCCACGATGCCAGCGCCCGCCGGTGTCATGAGCGGGAACGGTACCTTCGGCCGGTGCGCCGTCTGCTTCAGCGCAGCTGCTACCTGCTGCGGCGCCATGAGCGGCTGGCCAAGGGCAAGGCGCGCACTCTGCATCAACGCCACGGTGCCTGCGACATGCGGCGTCGCCTGGGACGTACCGGCGTAGCCGCCATAGGTCGGCTCCGCCGGTACCGTGTCGCCGCCGTTGATCGCCGAATACACGAAGCCCGTCTGGACAGGATCGCCCGTGGTTCCGTCCCCGGCATACACACCGCCACCCGGCGCGGCGAGGGTCACCACCTTACCGAAGTTCGAATAGAAGGCCAGGCGGCTGCTGATGCCCACCGAGGCAACAGTGATGGCGCCTGGGCAACTCGCGGGCGAGTAGTAGCCTGCATCGTCACCCGAGTTGCCGGCCGCCACGACGACCACCGCCCCACGCGAGTTGGCAGCGGCGATGGCCTGCGCCATTGGATCATCGGGCAGGCACTGTCCCGACCCGCCCAGGCTCATGTTGATGACCTGCGCGGGATGCGTGTTGTCCGGGACGCCATCCACATGGCCGCCGGCGGCCCAGACGATGCCGTCGGCGATGTCGCTGTCATAGCCACCGCAATGCCCGAGTACACGGACCGGGAGCACCTTGGCGTTATGCGCCACGCCGGCCATGCCAAGGTTGTTGTTGGTCAGCTCGGCCACCGTGCCGGCCACGTGCGTGCCATGCCATGAGCTGGGCTCCATCTGGCACTCGTCCGCCCACGGTTCCTCGGTGGTCCAGTCACCGGTATCCCAGCCGCCCGGCGCACGCCCATCATCGGTGCGACCGGAGATGAAGTGATCGGAAATGAAGTCGTAGCCTGCATCGGCGAGCGACGTATCGAGATCGGGATGTTGCGTGATACCCGTATCCACGACGGCGACCGTGATGCCCGTGCCGTCGGCCAGCGACCACGCGCCCGGCACGTTCGCGCCGGCGAAGTTCAGCACGGCATCATCGCCCTCGGGTGCACCGTCCGGCGCGCGCAGGTGCCACTGGTCCTTGAGGTACCAGGTGTCATCCGGCACGACCGGGTCAGCGGCACGCAGGTCTTCGACCGCATGACGCATGCGATCGGGGACGATGGATTTGACGGCGGGATCGGCCGCCATCCGCGCCAGGAATGCGGCGGTTTCACTGGCGTTGAGCTTGCGTGAGAGTTTCAGCACGCGGCCGCCCACCGCTAACCGGCGCAGGTGCGACGCCGTCGGCGCCGCGGCACGCGCGCCACTCGCGCTCGTGAAGCTCATCCTTCCGAGCGCGGCGTTGGCAGCCTGGGCGGCGGCTTGTGCGGTGGCACCCGCACTGGCGCCATCGCGGTACGTGACGATGAAGCGATCGAACGAAGGCTCCGCCGCGGTCGATGCGCCGACCAGGCGAAGCGGATGCAGTGATGGGTGTGCGGCGAAAGTGGGCAGACTCGCGGCAAGGGCAAGTGCGCCGAGCAGGCGCAGGCGTGTGCGATGCATGATCCAGTGGGCTCCCCGAATGGATGTGTTGGCGGTGCGCCGACGCGGTCCTACCTGCCCGTAGTCCCCATGGCCGATCCCCCAACCGGCCCTGCGGCGCGTCTTCGCCCGAGTGCGGCTTGCACTGCAGGCGAGCGTCGACGGTATGACAATCCGATGTCATGATCACGCACCGACACTCTCGAAAACTGTCGAAAGCTCACCACGCGCCCTGACAGTTTTCGTGCGTGATTTGTCCCACGACCTTCTCTATAACCGCCATCCAGACGTCCAAAAGGGAGTGGTTCGTGACAACACGCTTTTTCCGGCCCGTGATCGCATGGCTGCGCAACATCCCGGGTGGCAACGCCACGACGCAGGGCAACGCGGTGGGCGTGCAGCTGGTCCTGTTGATGGTGGGCATCACCCTTCCGCTCATCTGGCCCTACCGCATCGCGGCGCTCACCAATCCGATGAACCAGGCCGACTGGATCGACCTGGCGACTGATACCCTCGTCACACTTTCCGCATGGCTAGGCGTGGCGTCGATCCGCCGTGGCCATGTCGAGCGCGCGACCCGGCTGTTCGTGGTCACGATGCTGCTTTCGCTGGCCGCCGGCTACATAGAGCGGGGGCTGATCAGCTCGATGCTCGACCAGACCTATGTCGTGCTTTCCATCGTCTTGGGCGGGCTGATCCTTGGCCGCGTCGCGCTTTGGTGGCTTTACGCCACGCTGATCGCCCTGTTCGCTGCCGGCGGTGCCGTCGATGTAATGCGTATGGCCGCGCGTGGCGCTGCCCACCCGATCATGGGCGCCGTGAATGTGTTGCCGCTCGCCCTCAGCTACCTCGCGATCACCCTGGTGCTCGATCAATGCGTTTCGGCACTGCGCGGCAGTGTCATGCATGCCGAGGAGCACGGCCAGCGGCTGGCCCAGATCAACCAGGCACTGGAAGAGGAGATCAGGGCGCACCAGCGCTCGCGCGAACAACTCATCCATGCCCAGAAGGTCGAGGCCGTCGGGCGGCTCGCGGGAGGCGTGGCCCACGACTTCAACAACATCCTCAGCGTCATCGAAGGGTACGCCGAGGCGCGGGAAGACACCGACGATCCGGCGGCGCTGCGCTCCGCGCTGTACGGGGTAGCCGCGGCCGCACGCCGCGGGGCGGGTGTCACCCGCAAGCTGCTCAGCTTTGGCCGCAAGGATACGGCGAGGGTCGAGGTGATCGACCTGAAGCGCCACCTGCGTGACGTGAAGCATGTGCTCCGGCAGCTCTTCAGCCACTCGACCATCCTGGCAGTCGAAGTGGCGGAGGAAGCACGCTTCATCCACTTCGATCCCGAGCAGCTTGAGCTCATCATCCTCAATATCGCCGCGAACGCGCGCGACGCCATGCCGCCCCACGGGACCTTCGACATACGGGTGTCACGCACAGCGTCAGGCATGGTGTGCCTTGCGTTCCGCGACAACGGCCATGGCATGAGCGAAGCCGTGCGCGAGTCCGCGCTGGAGCCCTTCTTCACCACGAAGCCGGCGCACGCGGGCAGCGGACTCGGGCTGGCCGTGGTCGGCGACCTGATCCAGGCTTCCGGCGGCGTCGTCCGTATCGAGAGCGACGAAGGCGCGGGTACGACCATCCTCCTCGAACTACCGGCGGCAGTGGCGGCCGGTGGGGCCGAAGGACGCGCCATGCCGATCATCCATACCCTGCTCATCGAGGATGAAGACGTCTTGCGCGAGATGTGGCGCAGGCGCCTGGAAGCCGACGGCTTCCTGGTGGTCGAAGCCGGGCATGCCGCGACGGCCCGCCAGCTGGCCCTCGAACTGGGCCATTCGCTCAACCTCGTGATCAGCGACCTGCGGCTGGGTGATAACGATCCGGCAACCTGGGTGGGCGAACTTCGCGATCTCCTGCCCGACGTACCCATCCTGGCCGTTTCATCGCACTTCCCCCGGGCAGTGAGCGAGGTGAGGGATGTCGCCATCCTCCACAAACCCTGCTCGCCTGATGCGCTGGTCGCCGAGGCCGTGCGCGCGCTCGATGGTCCAGCGGCGGTGGCACGCCGTCAGATGGCGAAGACGTAGCCGCTGCCGCGCACCGCGTTGAGTGGCAAGACCAGCCCGGCCTCCTTCGCGACCTTGCTGCGCAGCCGGTACACCAGCACTTCGATACGGTGGGGATCGAACAATTCATCCCCGCCCAGCGCAGTGATAAGGCTCTCCCGCGGTACCGGCTCGCCCGGCACCTCGAACAGTGCGCGGAGGATGCTGCGCTCGTAAGCCTTTAGCGCCACCGAAGCACCGTTGGGCGCGTACAGGCACCAGCCCTGGCTATCCAGGCGCCAACTGGGGGTCGGCACCGGGCTGCCATGCCCGGGCCGCAGCCTGCGCATGAGGTTGCGCAACGTGGTCGCCAGCTCGTGCATGACCACGGGCTTCGATAGGTAAGCATCCGCGCCGTTGGTGAGGCCACGCAAGCGATCATGCTGGGTGTCCCGGCCAGAGAGGATCACGATGCCGACCGTCGAGCGTTGGCAGAGACGCTCCGTGATCGCGAAACCATCGCCATCCGGCAGGCCCACATCGAGTACGACGATGTCGGGAGTGTCCGAGTCAAGCACGCGCTCCATCTGCTCGGCCGAACCGACCGCCGTCACGCGAAAGCCAAAGTCGCTAAGCGCGGGCACCACGATCGTGTCGCGGTACAACGCATCATCCTCGACCACCACGACATGGGGATCGAGCAACGTATCCGGTGAAGCCCCCTGCCCCCAGGGCGTCTGACGATTCGCCATGGCGCCTCATCACAACGTAAGAAAGTTCGCATTTCTTATCAGGCTTTTGCCGATTTCGCCATCGATGGTCTCTCACAGCGGCTTGTCCGGTCACGGCCCGATTCATCGAACCATTCGTAGGCAAATGAGGCCGCGCGGTGCCGGAGCCGAGATCTTGCGAGCGCCGACAACCAGCTCCCCGGCCCTATGCCCGATTCAAAGCAATCACATAACCATCTGATCTAGATGCGTAATTAAGCAGCCGACGGCCAGATTGTCGGCCAACATGACAAATTTGTCATGCTGATTACGACCCTGTTTATCTTTCATTACGCAAGTTGTTATGCTGTCCCCCGCTCGGCGCGACAAGCTCCGCCGACGCGATGCTGTCCGGGTGCTTAGGGAGCCCCGGGCAGGCTCAAAAATTCAGGGGGGACCTGACATGTATATCCATAGTCGCCAGCTAGCCTGGAGGGGCTTCCCTTGTCCTGAACAAAGTAATTTCTGCACAAGGAAAGCATGTTGAATATCTCGAAGAATCTCCGTCGCTCGGTTCTGGGCGTCGCCATCGCATCGTCGCTCGTAAGCTTCGGCGCGTTCGCGCAGGACACCACGTCCACCGCTGCCAATACCGATGGTAAGAGCGCGCAGAAGCTGGAAGCCGTGACCGTCACCGGCTCCCTCATTCCGATTTCGCAGATCGAAACGGCGACGCCGACGATCACGATCACCGCGGAGCAGATCAAGGCGAAGGGTTTCTCGACGATCGCCGAAGTGCTGCAGTCCTCGTCGTTCGCGACGGGCTCGGTGCAGGGTGCGCAGTTCACCCAGGGCTTTACGCCCGGCGCGCAGTCGCTTTCGATGTTCGGCCTGCCGGTCGGCTTCACCAAGTACCTGATCGACGGCCGCCCGATGGGCAACTTCCCTGCCCTCTACAACGGCAGCGACTCGTTCAACTCGATCTCCGGCATTCCGGCGGATCTCGTCGACCACATCGACATCCTGCCCGGCGGCCAGTCGTCGCTGTACGGTTCGGACGCCATCGCCGGCGTCATCAACATCGTGCTCAAGAAGAAGGTGGATCACCCGACCATCGACTATCGCTACGGCTGGACGTCGGACGGCGGTGGCCAGTCGCATCGCCTCTCGTTCGCCGATAGCTTCCAGTGGGACAAGCTGAATGTGCTGGTCGGCGCGCAGGTCGAAAAGGTCGACCCGATCTGGGCTTCGCAGCGCAACCTGTCCAAGCAGTACTTCACCGGCAACCCGGACAGCCCGGCGGTCGCCGGCCGTGACTTCCTGGTCAACTCGCTGACCCGTAGCAAGAACAGCTACATCTTCGCCGACCCCAACGACTGCGCCAACACGGTTGGCCTGATGCATGGCGGTGAAGGCAAGCAGCAGCGTGCCAGCCAGGCCGAGCCGTACTGCGGTTCGTTCAACAGCCCCGGCTTCCGCACCATGCAGAACAAGTCGAAGAACGCCGACTTCTACACGCATGCGACGTTCGACGCCACGCCGGACACGCAGCTGTACGGCGATTTCCTGTTCCACCACGGCGAACAGCAGTGGACTTCGGGTCCGAGCTACATGTGGTGGGGTTCGCAGAACGACCTCGGCCCGATTTACGACCCGAACCTGGACGATTACATCGCGCTCCAACGTGGCTTCACCGACGAGGAAGTCGGTGGCTACAAGAACATCATGAACAAGCAGAAGGAAAACAGCCTGATGGCTACCCTGGGCGCCAATGGCGTCTGGGACCAGAAGTGGAACTGGGACCTCGGCTTCACGCACAGCGAAGACCACCTGAATACGTCGACCGTGAACCGCCTCGCGGATCCGATGGACAACTTCTTCATCAACAAGGCGCTGGGTCCCGAGCTGGGCCTTGATCCGGACTATCCGTCGTACGCTGTCGATTACGACCAGTTCTACCGCCCGATCACGCAGGCCGATTTCGCCAGCTTCACCACCCGCGATCACACCAAGGCGAAGACCTGGGACAACATGCTCCGCTTCCAGGTGACGAACGGCGAACTGTTCGCACTGCCGGGCGGCGATGCGGGTATCGCCATGGTCGCCGAGGGTGGTAACCAGGGTTGGGCCTACGTCCCGTCGGACAACATGCTGAACGGCAAGGTCTGGGGCTCCTCCGACGTGCAGGGTGCGGGTCACCGCAGCCGCTACGCGCTGACCTCGGAGTTCCGCGCGCCGGTCACGTCGTGGCTGACCCTCGATGTCTCGGGTCGTTACGACGGCTACAAGGTGGCTGAGCAGACCATCGCCCACGGCACCTACAACTTCGGTTTCGAGATTCGCCCTATCGATACCCTGCTGCTCCGCGGCAAGTACGGCACGGCGTTCAAGGCCCCGAACATCTCCGACCAGTTCATGGGTGAATCGGGCTACTACAGCGGCGTAACCGACTACGCGAACTGCGCCCGCCTCGGCTTCGATCCGGCGCATGCGGACAAGTGCGACCGCGCTTACGAGGATGCCCAGTTCAGCGGCAAGCAGTCGGGCAACCCGGCGCTGCAGCCCATCACCGCCAAGGTGTGGAGCTACGGCGTGGTCTGGTCGCCGGTCTCGCGCATGAAGCTCTCGGTCGACTACCTGCACTGGAACATCTCCAACGAAGTCGCCCAGGAAGACGCGGACAAGCTGTCGCGGGATGAGTACCACTGCTACAACGGTGACTACGATCCGACCAGCCCGACCTGCCTCAACGCCTTCTCGAAGATCACCCGTAATCCGCCGACGATCCCGGGCCTCCTGGGCACGATCGATACGATCAGCACGCCGAAGGTCAACGTCTCGAACGAGACGGTAAACGCGATCAACGCCGAATTCAGCTACATGCTGCCGACCGCGCATTTCGGTACGTTCATGTTCGACACGAGCTACAGCAACACGCTGAAGCACGAGTACCAGCCGCTGCCGGGTGACGAATACATCGATTACCTGCGTGCCCCGGACTGGTCGACGGACTTCAAGACCAAGGTCAACGGCTCGATCTCGTGGATCAGCCCGAACGACGTGTGGGGCGGCACGGTGTACTTCAACCGTTACGGTTCCACCCCGAACTGGGCGGCCACGCAGTCAGGGGATTACACGACCGAAGGCGCTGGCAGGCTGAAGCCGTGGGTCACCTACAACGCGTCGGTGAGCTACAAGGGCTTCAAGAACCTCGAGCTGTCGTTCCTCATGAACAACGTGTTCAACAAGATGCCGCCCAAGGATCACTCCTACCTCGGCACCGAAGCGAGCCCGTGGAATGAGCTGAACTACAACATCTACGGCCGCACGATGTACGTGGAAGCGAACTACAAGTTCTGAGTTCCATGAAGTAGAGCGTGTTCTGGATCGGAGGGACAGGGATGTCCCTCAACCATCTGGTAGTTTCACCCTGCTGCGGGGATTCCGGCCACCTAATCTTTGCGGGAAGTCCCAATCCCCCACCGCAACGCGGCGACCTGCACTGCCGGCCCGACACCATCTTCATCGGCAGCCGTTCCGCATAGCGGTACGGCGCTCGAGTCGTCGTCGATCTCGGCGACCCAGGACACCTTGTGGTCGAAGGCGTCGTAGCTCACCTTGGCGCGATGCCGGCGGCCGCGCTCATCGGTGATATGGACCAGCATCTGCATGGCATCTCTCCGGCGGTTCATTACGCGACGGGAGCATGCCTGGCCTGATGGCAAGGACACGACCCAAACGCACATTGACGATGGAAGAGTAGCCGCCCCAGCCGAGGATACTGGGGCGGCCGGCCGCCATGGCTGGGGTGAGGAGCCATGGGACGAGTACAAGGTGGCAGCGTGGCGATCACTGTTTTGTGAGCCAGTACCGGGAATGAAAGCAATCTGCCGATTCGGGCCATTGCTCGGGCAACCGAAGCGAATTACCGCTTGCCAGCGCCGGCCTTATCCACCAGCGTATCGAACGCCGCAGCCGTCTGCTCATCCGTGAACTCGCAGTGGCCGTCACCGGCAGGCGCGAGCACGGTCAACCATTTCTCCTTCCCCGCCGCCTTGATCTGGTCCGGGTACGCGGCATGGAATCGCGTGGGAATCGTCGGGTCGAACGCGTTCCATTGCATCACCAGCGGCACATCGATGTGACCAGTCAGGGTGACGTTCTGCCTGGCGTATGCAAGGGCTGTCGGCGAAGCGCTGTAGCGGTGGACCTTCTGGTTGAACGCGGCGTCATCACCGAAACCTGCGTAAACCTCCTTCCGGTTATCGACAGGCATGCCCCCTGCACGCTTCTCGATCTCGCGGAACGCCATGTAATACAGCCCTAATGCCGGTGCCAGTGTTTCCGGCCTTTCCTCAAGGCGCTTCGCCAGCACGGCGGCCTCTTTCGGATGGGCTTCCAGCGCCTTGGCCAGGTCATCAGGCGAAATGGCCGGCGGAGCGTCGGTCGCGGCAAGGTCAGGAATTACGCCGGGAATCAGCGCATCGAACGCGACGAGCGGTGTCACGACGCCCCGGGACAGGAAGTCCGGAGTGGACATCGTCAGCCCGCACGTGATCATCGCGCCGGTATAGGCGTGCGGGAAACGTTCAATGCTGGCGGCCACAGCCATCCCGCCAAGCGAAAACCCATACACGTAGGTGTGGCCCGGCTGGCCGTATGTGTGAACGAAGTGTTGACGAAGCCGTTCGGTGTCGGCGATGGCATCGCTCACCGCAAAGCCCTGCGATGCGTACTGGCTCTGGGCGACGGCGTATCCCTTCTTGAGGAATACAGGCGTCGAGTCTGCGGGCGCCATGGGCGTCGCAATCTGGGCTCCGACCGGCTGGTAGCCGTGCACCAGCATGACCAGGTCGCCGTTCCAGTCAGCGGGGATGTCGATGCGATAAAGCGCCTTTTGCAGCGTCCCGGTATAGGCCCCAGCGCTGGGCTTCGCGGCTTCGGCAGCGAATGCAGCGGTGGCGCTCCACATGGCCACAGCGAGGAATAATCCGGTGATGCGCGGTGCCTTTCTTTTCATGCGTCGCCTTCCAAAGCGCCCCGCGGGGCCGCAGGGTTTCGCGATCTTAGCCAGCAGAGCGCACAAGCGTCGAGTGGGGACGGCCCCCACGACGTGCCGCCCGCGACCACTCAAATTCGGCCAGCGTTAGGCGCGAGGGCCGGCGTGCCGGTAGAGTCGCCGCGACCGGCCCGCCGGGCATGTCCATGGCTTCGCATCACGGCCGTCGTCGGTATCCCGGTTATCCGGCGGCATGCATCCAATCGGCCGAATTCCACGTAAGTGTTTCAAGGACTGGCATGGAACCTCCCGATGAACCCCATCGCACCACCGTCTTCCGCCGACGTGCCTGCGCGCGCGCATCGCCTGGCCAGCCTGCGGCTGTGGTTCGATGGCCAGGCCACGCCGATCGCGGATGATGACCACCGGATCGATTGGGTGCGTGCGCTGCCGTTCCTGGCGATGCACGTCGCCTGCCTCGGAGTGATCTGGGTCGGCGTGTCGCGCGTCGCGATCGCCGTTGCCGTCCTGCTCTACGCGGTCCGCATGTTCGCGCTGACGGGCTTCTACCACCGCTACTTCTCCCACCGCGCCTTCCGGACCTCCCGCGCCGTCCAGTTCTTCTTTGCCATGGTCGGGGCGGCGTGCGTGCAACGCGGTCCGCTCTGGTGGGCTGCGCACCATCGCCATCACCACATCCATGCCGACACCCCGGAGGATCCCCATTCGCCAAGCGTGCATGGGTTCCTGTGGAGCCACGCCGGCTGGTTCCTGACGCCCGCGGCGTTCGCCACCCGACTCGAACGGCTGCCCGACTTCCGCAACTACCCGGAACTGCGCTGGCTGGACCGCTACGACCTCGCCGTGCCGGTGGCTCTCGCCGCGGCGCTCTACGGCCTGGGCGCCGCGCTGGAGGCATGGCTGCCCGGCTGGGGTACCACGGGCCCGCAGATGCTGGTGTGGGGCTTCTTCATCTCGACCATCGTGCTGTTCCACGCGACGGTGACGATCAACTCCCTCGCCCATCGGTTCGGATCCCAGCGGTTCCGGACCCATGACAACAGCCGCAACAATCCCTGGCTCGCGCTGCTGACGTTCGGCGAAGGCTGGCACAACAACCATCATTTCTTCCCGGGCTCGGCCCGGCAGGGCTTCATGTGGTGGGAAGTCGACCTGACCTGGTACGGGCTCAAGCTGATGCAGGCGATGGGCCTGGTGTGGGACCTCAAACCCGTGCCCGCGTGGGTCCGCGCCAAGGCGAGGAAATAGCGTGCGCATTGCCATCATCGGCTCCGGCATCTCCGGCCTGGCCTGCGCCTGGTATCTCAGGCAGGCGCATGAGGTTGTCCTGTTCGAAGCCCAGGATTATCTCGGCGGCCACACCCATACCCACGATATCGAACTCGACAACACCCGTTACCGGGTGGATACGGGCTTCATCGTGCACAACCCCGCGCATTACCCGCTGTTGCACGAGCTGTTCGACAAGCTGGGTGTCGCCTCCCAGCCGACGACGATGAGCTTCTCCGTTCGGAACGCCGCGTCCGGGCTCGAGTACAACGCCACGACGCTGGATACGCTGTTCTGCCAGCGCCGCAACATCGTCTCTCCCCGCTTCCTTGGCATGGTGCGCGACCTGCTGCGGTTCTACAAGGAAGCCCCGGCGGTGCTTGCGGGCCCCTCGCCCGGCCCAAGCCTCGGTGAGTACCTCGCGGAACATCGCTACGGCACGGCGTTCCGCGATGAGCATCTCGTGCCCATGGCCTCGGCCCTGTGGTCGTCACCGGCCGAAGCCATCCTTAAGTTCCCGGTGCAGTACCTGGTGCGCTTCATGGCCAACCACCAGATGCTGCAGGTCGATGCCCGCCCTGAGTGGCAGGTGGTCCAGGGTGGCTCGCGGACGTACATCGAAGCGATGCGGAAGCGCTGGCGCGTCTCCGAGCGTCTCTCCTGCCCGGTCTACGCCGTCACACGCGAAGCCGACGGCGTACGGGTGCGCTCGTTGCACGGCGAGGAAACCTTCGACCAGGTGATTCTTGCCTGCCACAGCGACCAGGCGCTTGCCCTGCTCGGCGACGCAGACGACGCCGAGCGCGACATCCTCGGCTCGATCCCGTACCAGGTCAACGACACGGTGCTGCACACGGATGCGAGCGTGCTGCCGAAACAACGGAAGGCATGGGCCGCGTGGAATGCCCTCCTTCCCGCGACTCCCGGCGAGCACTGCACGGTCAGCTACTGCACGAACCTGCTCCAGGGCATCGACTCGCCGCGTCCCTTCATCGTCAGCCTCAACCAGACGGCCAGCATCGACCCAGCGCATATCCTGCGCCGCATGAGCTACGCGCACCCGGTCTACACGGAAGCGACGGTGCGCGCCCAGTCGCGCAAGGCCGAGATCCAGGGCAAGCGGCGCACATGGTTCGCCGGGGCATACTGGGGCTGGGGGTTCCACGAAGACGGCATGCGAAGTGCGGTGGAAGTCGTCGCGGGACTTCAACACACTGCGGAGAGCGCGTCGGCGGCCCCCACTGTCCGGAGCGTGGTCGCATGACAACGCTCAACAGCGCCATCTACGAAGGCAGCGTCACGCACCGCCGCCACCTGCCGCATCCCCACGCGTTCACCTACCGCATGGCCCAGTTGTACCTGGATCTGGACGAGCTCGACCAGGTGTTCCAGGGCCGCTGGCTCTGGTCGGTAAACCGCCGGAACCTTGCCGAATGGCGACGCAACGACTATCTCGGTTCGCCCGATACACCGTTGTCGGACGCGGTCCGTGATCGCGTGCAGTCGCACACGGGATACCGCCCCACCGGCCCCATCCGCATGCTCGCACACCTGCGCTATGCCGGATTCGTCTTCAACCCCGTCACGTTCTACTACTGCTATGCGGAAGACGGCACCACGCTCGAGAGCATCCTGGCGGAGATCACCAACACGCCATGGCGTGAGCGGCATGCGTACGTACTGCCGGTTGCGAGCGCAACGCATCATGGCCGCGCGATGGCGTGGGCGTTCGACAAGGACTTCCATGTCTCTCCTTTCATGGGCATGGAGCGACGCTACGACTGGCGCCTCACCACGCCCGACGATGACCTGCGCGTGCACATGAAGGTGCACCGTGGCGAGGAGTGCGAATTCGACGCCACGCTCGCACTCGTCCGCCATCCGCTGGGCGCGGCTTCCCTGGCCCGCGTGCTGTGGCGCTATCCCTTGATGACCGCTCAGGTCATGACCGCCATTCACTGGCAGGCGCTACGCCTGTGGCTCAAGCGAAACCCCGTGCACGACCATCCCGGCAAGCGCTCGCGTGTCGATGCCCAACACGCACACGTGCCCGGAGAGGCGCCATGAACGAACTCGCCAAGAACGTCAGCCTCGACACCCAGACATCGAGGGCATCCAGCCTCGATCGATTCCTGCGCCGTCAATTGCTCGGCACACTCGGCGCGCTCGAACACGGCCGCCTCGTGGTCCGGGATGCCTTGGGCACCGAGGAACTGGGCAAAGCGTCGGCGAGTGACGACCTGCCGCCCATCCACATCGCTATCTCGGACCTGCGCTTCTACCGGCTACTGGCGACCCACGGCAGCGTCGGCGCCGCCCAGGCCTTCATCGAAGGGCACTGGCAGTGCAGTGACCTCGTCGGCCTCGTTCGCCTGCTCGTCCGTAATCGTGACCTACTCGACGGCATGGAGACCGGCCTGGCCCGCTGGGGTGGCATGGCGATGCGCGCGTGGCATGCGCTGCGCGAGAACACCCGCGCGGGAAGCCGCCGCAATATCGCCGCGCACTACGACCTAGGGAACGACTTCTTCGGCCTGTTCCTCTCGGACGACCTGATGTACTCGTCCGCCATGTGGCAGGGAGAAGACGACACGCTCGATGCCGCCTCCACGCGGAAACTCGACGTCATCTGCCAGAAGCTCGGCTTGCAGCCCGGGATGCGCGTCGTAGAGATAGGCAGCGGTTGGGGTGGGTTCGCGATCCACGCCGCGTCCCGCTACGGCTGCCACGTCACCACGACGACGATCTCCGCGGAGCAATACCGGCTGGCCCGGGAACGCGTGGCCCAGGTCGGCCTCGGCGACCTCGTCACCGTGCTCCAGCGGGATTATCGCGACCTCAGCGGCTCCTTCGATCGCGTGGTGTCCATCGAGATGATCGAAGCCATCGGCGCGAAATACATGGAGACCTACTTCGCGAAGATCGGCGAGCTCCTGACGCCGCAGGGCATGGCCCTCGTGCAGGCGATCACGATCGAGGACCACCGTTACGAGCAAGCCCTCGCCTCGGTGGATTTCATCAAGCGCCATGTCTTCCCGGGTAGCTTCATTCCTTCGGTCCACGCCATGCTCGTCGCCAAGACCCGGGCCAGCGACCTCGCCCTGGTACATCAGGAAGACTTCGGCCTGTCTTACGCGCGCACGCTACATGCGTGGCGCCAGCGATTCATCGCCCGGCTCGACGAGGTCCGCCACCAAGGCTTCGATGACCGCTTCATCCGGCTTTGGGAGTTCTACCTCGCTTACTGCGAGGGCGGCTTCCTCGAGCGCTCCATCGGCGTCTCCCACCTGCTCCTGGCGCGCCCGCAGGCCCTTCCATCGGCGGCACGATGGACGGCGTGACATGAAGGCCCTGATCCTCCTCGCTGCGGTGATGGTCGTCGTGATGACGGCCGGCTGGCTCTGGCAACGGCGGCGCCGGAATGCCGGCATCGTCGATGTGCTGTGGGCGGGCGGCCTCGGGCTCGCCGCCGTACTGATGGCATGCACGGGTGACGGTGCGTTGCTGCCCCGCCTGCTTACCGGTCTCATGGGAGGTGCGTGGGCGGTTCGCCTCGCCCTGCACCTGTGGCGCCGCGTACGCGGTGAGGAAGAAGACGGCCGCTACCGTTACCTGCGCTCGCACTGGAACGGGCACCAGGGGAAGTTCTTCGCTTTCTTCCAGGGCCAGGCGGCCATCGTGCTGCTGTTCGCGCTGCCCTACATGTCCGCCGCGGCGAATCCGACACCGTGGTCTCCCTGGATGGTGCTTGCCGTCCTCATCTGGCTGGTCGGCGTTATCGGCGAATCCATCGCTGACCGACAGCTGGCGCAATACCGGTCACGGCAGCGCGGACCCGCGAAGACTTTCCGCGGCGGCCTGTGGCGCTACTCGCGGCATCCCAACTACTTCTTCGAATGGCTGCACTGGTTCGCCTACGTCGCGCTTGCGGTGGGCTCGCCCATCGGCTGGCTCGCCTGGGTGGGCCCGATCGTCATGTACGCCTTCCTGCGCTGGGTCAGCGGCATTCCGTTTACTGAGGCGCAGGCGCTTCGCACCCGCGGCGATGACTACCGCGACTACCAGCGCAGCACACCCATGCTGATCCCGTGGTTTCCCTCCCATTCGCATGCCTCCGGAGGCGCGCATGAACACGACCGTCGCTGATCGTCCCACGCTGGCGGCCGACCGCCCCGCGCCCGGCCTGCTCGGCATGGCCGAGCGGGGCCTCCTGCCCGACGCGCTCGTCCGCCTCGGCATCCGGCGGCTCTGCGCACAACGCCTCAGCGCTTGCCAGGCAGGTGGCGCGGAAGCCGAGCAGGAGCGCCACCGCTCCCTCCTCCGCGCATTGGCCCATGCACCAGTGGCCATCCATACCGACGAGGCCAACGCGCAGCATTACGAAGTGCCCACCGCATTCTTCCAGCATTGCCTCGGTGCACGGCTGAAGTATTCGTCGTGCTACTTCCTGGTAGGCACGGAGACGCTCGATCAGGCCGAAGAGGCCATGCTCGAGCTGTACGCCGAGCGCGCGGAACTGGCCGATGGACAGCAGATCCTCGAGCTCGGCTGCGGCTGGGGCTCGCTTACGCTGTGGATGGCGGAGCGCTATCCCAACGCATCGATCACCGCGGTATCTAACTCGCGCTCGCAGCGCGTCCATATCGAGTCGGAAGCGTTGCGGCGCGGGCTCACCAACGTTCGCGTCCTGACCTGCGACATTAACGCGCTCAGACTCCCGGACGCCGCGTTCGACCGCTGCGTCTCGGTCGAAATGTTCGAGCACATCCGCAATCACCAGGCGCTGATGAAACGCATCGCGGGCTGGCTGAAGCCGTCCGGCAGCCTGTTCGTCCACATCTTCGCCCACCGCCGCTCGGCCTATCTGTTCGACACGGAGGGCGAGGACAACTGGATGGGTCGGCATTTCTTCACCGGCGGCATGATGCCCGCCACCGATACGCTGCTTTGGTTCCAGCGCGACCTGCGCATCGACCAGCAATGGCTCGTGGATGGCACCCACTACGAACGCACGGCGAATGCGTGGCTCGCCCGCCAGGACCAGCATCGTGATGCGGTGATGCAGGTGCTGTTCGATGCCTATGGGACGAGGGCTCTGGCCGAGCTGTGGTTCCACCGGTGGCGCATCTTCTGGATGTCCTGCGCCGAACTGTTCGGGTACGCCCGCGGCCAGGAATGGATGGTCGCCCACTACCGGTTCGTCCCGAATCGCTGAGTCCCGAGGAGCGCCGCCATGACCACCCTCACCGCACGCCTGGCACGCACCGCGCTCGCCATCCTCCCGCTGGCCGCCTGTTCGGCGTCACAGCCCAGGGTGCCGCGGGTGGACCAGGTCGATGTCGCCCGCTACATGGGCAACTGGTATGTCATCGCGTCCATTCCCAGCCGGCCGGAAAAGGATGCTGCCAACGCCGTCGAATCGTACCGGTTGACGCCGGACGGGACGGTCGAGACGACGTTCCGCTACCGCAAGGGCGATGCGGCGGGTGAGCTGAAGACCATCCATGCGAAGGGCTTTCCGCACGCTGAAACCCGGAACGCGGAATGGGGCATGCAGTTCGTCTGGCCGATCAAGGCCCAGTACGTCATCTCATGGATCGATCCGGATTATCAAAGCGTCATCGTCGCGCGCGATAAGCACGATTACGTGTGGATCATGGCCCGCACGCCGACCATCCCGGAATCCGACTACACCGCCCTGGCCGGTCGCGTGGCCGCCATGGGCTACGACATGCATGCGTTGCGCAAGGTACCCCAGCAGTGGCCCGAACCCACGGCCCGCTAAGCCCCATGCATCCAGAACCGGCCTGCCGCTCGTATAAGCGGTAACAAGACCGTACCCGTTGACCTGTGGGCTCCGCTGATCCGCTATGATCCGACCCAATCCGCCCTCCCCAGACATCACTCCCCTCGAGGTGGCAAGGCGCGTGTCACGCCCAGCGTCCCCGGACACCGATAACCCGGTCTATTGGGCCACGCAGATGGCTGCGGTCGCCACGCGGCACGATGTCGACGCGTTCATGCACGTCTTCGCGCATTTCGGGCCGCGCCTCCAGCGCTACCTGGTCGGCCTGGGTGCGGCCCCCTCGCAGGCCGAGGAACTGGTCCAGGAAGCGATGCTCCGCGTGTGGCGCCGGGCCGGTCAGTTCGATCCACTGCGCGCGAACGTCTCCACGTGGCTGTTCCGCATCGCGCGGAACCTCTACATCGACAGCGTGCGCGGCGAACCGCACTGGCTGGATACCCAGGACATCCTGGAGCAGCTGGACGACCTGCCCTCCGAGGATGGCGCCACCAGTGCGGAATCGTTCGCCGACGGCATCGGCCTGGACCACGCGATCGACGACCTGCCCCCGCAGCAGGCCCGCATGATCCGGATGTCGTATTTCGAGGCACGGAGCCACAGCGACATTGCCCGGGAACTCGGGCAACCGCTGGGTACGGTCAAGTCGAACCTGCGCCGCGCCTTCGCCAAGCTGCAGGCGGCACTGAGAAAAGCACCATGAAGCCGCATCACCATCCCGACATCACGACCCTCATGGCGTATTCGTCAGGCGCGTTGTCGAGCGCGTTCTCGGCGGTCGTTTCCGCGCACCTGAGCATCTGCCGCACCTGCCGCGAACGTCTGCGGGAAACCGACGCCATCGGCGGGCAGCTGCTGAGCCAGCAGGAAGGCCTTCCACTCAGTCCCGGTGCCGCTGAGCGGCTCATGGCGAAGCTGCACGTTGAAGCGCCTGTTGCCGCGCGCGAGCCGCACGAGCCGACCGCGGGCCACGATCCGGACCTGCTGCCGTCGCCGTTGTGGCCTTACTTCGGCCGCTCATACCGCAAGCTGTCGTGGAAGTGGATCGGGCCCGGCATCCACCACATCCGCGCGGAAGGCGCGACGGAACATCACCTGATGCTGTTGCGCGTCGCCCCCGGCCGCAGCCTGCCCATGCATACGCATGGTGGCAGCGAGCTGACCATGATCCTCCGCGGTGCCTACGACGACACGCTGGGGCATTTCGCTTCCGGCGATATCGCGGATCTGGATGGTGAGACGGAGCACCAGCCGGTAACGGCACCTGGGGTGCCTTGCATCTGCGTGGCGGCGACCGATGCGCCGCTAAGGTTCTCGGGGTGGATGGCCCGGGCGTTGCAGCCGTTTGTTCGGTTGTAGCTCCGCTGGTTAGGGCTTGTCAGCATCCAGCGCTTCGGTGATGAACTCAACAAACGCCCGCGCCGCAAGCCTCGTCGCTCGCCCCAGCGGAAAGTACGCATGCACCGGCAAGGCTGCCATCGACCACTCTGGTAGGAGCGCCACCAGATCGCCACGCAGCACTTCCTCGTGACACGCCCACCGGAGGCGGAGCTCGACACGCTCGCGATTACCAATCCGTATGAAGCGGTCGCGCTTGATGTCGAGGCGTTGCGCGCCAACCCGGCGATTCCGGCGGGGT
This sequence comes from Luteibacter sp. NPDC104163, assembly GCF_055584245.1. NCBI lineage: Bacteria > Pseudomonadati > Pseudomonadota > Gammaproteobacteria > Lysobacterales > Rhodanobacteraceae > Luteibacter > Luteibacter sp. NPDC104163. The sequence goes on from NZ_JBVJMK010000007.1 coordinate 128,706, forward strand.
TTGCGATTTCCGGGCTTGTTTATGACGTGACCACCGGGCGGGTTGAGACCGTCGTGGCGCCTGGGGTGAAGGGTTAGTCGAGGTCGGGGATTTCCGAAGATCGATCCCTTGAGCATGCTTCACATACCGTGTCGTCAAGACTGACTGCTACAAAGAAAGTCGAATCGACCATGAGCTTCGCGGCCTCCGGCTCTTTTGCTGGGGGCCGCAGCGGTGCGCCCTTGAAGATCTCCGAAAGCTGCGCCGGCGTGAGCTCGGGAACCCCGATGTCGACATCGACGGTTTTCAGGCAATCGCTGGCGGATTGATCGGTGCACCGCACGGAGAACGTGACCATGGCAAGCCTCCCAGTGGAACCACTACGGTACGCCTGGCGCCGGTGGCTGGGTATCGGCCAATGGTATGTGGCGGGGGTCAGATCATGCACGCGAGCATGTGACCGTGCCCGATGGACGGCCTTCCATCAGAACGAATGGCGTGCCGACGACTATTTTTGGAGCAACAAGGTCGGGGCAGAGAAAGGCGACGTCAAACTCCCGCGCCTCCCCGGGATAAAAATCCTCGTCAATCCTGGCGCGGAAATCATGGCACTGGGTGCCATCGAACGTCATCATTCCGCGGAGAATGCCCTGCAGGATCGGTCCTTTCCGGCCGCCCTCATCGGTCCTGAGCAGGCGCAGAACGATGGTCGCGTCGCGATTCATGAGTTCCTCCCGCTCCGTTTTGCCGTCGCACTCACGCCGTCGAGGCCTTTTCCAGTGCGATGGCGAAATGCCGGGCGGATTCATAGCCCGGCCCTGACTGCCACGGTAGTGTACGAAAGTGCTCGACAGCTTCTATCCACGGCTCGTTATCCAGCAGGATATCGATGCCACTTACCCCTCCGTTGAAGCTGACCAGCGTGACGCTAATGGCGTGGGGCCCGCGGCTTTGCGTCGCTTCGAACATCCGGCGGAGGGCGGGCCAACCGTATTCCCTGTAGATCCTCGTGAGCGAATGCGTTGATCCTTCCGACTCCTCGGTGATCACCTGCCCTTCGAAGACGTTCCAGCTCGCCATCGCCGATGTCCAGGTTTCCAGCAGGGCCTGGGGTGGGTCGCACACGTGGTTGGACAAGGATTCCAGCATGACGTGGAGCGGGCCGATCATTGTCTTGACGAAGCTGTTGGCCACGGCCTTTTCGCGGGAATCACCGTGGCCGAACATGCTGGAGTACATCGGCTTATTCGCCGTGAGCGGACTGGCGGCCACGAGTTCGAAAGAAACGAGGAAGGTGCCTTCATTCGTCGAAGGCAAATCGTGGATGAAAGCCCTAAGCCCAAGATCCCCTGGCAAGAAGAGGATGTCGCCAGTACGGCCTAGCTCTATGCCGTGCTGCACCAGTGCGTCCGCCAACATCTCTGTTGGATCCCCGACCTGACCAGGCGTTTCGGTGCGTTCGGGCTTGGCCTTCGGGGCTCTTCCAGTGAGGCGCTTTAACCAATCCATCGTGCTTCCCCTCAACATGACCCGGCTACTATACGAGCGCAAGCCGCCAGATAGTGGCTAGATCAGAACCAATCCACTCGTCCGTTCGCGCAGAGCGCAAGGCTCAAGCCGCCGCCACGCTGTTGCGCCGGCGCCAGGCACCCGGTGGGATACCGACGACTCTGGAGAACTGCCGGGTGAAGTGGCACTGCCCGGCGAAGCCGCACGCCGTGGCCACGGCCTCGAGGGTGACGTCTTCCCGCAAGAGCATTTCCTGGGCGAGCTCGATACGGCGCTGGATGACCCACTGGCGGATGGAGCGCCCGAAGCTCATCCGGAACGCCACCGAGAAGCGCCCCGATGACATGCCGCATTGGGCGGCGACATCCGGTGTGGTGAAGCCCTCCGCGAGACGCGCGTCCATGAAAGCCACGGCCTGCTCACGCTGCCACGGCGCGAGGGTCCGCACGGGCACGGCCTGTGAAGATTCGGGTGGAACGGTCGAGGACGCCAGGCGCAGTGCCTGGGCCACCTCGAGCGATGCGCTGGCGGAGACCGGGCCCTGCTGGATCAGCTTCACCAGGATCGCGGCGAGCCTCGACGCGATAGGCAGCCCTTCGTGGCACCCTTTGACCGGCTGGAGCAGCAAGCCCGTGTCAGGTCTTCCGTCTTCGTTTCCATAGGCCACGAGAAGGGGCTTCCCGCGGGTGGCCGCGTAGTCGATGGTGTCGAGCGCCTGGCGCGACCACAGCGAATCGAGAAGGCGGTTGAGCATGGCACCGGTCTGCACGGTGGCTGTCCGCTCCGACGGCATCACCAGTACACCGGTCGATGGAAGCGCGTTGAAGTTCACTGACATGTCTGGCCGCATCACCCACTCCTGCCCCTGGCGTCGGTCGAATGTTCCCCTTGGGGCGTCCGACAAGCGTGACCACCCTGTACGCCATTAGGCCGGGACGAGCGCGTCGCCGATACCCCCAAAATGAGCAAAAATGTTGGACATTCCTGCTCTTCCATACCGGAGCCACGCCATGACGCCCCTCGACAAACCCCTCAAGCGTGAACTGGTCATCGGCAAGCAGGCCTACACGCTGACGATCGACCCTGATGGGTTGAAGCTTGTCGAGAAGGGGAAGCGCAATGGCATCGAGCTGGCGTGGAAGGATGTAGTTTCAGGTGACGCTGGGCTTGCGGCGGCACTACAGGCTTCAGTGAATAGCTAGCGAGGCGGAGGATGCGGTAAGGGTGCTTGAACGCCCTACTCCGCCTCAGTCCATTCGCTCCGATCCTGACCGACTGTCGGTCCGATCCTGCTACTAATCGCGAGCACACCTCGTCCATAGGATAGGTCCATCCTTCCCGGAACGCAGGTGCACCATGTCCGCCACACTCTCCTCCCGTCCGACCCTCCATATCCGCGAGAAAGGCACACGCGGCCCGACGCTGGTATTCCTCCATTACTACGGTGGTTCATCGCGTACATGGGCGCCGATTATCGCCGCCCTGCCCGACGACATGCACACGATCGCCGTCGACCTTCGCGGCTGGGGGCAGTCGGAGAAGCCGGATGACGGTTACACATTGGGCGTGCTTGCCGACGATATCGAGGCGCTCATCAGCGACAAGGGGCTCACGGATTTCGTCCTTGTAGGCCACTCGATGGGTGGAAAAGTGGCTCAATTGCTGGCCTCCCGGAATCCCGCCGGCCTGCGTGGGGTCGTGCTGGTCGCGCCGGCAACGCCGACGCCCCTTGCGCTCCCGCCTGAGGTGCTCGCCGGTTTCGTGAATGTCTACGACACGCGCGAGAGTATCGAGGGCGCCCTGGAGAACATGCTGGTTTCTGCCCCGTTACCCGCCGATCTGCACGAGCAGGTCATTGCTGACAGCCTCGCAGGGGCTCCTGGTGCGAAAGCGGGTTGGCCGCTGGTGATGAGCCAGGAGGACATCAGCGGGGAGCTGCGCCACATCCGCGTGCCGGTACTCGTCATTGCCGGTGGTGATGACAAGGTCGATCCGGTCGATGCGCACCGGAATGAATTGCTTCCTCGGCTCGGCGATGTTGAGTTCCATGTGCTGGCGGGCATCGGGCATCTTGTGCCGTTGCAGGCGTCATCCGAAGTCGCTCTCTTTGTGCAGGGTTTCCTTCGCCAGCGCGTAACCGGTTGAGCTAGGGCTGCCCGGGAAGATCCGCCGTAACTCGCGATCTCGGCTACCACTTTCCCCTAAGTTCGCGCCTCAAACTGCCGCGCGCTTTCGATCATCACATCGAGTAAGGCACCGCCCCTTACCCCTATGCGCTCAAATGCACCTCGCTCACCCAGGACATAAACGGAATAGAACACCGATTCGCCGTTCCAAAAGATCTGTAGTCCGAGCACATACCCCGCCCTTGCCCACCCGCCCCATCTCATCAGGACCTCGCCCAACGCCCTGGCCTCTGTTTCGTCAATCGCTGGGGCCAGAGGAAACGCATTGGAGACGGCACCCTGAAGGTCCCGCGATTCACTACGAAGGTTCAGCGAATCGTTTCCGTTCCCGTCGATGTCGACCGTGTAGATCCTTCCGTTCTCTCGCTCACCGTCAAATTTGACCAGTATCAGCACCTTTTCTCGCTCGACGATTTCGGCGGCAGAAATGATGTGCTTGGCGGTCTTCAGCCAATCGATTCCTTCGGATGCTGAATCAGTGTGTGACGTCACTTCACCTGACCCCATCTTTTGTTTCCCATGGTTCTTGAGCGTCTCTACACACGCACCTTAGATCGAAGGCAAAGGCCAAAATCCCCGACCTCATCGTCAATCACGTCTTCTATCCAGAATTCGATCCCCGGGAAGTCGGATGACACCCTGGCACACCAGGCGTTATGGACGATCGCCAGGATGGCCCGCGCCGACGGGTCGTCCGATGCCCAGTCGTCCCCGCAAATCTCCGTAATAAAGCTCTCGAGGAAAACTGTGTTCATGAAAGCCTGGGCGACCTCCACAGAAGGATGGCGACGCATGCGTTCGCGAAGGCTCGCCTCGGACTCTGACCCGTCCTTGAAGAAGATGAGTCCATCGATCATCACCACCGGGGCGAGGATATGATCCAGCCAGTACGCGAGCTGATGCAGAATCATGATGGCTCACCCGTCGCTATCTGGACCACCACTCGAGTGGGATCGTTAAGCGTATCAACCCATACCACTACAATGGCTCGGGTGTCCCCTATCCTGAGTTCCAGGAATCGATCGTCACCCGAATCCATAAGCGCCACCAGCCCGCTCGGGAACGAGATATCGCAAACGGCCACCTGGATGAGATCGTCCATTTCTGGCACGTCTTGCCCAAGGAAAAGTTCCGTCTCTCCATCAACCGAAGCTTGAGTTGCGACCGACGCACACGTACTTGTGTAACTGACGACGCTGTCATGATCGTACTCGGGAATCACAGCTTCCTTGTTTGTAGGATCGAGCACGAAAATAATACCGTGCGTGGGCGTAACCGTTACGCTCTTCATCGTGGCGTACATTGATAGCGCGCCACGCCTGATTGCGACCCGCCGGCAATCGGGAAACCGGTCTTTGGATCCCTCGGTGGCGGACCGAAACTGGACTCTAGCAAGAGTGCCGGGCCGTCACATGCTTCCTGGGCTCGCTGATCGCAGAACGCCATAGCATCGCTTCCGCCACCCGTCATCATGCTGCAGCTGACCCTGACCGCGCCGGTGGCGTCTGGCTTCGGTGGCGGGGGATTCAAAATGCTGCAAGCGAATGTCGCACAACTGACCACAACGAGCGCCACGGTCCTTAATAGTCTTCGGACAACGGTCATGCGTGCTCCTTCACATTGATGGCAGAGAAAGATGCGAGCCACGCCGGCAGACCTTTCTCAGCGGAGCCTATCCTGTCTTCCCATCCAACGGGAATAGGAACCTGGCCCTGTCGCCCCCAGCCCGCCGAAGGCAACCCAGGCGAACCCGGGTGCCCGGCGCATGCGTGTGGCGTGAGGTTCCTTCAAACCCGAGCCAGGGCCTCATAAGCCTTCTCCGGTATCTCCGCCAGCCTTGACGGATGTACCTGCCCGCTAAGCCCATAGAACTTCTGGAAGCTCATGATCAGCGGCTGCCACTTGTCAGGGTCAATGCGGTTTGCATGCCCTTCCATGAGCAAATCCGGGTGGACGTGTACGCGCCGGACGCGCACTTCGAACAGCTTGATGAATCCGCGCAGGTCGTCGCTGTCTTCGCCGATACCATGAACTGCGGCGACGCTCGCCTCCAACTGGATCGGGCATTCAAGGGCCCGCGCCGCGCCGACGAGGTCAGCCGGCACCCGGGTCATGCCGGCGCGGTCAAACTTATCCGGCTCGTACACGTAACCCAGGGCCTGCCTGAACTCGGAAACCGGGTACTTCCCCGTGGTCCGCGCGATCCGATCAACGGCGGTTACCTCGTTCACCGAGGGCAGGTTCAGCACGCATTCGCCCGTGCGAAGCAGGTTATGCGTGGTTTGCGAATCCGCCGCCAGGCCGAGGACGCCTCGCCAGCCAAGCCAGAAGGCCGATGACATTGGGGCGAGGTTGTGCGTGCCGTCTTCGTTGACCGTGCTGATCAGTACGACGGGCGTTCCCAGGTAGAGGATGTGCGGTTCGATAACGGAGTGAGGGCGATTCATTGGAGTCGTAATTCCGTGGGCGGGTGGTTACATGATGCAAACCGCCTCGAGATAACGACATCCGGTTCTTGCGGACGGGCATTTAGTTCATGGCTACGAGTGCGGCCGCCCTTCTGACTCAATAACCACGGGCACCCTGACGTTCGCTTCCGTCGGCTGCCCTCGAACCATGGGCGGATTGAAATGCCACGCCATCGCCGCGGCGACAGCCTTTGCATCCGCCTCCTTCGAACCGGACGGCTTTACAACGTGGGCTTCCGTCGCGTGGCCCGCCTTGTCGACGTGTACGTCCACCAGGACGTCGGTCTTTACGATGTTGGTGCCCGGCGGCGTGTCCTGCGCGGGCGTCTCCTGGGCAAACGCCCCTCCCGACGCAGTCATTGCCACGCTGGCCAGCACGGTCATGAATTTCATCATCGGGAACTTTCTCTGAGGTAACGGCAATTCGAACACCCCTATCGAATCGAGAGCGTCCGGCAGGCGCTACAGTCCATTCGCACGCTTTCCGCAGTCTTTCGAACACGAGGCCGTAGCGGTGTCGTGACCGGTACGCCCTAACCGCCTCCAGACGTGAACCCACCGTGCAACCGGGCGATCCGGCGGCATGCATCGGCGTCACCCACCAAGGTGGACGCTGTGATTACGGCGGAGTTGGCGGCGGCCGGTCCTTGTGGGTTCACCCGGTTCGCCGCCGGCCCGGCCGACCAGAAAACGAACCACAGGAATGCTCGATGGGCTGGAACGATCACATCAGGAACGAACTGACCGAGTCGCTGAGGGATGCTATTGCCAGCGGCTATCTGACGGCTGAGGACCCCGGGTATTCCGTCGCGGTCAAAGTGAGGGACCAGGGTCCCGGCAGCCTGTCGGAGATTGAACAGGATGTTTTCGACTTCGAGCTTCGGCCGTTAATTGAATCGTTCGAGCAACGGAAGATCGAAGACATCGGGCGGGATGAGTTGGAGAAGCCTGAGTGAGGGCCGGCGGGCCTTTCTTGCTGCCCATGCCGGCCTCGTAGGTTCTTGTTCCGATCAAAGCACCCGTCGCCGGATGCTTCGACTCCATCACGGCAACGGATTGCCGCCAGTCACCCCGTAAGTCTCGCCCGTCACGAAGCTCGATTCATTCGAGGCAAGCAGCACGTAGAGCGGCGCACACTCCACGGGTTGCCCCGGTCGCTTCAGCGGTACCTGGGCGCCGAAGTTCTTGATCTTCTCCATCGGCTGCCCACCGGACGGTTGAAGTGCGGTCCACACCGGGCCCGGTGCCACTGCATTCACGCGAATACCCTTCTCCGCTACCTGTTTCGCCAGCGACTTTGTGAATGCCACGATGGCGGCCTTGGTTGTTGCGTAGTCCAACAGGATGTCCGATGGATCGTAGGACTGGATCGATGCGGTGTTCACGATCGTGCTGCCGGCAGGCATGATTTCGAGTGCGGCTTTGCACAGCCAGAAGAGACCGTAAACATTCGTCTTCAACGTTGCATCGAACTGATCCGTGCTGATATCCGCAATGCTTTGCTGGTGGGTTTGCTTACCCGCCACATTAGCGAGGATGTCCAACCCACCCATTGCTTCGCTTGCCTGCTTCACCAGCGAACGGCAGAACGCTTCATCCTTCAGGTCGCCGGGAATCCCCTTCGCTACCACACCCTCCTTTTCGAGCAGGGCAACGACTTCCTTTCCGTCCTGCTCTTCTTCAGGCAGGTAAGTAATCACGACGTTGGCGCCTTCCCGGGCGAATGCGATGGCCGCCGCGCGGCCAATGCCGCTATCGCCACCGGTAACCAGAGCACGCCGCCCGGCGAGTCGGCCGTGACCCTGGTAGCTGGTTTCACCATGGTCGGCGGGCGGCTGGAGATCGTGCACGGTGCCGGGTGCCGACTGCTTCGGCGTATCGAACGGCGGTCCGGGAAAACGGGTGACCGGGTTGACCAGGACTGGGCTGTTCTTCGTGCCGTGGCTCATGGTGTGCTCCTCGAGAAAAACCTTACCCTAAGGAGTGACACGTGCCTCTAGCGTCCACGCTGGACGCTCATCCGTTCACCTATTCGTGCCGCGCGTGCCCACCGAAGCAGCGGCGTCGCGTTTGGCGGCCAGCGCGTTAGCCCGCCAGCGCATCAGCGGTGTCACGCTCACCCCGTGCGCCAGGATGCTCACCGTCACCACCGTGATGACGATGCCCTCCAGCGCGCCAAGATGATCGCCACCGAGGCCATGGCCGATGGCAAAGGCGAGGTAGTTCAGGCTGCCCAAGCCACGGATGCCAAACCAGCCGATGAGAAGCCGGCGCTGCCAGGGAACGGGACTACCGATCGTGGCGAGCCACACCGCTATCGGACGGATCACCAGCATCAAGGCCAAGGCGACCGCCACGCCGGTCCAGCTCAAGGCAGGCATCGCCGCGACACCGACGGCCAACACCAATGCCGCCGCGATCAGACGCTCCACGGTTTCCCCGAACGACAGCGCGTCGGAGACGACCCAACCCACGGTCTGGCCAGCGTGATCGATCGCAAACCCTGCCCGCTCGTTGGGATTCACACGGGTCTCCGCCGGAGCAAGGTCATCCGGATCCGCCTTCCCCTCATCCGCTACGTGCCGGCTCACGCGAAGCTCGACTCGCCGCAGCCCGACACCCGCGGCGAAGGCTGCCAGGAAGCCCGACGCATGGATGACTTCGGCCAGGGCGTACACCCCGATCATGATGCCCAGGGCCAGGAAATCGCTGGGCGCCACATCACGCGTGGCATGGCGCAGGTGGGTTCCCAGATGCCCTAGGCCCCAACCACCCAGAAAGCCGACGACCACGCCGCCCGCCAGGCTCCACAACACGTCGACAGTCAGCCAGTGGGACCAGACGTCGGCGAAGGTTGCGCCCGGCGCCAAGAGCGCCAGGGCCAGCACCAGCATGGGCAGCGCGGTGGCGTCGTTCATGCCCGCTTCGCCCGAGATGGCCACCCGCAAGGCGTCGTCGTCCCGTGCGTCGTCCACCGACACCAGCGAGGCCAGCACCGGGTCGGTGGGGCTCACGATCGCGGCCAGGGCCAAGGCGAGCGGCAAAGGCCAGCCGAGGCCGAACATGGCCACGAGGACCATCCCGGCGACGGTCAGGATCATGGCCACCAGCGCCAGGCGCAATGCCATCCGCCACCCTCCATCGCGGAAGCGCAGCCGGAGCTTCAGCCCGGTGATGAAGAGCGAGACCACCATGGCGGCCTCGGACGCCACGCGAAGCCAATGGATGTGATCCGAGGTGAGCGGCAAATGGGTCAGCGCGAGCACGCCCGGCCCGACCACGACCCCGCCGAGGAGGTAGATGGCAAACGTCGTCACGGGCCCGCGGTGGATCCACCCCGAGAGGAACGAGGTGACCAGCAGGAGCGTCGCGGCGAAGACGAGCCATCCGAGGGTCGGCATGGCTTATGGTTGCCGTTGGTTGATCAAGGTCCCGCGAATGGCGGGAAGCGTCGAAACCCGCCGGCTATCTGTCCAGGGAGTCGGTGCGCACGATGCCCAGAAGCTCGTTGGCTTCCTCTTCGGTCACGGTATGTGCTTCGACCAGGAATGCCACCGAGGTCTGATTGGCCGTATCGGTCAGCACCGTTGGCCCCTCCTGATCCAGGGCTCCTTCAACGTAGCCGCCGAGCGTCAAAAAGCCCGCCTCGACAGAACCAACGGTAAAGCCCGCCGCGCGCTCGATGAGCGCCATGCGGAGCTCCTCGTGGAACCAGATCACCTTGCCAAGCATGCAACACCTGTGAAGTCCGGCTGGGGATACCGGCGCTTCTGAGGTTTTCGGCACGGGGCGTGGTCTTTTTAATCGGGGGTCTTCACATTTGTGAGGCTCAGACGTTCTCTGGTCTGGAGTGTGCGGCTACAAGCTGGTCCGGGAGGGATCATCTGGCCTGGCCCGTCCTTTGATGGTGGAGAATCGCGTGGGCGACCTCGTTCCACGACGATCCCCTGAACGCCATGGATAGCTTCGGATCGTCTGCCGGCAACCTCGTCCCCTCGTAGAACGCGGTGCCTTCCTGTATCCCCATGCGCAACGTGATGACGTCCCCGCGGCGCGCCAACGCATCGAGGCGTGCGAGCTCACTGGCCATATCGGCACCTGACCTCGGCACGGGCTCTACGTCGTCGTCATGCAGGCACCCGAGCAGTTCCTCGAGACACGACGCATTAGCCCGGAACGCAGCCTGGTCTCCCCTGCCCGCACCAATAACCAACGTGTACAACCTTCCGTTATCGCGCTGCCCATCGAACTTCAGGAGAACTTCAACGCCGTCGCGAAGCATCAAGGCATGAGCGACTGGGATTAGCGCTGCCGCGCGCTTGAACTGTTCGGGGATTTCGGTCTCGGCCGCGCGTGGGAGCGAAAGGTCGTAGTTCATGAAACCCTTGGCGTATCGGGCCGCGTCGTCAAGGGATTCGAACACGACCAAGTCCGGTCCACTGAGCATGAAAGCGCGCTCCGACGCCTCATCGGGAAACCCATAGAGCGCAACGTCTGCGTCGCGATCACCAACTATGATCCAACTAACATCTTCTGGGACGACGATGAAGCGATGGGCTACGTCATAGATGGAAATGGGCCATCCTTTCGCACCCATGGCGAAAAGAGCCGACTCAATCTCCTCCGGATCATCGTTGCCAGTGACAACCACACCGCCGAAAGTGCCTGATTCATCGAAGTACTCTCCGGCATCCGGGATAGTGAAGAAAAAGGCAACCGGACAGTGGCTGTTGTTCCACGACCACGTACGGACAGCGGATATCGATTCTGGACGGAATAGAGAAGAGAACCCAGCAGCGACCATCTTGGGAAAGTGCTTCGCAACCACGGTCTCAAAGGGCGCAGCTGCTTCATCACGCGCTAGCGAGTTCCAATATGACCATTCGTCGGATGTCGTGATGCGCCTCATGCTGACCTCATGGACTCAGGTTCTTACCGACGCCCGTAGCAGCTCAATCCTTCAATCATTCTGAACCACCAGAGAGAAGTAAGCTGAGCTGCCCTGTGGGTCTTCGAAGTGCGTGATGTAGTTGCGGCTATCGCTGACTGACCGGGCAACCAGCGATTGATCCGTTTCCCCGGGGTTTCGATTTGTCGACCAATTTGCCAAGGCAAATCGAAGGTCTGCCCCGGTCATCAGGTACACATCGCCGCCCAGGATGACGGCGCTAGCGCCCTCCAGAATGTCGATCGCCTGGAGAGTTGCCTCTCGGGTTAACGCAATGTCGGCAATGCAGAAGGTTTCTCGAAGATCGATACCGTGCTCGTTGAGCAGATCTAGATATTCGTCAGGAAGGGCCATGAATCAATCCTTTCGACTGTCGGACGTGGAGCCTGGCCAGTTTAACGAATTGGCCTTACCGGCTTCAGCCGAGACATCAAACACACCATATGGCCCGTCGACACTACGAAGCAGGTCTTCTGTCGGAGTGCGTTTACCGATAACCAGGTATGTATGACCAACAACGCAGCACCTCGGACTCATCTCATGAATCGAGTCCACCGAGACCAGGCGCGCAGATGGCCCAAGCTCACCTTTCAACACGTTGTTTACGTCAAACGTAGCGAACTCGAGGAACCCGTTACGATCAGGATTAGGCGCCACGCCTCTCACGGTCCCAGTAAAGACAACGTCGGCGTCGGCAATTCGTCGCTCGAGTGGTCGCACGGGGACAACGTAGGCGAAACATGCGCCAACAATTAAAACAATCAAGACCAAAAACATTACTGTTCGCATCGAGTTACGCACGTTTCTATGACCTTTCGATTGAAAAAAGAAGGCGTCGTCCTGAGGGCAAAATCGGCAAAGAGCTCGGATGGCCCACGATGTGTATATCCCCGGCGTGCAACAGGCCACCTTAGGCGGTGCGATACCAGAGCATCGCATCCTATTGAAGCGCCAACCATGGATGATTGAAAGGCGACCTCATACGGCCCTAAGCGGCAACGTTTCGCTGAAACATGTATCAGCGATGCAACATATTGATCGCACTTTCCTGCGGACGAAGTGCCGTGCATAGAATCCGAGGCAAGAGGGGCTGACTGTGTTTGACCGCGACCGCTGTGTCCGACACTTCTCCGGCACTGACTCATCTCGGCCTTTCGCACAGATAGATCGGAACAAGACCTTCCAGGAACCACTCGAATGAACATTCTCGAAGTGATACGCGCGTTGCGGGAGGACGATCCTCCTCTCCCCCTGATGGGCCGAGACGAACCGGTCACCTACGGGAGGTTTCTCGAGTTTCAAATCATGACCTGGAATGGAATAACCAGAGTCGTCCCGAGTGAAGCTCTGAACCTTCCCGGACGTGTCGCTCAACGGTCATTCATGTACAGAGGTCAGATCCAAAGATTTCCGGTCTGCAAAGCATCCCTTGTCAGGGACGCCAACGATGACCTACAAAACTTGAGATCACTTAGCGTCCTCGAACACGTAAGGGTGGCCGAGCTCGAGCTCATCTTGCGTTCTCATCCCTTTAAGGAGGTAGCGGACCTATGGGGATTCGATGTTGACTACCATGCGCTTGCTCAGCATTACGGAATAAAGACGCATCTTCTCGATGTGACCTCGAACGTAGAGATCGCGGCATTCTTTGCAGTCGCTCGCTGGAACTCCGGCTTACGTAAATTCGAACCCATGGACAAAGGTAAAGGCGTTATTTACCGCATGGACTGGGTCGAACTTGGGCCAGGCTATTCGAAGGCATTCAATCCTATAGGGTTCGGCCCGGGACTTAGGCCAGCTCGACAACACGCATGGACGCTCGAGCTGCATCCCAGCGTGAATTTCGAAGACATTCCCCAAGTTACAGTGATCGAATTCAAGCACGAGAAGGCAGCTACCCTTGAATTATTCGAACGATTTCAGAATGGCCAATATCTTTATCCGCCCGATTGCATGGCATCTCTCGTTGAGAGAATCGAACGGCTGCCATTTGTAACCATGGCCTCCATCAGGCATGCAGCGTCGAAAAATGGAGTTGCCACGGATGATGTCGATGGTTTCTCTAAGCACACAGCAGCGATGCTCTACGAAACACTCGGCAAACGGACACTGAGCGATTATTCACTTCAATTGAGCATCGACGATATTGCCATCGCACGCCGGCAGGCGAAAAAGCTCAAGAAACGACTAGGTCGGCTTCGACTCGGGCTGATGCCGGTCCGAGTCAGGGCCGATCATGGAGCCGATAGATAATGGCCCCCGCCGCCGCCGCGCCGCCCACTAGTTCACGCGAATGGCGGAGGAGTTCGTCGTACTCGAACGGCTTTTGCTGACGTCCAACAGCGCAGCGGCTATTGAACTGGAACTCTGGATCCGCTGATTAGCGGACGCCACGTTCTCCGCAGATGTCGTCACAGAGGCATGCGTAGTGGCGAGTACGTCGACAAGCAAGGTCGCGGCCAGACCGAGACCAGTAGGCGGCATCTACTCGCAGCCCACTCTGGAATTGATGGAACGCGTGCATCGCTTCCTGTCTGATGCGCAGGCATCCACCGATTTTTCGGCCGTTCGGGTCGGGAAACGCATGGGGATGATCCTGTCGCGCTACCCGAGCAATGCTCCCGCTTCGGGTGCAGCCTGCTTTCCATACCCTGTGTCGACGGTATCAGCGGACCATGCTGCCCGTCATCCGGTCAAGCTCCGACCTGAAATCATGACGTGAGATAGTTGCTCCTAGCGGAAAGCGCCTTTTCTCAGCAAGCGCTTCGTCCTCCCCAGATGAGGCATAGCCGTACGAGACTGAAACATCCACCCATCGGTGGCTCACGTAAGCGAGGCCGAGCACCAAAAGTGCAATGACAACGCGAGATCTCCTCAAAATTCCTTCTCCTAATGGCCACGCAGACCAGGCATCCATCCGAGGATCTCGCGGGCTTTCGACAGGTCGAGCACTCGATCGTCGTCGGCGATGTTGTAGACGCCGGCCGTGCCCACGTCGAGCGCCATGATCGCAGCGCTGACCGCGCCATCGACATAAGGGGCCTGTCCTTGCCTTCTGGCGTATCGGCGCCCGTGCCCTCGCCCCAGAGCTGTCCATAGCGCAAAACAACACCGCCCGACTCCAGCACGCTCGTTTCAAGCGCCACGACGCCGGCGACGCTCACCGAGCGCATGCCCTCAGCCTTTACGTCGAGCGCATCGGTCTCGGAGAACCGTGCTGGGCCGGGGGCATAGGCCCACGCAATACTCTGGGCGATAACGCGGGTTACGCCTGCGGCCTGGGCTGCCGCCATGAGGTTGCGGGTACCCTCTGCTCGGATACGGGCGTTGCGGACGATACCCTCCTGCATGCGCGACGCGTCGAGGTTGCCTGGCAGGTCCGTGAGCTGATGGATGAGGGCGTCCGGACGCGCGGCCATCATGATCCTGGTCAGGCGTTCGGCGTCGAAGACATCGGCGACGACGGGGATGGCTCCTGCCTCGAGCAGACTGTCCGCCTTGGCCGGGTCGCGTGTTAACCCAACAACGCGGTAGCCGGCGTCCACAAGCTGAGGGACCAGCCGTCGGCCGATGGCTCCGGTCGCGCCTGCGACGAGCACGCTGGAGCGTTTGGATGGCGTCATCATGGGTCAGTTCCTCCGGAAAGAAGCATTCACCATAAGGGTGTCTTGCACCATCCAATAGGGCCAAGAACTGTGATATTGGCCGGGACAAATGGATCCAGCCCACCTGACAGAGGGTGGGCCGGAAGTGGATGCGACGAACGCTAAAGCACCTTCGATACCTGCCGATAACCATTGAATGGAAAATCGGCTCGCGCCCCCGCCACTGACACACCCTGTCAGTGCGACCCATCAGGCTCGCGTCATCACCTCGTAGGGAACGGACGTTTGGCCTCGCACGAAACGCTGGCACTTCGCCTCACCATGATCCTGCTGCGGCTGAGCGGCGGCGAGGCCGTAGACCGAGCCGGCCTGGCAGCCGAGTTTGGCGTGACGGAACGGACCATCTACCGCGACCTCAACCGACTGGGCGCAGCGGTTGAGTGCATGGACGATGGCCGCTACCGCCTTGTCAGTGCCGTGCCCGCGAAGACCGGAAGCAACACGGGAGAGCTCCTTGATGCCCTTGGTCTCTCGCCCACCGCCGCTTTCGCCCGCGGTCACCTCGTTCCCTCCGCCGCGCATAGCAACGTCTTCAAACTGAACGGCAGCAGGGTGGAGCTCATGCCCATCGGCGGACGCACGTTTTCGATGCTCAGCCAAGCCGTGGCCGAGCGATCCGTCATCACCGTTCGCTACCACGGGCGGACCCGCGTCCTCCACCCCTATCGGCTGGTCCACCAAAGTGGCGTCTGGTACCTCGCAGCCACCGAATGCGGCCAACTGCGGTCATATGTCGTCAGCAAGATTGAAGGCCTTTCCATTGAAGGGCACCACTTCGTGGCCGATCCGCACGTCGTCGACACCATCTCGGACGAAGACGACATCTGGTACGGCAGTGAACGGTTCGATGTATGCCTCTCGATTGGGGCCTACGCAGCACGCTTCTTCCTTGCCCGCTCGCTCCTGCCCCGCCAGGAAGTCATCGAGCGCAATCTCGACGGATCGCTCATGGTTCGTTGCGCTCCGGTCCACGTCCGCCAGATAGCGCCCGTTGTGCGCGCCTGGATCCCTCACGTCCGCGTGCTTGAACCTGCCTGGCTTGTCGCCGAGCTGGACAACGAGCTTCGCGCTTACCTCGATTGCTGACGGCTAAGGAGTTCCCCATGTTCCGCATTATCGGTGCAACGGTCGTGTATGGCTTTGCCTTTGTGGGATTGTTCCATGTGATTCGAAAGCAAGTAGCGCTGCGAAAGCGCTAAGCGGCCTGCACACAAAAGAGAGGATCTCGAGATGGGATTTGTCATTGGAGTTATTGTCTTACTGGCGGTCATAGCGATCCTCAGGCCGGTCGTTGTTTTTGTGCTTCGGCTCGCCGGGGTGCTGCTTGCGCTTGGCGTGTTCCTCCCCTTTTCGCCGATGGTGCTCTGCGGGTTCGTCGTCGAAGCAGTCCTGCGGCCCCTGCGGCTTCGCGCCGTTGCTGTCGCCTGCGGCCTTTGCGCGACGGTCGGCCTCCTCATCGCAGGAACGCAGCATCGCGCGTCCGGTGGCCTTGGCCCGGACTGGGCGAGCATCACGCTGACCGGGGTCTTCGTCATCTCAGGGCTCGCCTGCCTGCGGCACCTCCTTCGCCAGCGCCAGAACGTTGCAGCCAGCGCCAACGCTCCGTACTTCGCCAGGAAAACGAACCAGGCCTACGCCCTGGCGATTGGCGCATCCCTTATGGTTGCATTTGGCTCAGCCGGCCCCCTGCCATTTGCCGCCCTCGATGTTGATCCCGACACCGTGCGCTATGTGTGCTGGCTGTATTTTGCCGGTGGCATCCTCACAAGCGTGGTGCTGACCATGCATCTCACTGCCCGAACTGGTGTCACAC
The DNA here is from genome assembly GCF_055584245.1 of Luteibacter sp. NPDC104163. Lineage (NCBI taxonomy): Bacteria > Pseudomonadati > Pseudomonadota > Gammaproteobacteria > Lysobacterales > Rhodanobacteraceae > Luteibacter > Luteibacter sp. NPDC104163. The sequence continues at coordinate 145,274 of NZ_JBVJMK010000007.1, forward strand.
AGGATGTCGCCTCGCGGTTCGCTGACGCAAACCACGTCCAGGCCAGCGCGGTCATCGCGTCACTGACCGAGGCCCACGTCCTTGGGACCACCGAGGTTGGCGAAATCTTCAACGGCATCGCGGCCTTGAACGTGCTGGAGGGCCGGTTCCGGGAAATGGAGCTGGCCGGGTCGCGGTGGTTCTTCCGGCAGGCGTGGTACGACGAGCAGATGGCCTGGATTGACGACATCGCCACCGAAACGCTGCGCCTCGACCTCCCGGCTCTCACGCAGCTGACGCGACACCGGTTCGGACTACCACAGGCGGCCAATGACGACCTCGTTGACCGGCACCTGGAGTTTGGCGAGCAGCATACGTTTGTCGACGGTGTGCATTTCGTCAGTTTCCGGCGTTCCTCGGATATCCGCACCTGTGATTCGTGTGGGCATGCTGAAGTAGGCGGGGCTCCGGAGGGGGGCGAATGGTATTGCTCGAAGATCTGCGCATCGACCGAGGCCATTTGCGCGTCCATCCGCCAGAAGTCCAATGCCCAGTTCATCAGTGAGGCTGCGTCGTCCGGACTCATCCTCATGGCCGGCGCGCAGGCATGGCGGACCAACCATGGCATCGTGGCGACTGGAAGCCAGGGCCACGGCATTGCGGCGGAAGTCGCCAACCACCGCATTGATCGCCTTCTCGGGCGCAAGGCGCAACATATTGGCGCGGATAACGCGAAGAATGGCGCCGATCGCATGGTTGGCACGGAGCACATCCAGACCAAGTACTGCAAGACGTCGGGCAAATCCGTAGGACAGGCCTTTAACAAAGAGGGCTTTTACAGGTACAGGGCCCCCGACGGCGGCCCGATGGTGCTGGAGGTGCCGAAGGACCAGTACGACAAGGCGCTCAAGGCGATGCAGGAGAAAATGCGGGCAGGCAAGGTCCTTGACGCGAATGGAAACCCGATTGGGCCCGAGCACGCCGAAAAGTATCTCCGGAAGGGTCACCTGACCTACAAACAGGCGCAGCAAATCGTCAAGTTCGGCACGATGGAGTCCCTTTCGTACGATTTGATTGAGGGAAGCATCAGCGGATTGGTCGCGGGCGGTATCAGCTTTGGAATTACGGCGACGCTCTGCTACGTCAGCACCGGTGACCACAAAGCCGCGCTACGGGCCGCCTCCATTCAGGGCGCAAAGACGTTCGGCACCGCCGTGCTCGTCCACGTATCTACCCAGCAGCTTCATCGCCTCGCCTTCGTCCAGACCCTCGCCAAGCATGTAGACCTCGCAGGCTCGTCCTCGACCACGCTTGCGTTCTTCGAGAAAGGTCTTGGTGTTTCGACTGTCAATCAGGCCAACCATGCGCTCCGGGGCATGGTCGTGACATCCGTTGTTCTCGTAGCCGTGACGACCGGGCCTGATCTCATAAAGCTGTTCCGAGGACGGATGTCACAGGCGCAGTTCCTCAAGAATCTCACGGTGACTACATCGGGCGTCGCTGGCGGCGCCATCGGGTCCATCGTTGGAGGCGTGGTCATGTCACCCCTCGGTCCAGCGGGCGCCATTGCGGGCCGGATCGCAGGCGGAATCGCCGGGGGCTTTGTCGCCAGCGCCCTGGCGACAACGTTTACCTCGGCGCTGGGTGAGGACGATCGCTCAGCCATGATGCGCGTGGTCAGTCAGCAGCTCGAATACCTCGCCCGCACTTTCATGCTTACGGCAAACGAGCTCGACAACGTCAACGCCAATCTTGCGCAGGTGGTCACTCCCAAGATGCTCGAGACGCTTTATGGTGAGAAGAAGGCGCGTCACGCCCTTGCCAACCAGTTCCTCAAGCCGACTGTGGTGGCCGTGGTCCGCCAGCGTCCAGTGCTCACCTTCGAGGTCCCTGACATCGTCGATGCGTGGGACGCAAAAGCCGCTTGAGCGACCTTATTGGCTACGTCGAGAGGCTCCTGGCTGGATCGTTCGTCGGCGCGGGCTTGAGGCCATCAATCAGGCCGACTTCACCGCGTCCCAACTTGCCCGCGCCCTCGCCTCCCCCAGCTGCCTGGCACTAAGAAGCATCATGGCCGCCACGGCCTCCAGCGATAGCGAAAGGCGCCCCGTGTCCACATCCTCCGCTTCATGAATCAGATCGGCCAACGTGGCCGTGACACCGCGTGCGTACTGCAGCCACATCGTTGCTTCGTTGAACAGGTCGTTCGTGGATTGAAGACCTTCCGTGTGGCTCTGGTCTTCTGCGTGTTCAAAAGTCTCGCTCATGATCGTCATCTCGCTTTCCTCTCGCCACGATCCGCGTTCTAACGTGGCACGACAGGCAACGACCCGCCGTGCCACGGACCATAGGTTCGCGGGTTCACCGGCTGCCCGTGCCCGGGCGCCGGGTGGCTTGATTGATGAAGTGGGTGCGGCGATGACCGTCGGTGAGGCGCTCCAGGCATGGATGCCTGCCTCATTCGATCAAGAATTGCCTCAAAACGGTCGCGCCGCGGTTCTTCAACCGTGCCTGTGCGTTAGCCAGGCGGCCCGTTAACCGGTGGGGTGTCGCCGGGGGGATCCGGCGGGCGAGCGAGTGCCGTATGATCTGGGGTAGCCAAATCAACTCTCCTTAAGTTGCGTTTGGTTAGCGGGTCAGGGGTGCTCGAACACCTCTGGCTCGCGACTCTCACCGTCGAGGCGGTGGTTGTCCGCGTTGGGCGGTTCGACGTTGACGCGGGCAACGGAAGCAACGTAGCAGATCTGGCTGGCGTTGTGTTTGAGAATGTTGGCCATGTTTTTTGCGCTGTTTGTTTGCGCGAGTTGGCCGCCTGGTGTCGCTCCGATATCTCGCATCACTTCATCGGTTCGTGTGGCCCGGTGGCGTGCGAGAGCGCAATGATGGGTCGCTGCAACCGTGTTCGTCGCGGGCGCGGGCCATGTCTGCTTCGGTCACGTTATGTTCGATGCGCTCCTCTGCGGACATCCCTTCCCAGGTGTCCAGATCCACGCAATGTTTGTCGACGGCGCCAGTGATGCTTCCGATGATTCGGACTACGCCGGCCAGGCCTTGGGTGCGTGGGTCGGCCATGCGGATGCGGGGTGCGCCCTTTACTGTGGGCGCGCCTGGTAGGCGGATCTGTCGTGCTGCGGTGAAGTCTTGGCCGCGGAGTCCGTTGCCTCCAGGCATGTAGTCGCTCACTTGTGACTGGCGTGCGGGAAGGTCGTGCTTGGCTTGCGGCACACCGGCGCGAGCACTCTCACTCACCTTGTTCGCTGGCGTGACCTTCTCAACCGGGGGGACTGTGGTGGTGGGCCGGACGGGTTTGCGCGTGGGGGGCCTTGGCTTACCCGCGTCCGCTATCACCTTTGTGGCCGCAGGGGCAGCAATGCGATGGCGGGCCACGTCAATGAACCGCACGTCGATCGCGTCGAGCCATGCGTGGTCCCGTGCCATCAACTGGACTGGATGCATCGAATGGATGGCCAACACCAATCCCAAGTGCACTCCCGCGACGACACCAATCAACGTACCTCGCCAAGTCCACCCGGGTCGCGGCCGTCGCCATCCTGAGACAATCAACCTCACGTTTCATCCTTGGATCGCGACGAAAGAGCAGTTCAAGGCGGAACGAGCGGCCTCTCAGTGCGAAGTTAAATTCATCACTTCAGCGACATCGTGTGCGATGCGTTTGTGTATGACGGAACGAGCTAATCGTCAGTACACGACGTGATATCCATCCAAACTCACGGCGAGAGATTCAACGACATTACCTCGTGTTGTCAACTGACTTTCGAGAATTCCCCATCCTGCCTGCGATTTCTCAATCATGATATTGATTCGCATCAATTCATCGACGCAGGAGCTCGCAGAAAACGCGCACTTAGTCACCAACTAAGGACGCGCGAGTTCTTAGTAAAACGGAGAAGGCGCCGTGAGACCGTCAGCTATCCCTCACAGCAATAACCTGCGATTCGGCGTCAACAACTGCCTGACAGTACACGCGCACGGCCTGCAAATGCTGGTCTCTGGCGGCCGGATCCCCCCTTCCGAGCGCTGCCTGGGCCCAGTACGTGGCGATAAATGGCGCGGCCTCGCGCAGGTTCGCTTGGGCAACCACGGCCCGCTGCACCGCATGCGCGGCTGGGCCCAACTGGCGGTACTCGCCGTTCATGATGAGAACAGTTTTCGGTATTGCGATCAGATCGACGTTGTCCGCAATGGCTGCCAGTGGCGCAAGCGCCGGCACACCACCAGCATTGATTCCGGCCAACCAAGTTTTCGCGCGCTCAGCCCATTTAGTCATGCCTGGCGCGATCTGAATGGCGACATCTCGCGCCAAAAGCTGCGCTTCGGCAACACGTACGTTGGCCGCGTGAGACTGTTGGTTACTAGCTATCTTCGCAGCAGCTCGGATAGCCACGACGCTAAAGATCGCCTGCACGACGGCAGCAGCCGCCGAAATTCCTGCCGACCAGTCGGAAACCGCCATGTGTGAACTCTCCGTCCTTTTCAGTGCGCCGATGCTACTGCGCTTACTCGCGATCCGGTCTTCGCTGCACGCCCGCTTGACACACTCGTAGGGCGATCCATTGCTCTGTCGCTCATCGTTTATCCGTTTGCCGCTCTTAGATCACTGAGTTTTTCGCAAACGCGGACGGCTTACATGCAATCGGCCGACGTCAGGCGCCGTCCTACGACCCTACACCAGCTTGAGTTCTTCCAGGCGGATGGCCATCGTGGCTACCGAGACACCGAAAAGTGAGGCGAGCGACGTAAAATGGCGCGTGTTGTACTGCTCCAAGCCGGCGAGATGTCGCGAAAGTGATCGGCCCGTCGGCAAGCGCTCGCTTGCAACGTCGAGGTTTTTCATGCGAAGTGCAAACGCTGTTTCGTCGTTGAGGACGAACGGCGCCGCGCCGAAGCGGTCCTCGAACCGCGCCCAAACGACACGTTCGGGCATCAGGAAGTGGACTGCAAAGCGGTCCGCCTCAAACTCCGCTGTACTTCTCGACGCTCCGGAGCGATCGCGCGAGCGGTCGCGGTGAATTCCGCCGCCATTCGGATGGAGGACGGCATGGCCCAATTCGTGCGCCAGAGTAAACGCCATCGCCGGGCCGGGAAACTGACGGGACAGACGAATAACGCGCTCCGTCCGATCAATGAGTCCGGCCACTTCCTGATGACCCTTCTGGACCTGCCGGAAGCCGAGACCGTCGGACATCTCAAGGCGGTAGCCGATCAGCTCAATGGCCTTTTTGGCATCGATGACCTCGATGGGGTCAATCGGCGGCGTCCCCCAGAACTCGGCCCGCCGGGTCCAAAGCTCGATGTGGACCTCGCGTGCGGCCGCCTTGATCGCTTCTTCCGTGTGCCGGCGCCCTTTCTGAACCTGCTTGGGGGATGTCGGAAGACCCGAAGGCCGGAGCCGCTCGGTGCCCCCATCGATATCCTCGATGTAGGCGTACGGGTTCTGGAGGTCGTGGCGAAGGGCGGAAATCTTATGGAGTGGTGTATCAGTCACTGGAGTCACCATAGTGGTTCTGGAACTAAGGCGAGCAAGGCCGCCCCGACAAAAACGACGCGGTCCAACGAAACAGCAACTGCATTCCCCTTCCCCCGGGAGCGGCCCCATCATAAGCCCGCCGTGCGGCTCATGCCGCCTTGTGAAGAGACATCCGAATGCGCTATAGAGGCCGGCGGGTTTCCGGTCGGCCGGGCTGACTGTCCGTCGGACCACGGAGATCGCGTCCTTCGGCCCCGAGGGGCCAAGTTGAATGGCCACACTCGGCTTCAGCCCTCTGCACCGATGCGTGTCTGCCCCTCGCCTTGCACACCTCCCGCTCAGCACAGCCGCAGAGCTGCTTCCTCACTTTTTCCCTAGCCGGATTTTTCTCATTCATCTCATGGGCTGAGATTTGGACGCGTCAGAATGCGCCCACCATCCAAGGAGAAAAGGCATGATCACCCTTAACACCGACCAGGGCCTTGTCCGGATTCAGTCGTGGGAAGAGATTGAAACTTGGCCGGGTTTCGTGGCGATCCTGGACGCCAAGGCGTCACCGCTGAAGAGCATCCTCGGCAACTATGCGTTTCCCGACTACCACCCGTGCGGCCTGAAGCACTGCCGGACCGGCCATGGCAAGGGCTATCTGGTCCAGACCGAACAGGGGGCGATCACCAACATTGGGCACCGGTGCGGGGCCAAGAACTTTTCGGTCAACTTCAAGCAACTGACCAAGACCTTCCACCGGGATCTCCGAGCGAAGGAGCAACGGGAGGAACTGACCTCCCTCCAACTCCAAGTGCCGGCCCTTCTGGCCCGTATCGAGGCGATGAAGGCAGGTGAAGGCGGCGGAACCTGGATCAAGCAGACCCTGGCCGTTCTTAAGGATCGAACCCGGGGCCTGCCGGAGTCCGTCCTGGCCCATCTCAATGGCATGGTGCGCCGGCAGAACGGCGCGATCATGGTGGCGCGGGAAGCCACCCCGGCCGAGATCGCCCAGCGTCGGGCCCAAGGGCTGAAGGTGGGCCCGGATCCGGTGTATGTCGACGAGAACAAGGGCCACGTGGAAGGCTTGGCCGCGCTCTACCCTCGCAACGACCTGTGGACCCTCCTGGTCCAGCGGTCGGGCAACGTGATCAAGGCCCTGGAGGTCGTGGACGTGGCGACCCTGCCAGAGAAGCATCGCCGGGAGATGGCCAGGGCGATCCAGGACATCGAACCGGCACTGACGGAGGCCAGCGAGGCAATCGCCCATGGCCGTCGCCTACTGACCCGGAGCAACATCGCCCAACTGGTAGTGCTGGCCCGATCGAGGGAGGACGAGCGCCAGGTCCTGGCGTTCGTCCAGACCTTGCCCGTGGCTCCGGCGGGCATCCTGTAGGGCGCCATCGCCAGTGACGTTTGCTTTCGCTGGTGACTCAGCTTGGCTTTGAAGGGCGATGTTAGGCACCACACATAGACGCGCTCTTGCATTCGATTTTCAGAGCTTGCTATTCGATGTTGCTTTTGCGGAAAGCGCCCGTGTGGTCTCAATTCATGCGACGACAAGACGGAATCCTGCCTGCCAAACGTGGAGGGAACGATGACCAGCGAAACGCGTACGCACCTCAGGCTGGCCGCACCGGCCTGCTGCCGGCTGGCCCGCGGGCCTGGCGGTATGGGTCGCCACGACGCTGGCCAACCTGCCGCTCCGCCTCGGTGCGCCTGCCTCCCCTCAGGTCGGTGCGCCCCCGGTCATCGGCGGCCTGAGTACGTTGATCACCACGGGCGTCATCGCCTGGCAGGTCATGCGCGTGGCCCGGCTGGAAGCAGGCACCACGCCGCAGTGCCTGCCTTGCGGCTGACTCTTAGGCGAGCCCCGGCAGCGACGATGGTCCGTCTGCCGACAGCGTCTCTAATGTGGCGAATTCTTGCCTTACAACTAACAAGTCCCGACGTCGGCTTAATCTTCGGCCACATCCGTTGGTAGAGCGTAGTTTTTGATATCTTTAATCGCGTCTAAGAGGTTGATTGTCGACGTCGCATCCAATGTCTCGTTTGTATAACGCACCTCATAAAGACCCTGAAGGTTTGAGGGCAACTTGACGCCGTCTCGCACTAGAAGAATGAAGCGCCGTCCATAAAACGCCATTGCAGCACCAATCTCAATCAGGACATTGGGGTTAATGATGACGTGCTGGACGCCAGCGTCATCGGTGATTGTGCGTTCTGCGTCTACATGGATGATCGCCGCACCACAGTTGCGCATATCATCCATCACCTTTTCCGGCACGGGCTTGGACACCGATTGTCGCTCAGCCGATACGATGGGAACGAGTTCTCCGTATTCCAGAAGCTTTTTGATGGGATCCACCAAATCTCGGTTCTTCCCGTGAGTAATGAATACCTTGCGACGGCGTGCATCGTCTGCAATGGCTGTCGCCATTGGGCTGCGTGGAGATGCAGGTTTAAGAGGCGGGCCGTTATGAACGTCACCACCCAGCCCAACCACCTCGCCCTCGGATGAGGAAAAGTCCTCAGTCGGAAGGGGCGGCGTAACAGTTACTAACGGCGGCACCGCAGTGCTCTGCGCACCGGTCAGATGAACGTAAAACTTGCCACGGATTTCTTCAATGTAACCCACGCCGCGGGCGCTGCTCTCAATGCGCTCCAACACCTCTCCCGCTTTGTCCCGCGGTACGCCCATTCCTTCCAAGACGTTTATCGCCAGATCACTTCGCGGAAAGTTATGGCCATCGTAGTTCCGCAAGAACTCTCCAAACACGCGGGGGGTAAGCACCGCCTCCCTCTTGGCAACGTCCGCGCCTCCCTCCACCGTTGGACGCAAAATGCGGCGGGCGAGGTCCGTTACGCTGATGGTGGACGCCTGAGCGCCACCCTCAGTCAAGCCAAATGCAATGGACGCACCAGTTAGCACGCGAAATTGAGATCCTTTTGGATCTACGTTCAGTGCTTTTGCCAAGTGGAGGGGCGACGAGGGTTTGCCGGCATAGTGCTCCAGAATAGCGCCGGCTACTCTCAATGCTTCGTCTAGTGATGCGGCCGGAACATCGGACTGTTTCAGATAGCCACGTTTTACTTGAGGCGCCTCCTCTTTAGACGAGAGCTTTACGGATGCAGTCGCCTTGCGTTCCCCTTTAACGGCAGTTTTCTTCGTTGCTTTCTTCGTTGCCTGTTTCGACGCGGCCATTTTCCATGTCCTTAGGGTGATAGGTTTTGGTTGTTTGAGCCGATACTCTGATTGAAGATCATGCAGATTTAAGCTGGTCGCATCCGCTGTAGCAACCAGCCACCGTAGATGAAAACTGGCAAGAACATCAGAACTGCGCTGAGGGGGAATGCCACCATTTCCCCTATCTCTGCTGAGTTCTCGCCGAACGGACTGGCGATACCCGCGGTCAGCAATAGGCCAACGTAAAACAGGACACCTGACACAGTTAGAATGCCCACTACAAACCAAAATCCTGGCCATACTGCGACAGACACGCCTACCTGACTTCCAACGTTCTTGGCGACAAATGCCAACACGACGCATCCCATGAGCGCGTTAGCAAAGAGGTCGAGCCGTACCAAGGACAGCAATATTCCCGCTACGGCCGTCATCAGAAAAAGTTTGATGAAGGTGCCGGGCTCCGTAGCCATAAACATCCAAGGAAAGGACCACGCCGCGCCATCGGTCCGGCCAAAAATCAGTGGAGCAAGCGTTAGAACAAATGCGATCACCGCAAGAACTTGGATCATCGTGAATAGCAGCGGCATCAGGCAGCCAATGGCGGCAACCGTTGGGTATCGCTCCACGGTCAATCCGATCAGGGTCCGCGGCGCCATCGTGATGAGCAAGAACTCCAGCATGGCAACGTAGGTCTGCCAATGAAGCAGGACCGTCAGGCCCTGTTGGACTGAGTGCCATAACATAGTTTCCCCCTGTTTCCGTTCGAATGCCTATCGCCGGTTACCTTCGAGATGGCTCCCCATAGCCCCGCACGCTCCCGCTGCTGCCATGTATCCGGGCGCAGGTTCGGAGCCCCCCTCGGTGTTGGTAGTCAGAGCCTCGCCTAGCGTCGGAACGTCTTCGTCAGTGTCGACACCCACCGTGGGCTGGGGAGCCGTCGTCGGCCTTTCTTGCAGACCCGGACTGCGCACACGCGTGACGATATCCAACGCCTTTAATGCGGCGGTATTGTCCTGCTTCGATCCATCCGTGCGCACCGCATAGCCACAGTCGGTGTTCGGCTCGATTTCGAACCGGCACAGGCCCTTCAGGTAGTCGTCGAAACTGCTTCCCATGCTCCCTTCCCTCTCGCCTCCGCGAAGGCCTGAGCATACCGCGCTACAAAGACGTATGCGAAACGCGTGGCCAAAACGGGATCATGGGTTTTTAGGCTGCGCTTGATGACGCGCGCACCAAAGGTCGACTGAAGGTCGCGGGGGACCGCGATGCGGAAATGCCACATTCCGCTGGGGTAGCGAAGCAAATGATGGGTTAGACGCATAAAATGCGACCAACCTAGGATCTCAGAACGCGGTGTTCAGGGCTCGCTAAGAGCCTGAAAAATAAAGGCGAACCGAGGTTGGCGGAGAGCGTGGGATTCGGCGGACTCACTCTCCGCCGAGGCCTCGGGGCAATTCCGGGTGTACCGGGATGTGTACCGGATCGCATCTGCCCCGCCGGTCAGGTGGTTTAGTAAGGTCAGGTGGTCTAGAAAAATCGTCCTTGATCGACGCATTCACTCGATCCAAGGGCCGATTTTGTCCCTACGACCCGCATCATGGCGCGCCCGAATCCACTCCTCCCGTTTCGGCGCGTGCGTACCCAGTGAATTCCGTGTCCGCGTCCCTCGTCACGCTCCACTGCCGTGGAAACCCCGGCGGCTTGTCGCGGCGCGCTGCGGACGTCAAGAGCAGATGCGTCTTTGCCCTGGACACACCCACGAAGAACGACTGTCGTGCCTCTTCCCGATTTCCCCACCATGTCTGCGTTTCGGTGGCTGGCATCACGACCGCCTCGAACTCCATGCCCTTGCACTTGTGAATGGTCATGATGCGCACCGTTCCCTCGGCCGCAAAACGGCTTAGGGACAATGCAAGGTCGCCCGTTTCGTCAAGCAGCACTTCCAGGTGGTCGCACACCGTCGAGGCGATAACATTGACGTGCACGGCATCGGCATACTCGGGTGAGAGCCCTAGGAGGTTGGCGGGTCCAAAGCGGTCGAGAAAAGCATGGACAGCGTTGCGCATTTCGGCGGCGCGCCGCGCGGGTTTCGCCGCCCGGAGCGTCTGTCGCTGCCGTTCGATGAACCTCACCCACCCGCCTTTTTCATCGTCACCGTCCCCACTGTCTGTCAAGGCATGCATGAGCGCCGCGTAGGCTTCCGGCGCAGGCTTGTCGGCGAGCGCGCGAAGATAGTCGATCATGAGTTCGGCGACCGGCTCCGTCGACAAGTCCTGAAGGTCTTGCTCGTTTCGAAACGCAATGCCTCGATCCGTCAACACCCGGGTCAGCGGTTGGCAGAGAAAGTGGGGCTCGCGCGGCACCAGAATGGCTATCTCGCCTGCGGGAATGCCACCTTCCATCCACTGCGCGATGCGGTCCGCAATGGCCTCTGCCTCTGCCTCGCACGTGGCGTGGGCACTGACATCCACCCATCCGTCCTCACCGGCAAGCACCTCGTCGTCGAGCGCGGCCGCCAGTTCCATCACCCTCACCATGGCATTCTGGACACGGCGAAGCCTCATCTTCGACCGGAAGTTCTGGAAGAGCGTCACCGCCTTCGCATCAAAATCCACGCGGAACCTGTCGAATACCCCTTCAAGCGCACCAGCCCAACCCATGATGCGCTGCTTGGTGTCGCCCACAGCTGTCAGATCGATGCCGGCCCCTGCAAAAAGCGACTTGACGAGCGCGTACTGCTCCTTCGTGCAGTCCTGGAACTCGTCGAGGAACACGTGGCTGTACGTCATCCGCACGGCGCGGGCAACCATTGGCTCGGTCTTCATGACCTTCAGCGCAAAGGGCAGGAGCTCGTCGAACGACACCTGCGTTCGGCCTATGCGCTTTTGGCCAACCGTGAACCCGGCGTCCAGAGCATCAGACCCTGTGAGAGTTGGACGAAAGACCTCAAGGAGACGCCGGGCGAAGGCATGGAAGGTCATGCTATCGAGCCGCCCTGCCCGCTCAGAGCCGGACCGCTTGCGCACACGGGCCCCCAATGTGCGGGCCGCATCCGTCTTGAACGAGATGGCGAGGATGCGTCGCGGATAACGGCATAGCCCAGTCCGTAGCAGAAAATCGGCGCGCTGGGCGAGGAGCTCGGTCTTCCCGGCGCCAGGCCCGGCAATCACGACCGATGATCCTTTCTCCATAAGCACAGCAATGCGGGCATTGGGCTCGAGCTCAAGGCCATCGGCTGGCGCCCACTGTGCAGGGGCCATCATTCCGGGACGTCCTTCAGCAACTCGATGACTCGTGCTGCAAGATGCCCAAGTCGTGTCGGCAACGCGGCGAGGAGCGCCTCGTCATCAAGCTTTGCCATCGCATCGAGGTGGCTTGCCGGCTTGCTGCTGAGCTTGAAGCGGGTATGGTAGGCGTCGAAGAGACTGACCGTATTCCCGAGAAGTTTCATCGATTTTCCGCTCTTCCCCAGCACCGCGCGAAGGGCTGCATCGTCCGGCTCTTTCCGCTCTTCGTCGGTTACGCCATACGCCGCGGGAAACGCACGGAGCATGGCAAGGTCGAGGTCGAGCGGCGTGGAGAAAAAGACGTTGGCTTTCTCCAGGTCGTTGAGCTCGGCAACCATCTCGTTACTGTTCTCGTCGTCATGGTCCCACTTTGGCATGGTGCTGACGGTCGCCTTGTCCTTCCCACCGGGGCCCACCGGAAACTGCCGCAGGTGCTTGTGAGCCACCTTGATGCGCCCCCACCCCCCGTCATACCGCCCAAGGTCGAGATCAAGCAAGGTCACGTAGGGAATGCTGAGCCCATGGAGAAGGCGCCAGAAATGCTGGACGTGCCGACCGCCGAGCGGCGCTACGCACACCGATGCGCCGTCCCCTTCGACCCCGGCCGCTGCAAGGATGCGCGGCAACACAATCTCCTCGCTGTCACCTTCACCAAGAACCACGAGCCTCGAGAAGTAGAGCTCAGGGAAGGCCATGACTGCTTCACGCACGAACTTGTGCGCCTCATCGGTCTTCGAAGGCAGAACGACGCGGCGGACGCCTGTCTGCCTATCGGCATCAAGCCGGAGGTAACGAATGTCGGCCGGCTCCGCGCGCCTCAAGATTGACGGTGCATGGGTCGCCACCAACGCCTGGCCGTCTCCGGCGGCAGCCAAGGAGCGCAGCGCGGAGAGGGCTCGGCCGAGGTAATGCGGAGAGAGGCTGTTTTCGGGCTCCTCGACGGCCATGAGGGTAAACACTGGTGGGCGCAGGCGGTCGATGTCAAAGGCTTCCTCCGTCTGGTTGATGACCGCGGCCCCGATGGCGTGGCTCGTGAGGACCATCGAGAGGTAAAACAGCGACTGCTGACCGTCGCTCAGGCGATGGAAGGCGACGGATGGCTCACCATGGCCCGGGCCAAAACTCACCGACACCTGCCGGAGGACCTGATCGAGCGCGCCGCCTCCGAAGGAAATGCCAGGAGCGGTGTAGAACTCGCCCTTGTGCAGCCCGGCCCACTGTTTGCCAAGGACTTCGCCGAACGCAGCAACGCCCTTGTTGGCAACGACCGCGTCCTCCAACTGCTCGCCGAGGGTCGTCACAGTCTGACGCTCGTGGGTCCAGTCGGCGGCCCGCAGCAGCCGACCAACCAACGAGCCCGCCGCATAGGAGACGTGGTCGGCCGGGTTTCGCCGTGCCGGTAGGTAATGGACGTGGATGGCCTGACGGTCCGCCTTTGGCATGGTCCGGACATTCACTGGCACGCCGTGGGCATCGGCGACCAGGACGTATTCGAGCCTCTGGTCAATCTCGCCCGCACTGTCGAGGACTGCCGTCAGCCGGACGCGAAGGCGGGGGGCATCCTCGGCATCGGCGAGCTGCATGTGGGAGAAGAAAACCGGCACCGCGCCGGTCTCGGCCCCTTCCTTGGCTTCATCAAGCGAGAACTCCGCCTCTAGCCACAAGGATGCGGCCTCACCATCCTTGGGCGCATGTCCCTTGGGCACGTGGAAGTCGGAACGCACCACCTGCCGGAGCGAAGGGTCCGTGCCGAACATACGGCAGAGCGCGGTCAGTGCGGCCGTCTTACCCGAGCCGTTGGGGCCGATGAGAAACGTCAAGGCCCCCAACTCCACCGACGTCGGGTCAGGCCCGAATGACTGGAAATTTGACAGCGATATCCGTACGAGCTTCATGGAATCCTTGTCCCTTCACGCGGAAGCACTTTGCTTCACTAAACGTATGGCAATGATACTGTGCACTGCGCCAGTACGGGCGTAGGGACGCCGCGCCTCGCGCTCATTCCCGCCTCAGATGCCACGCGGCCCGACCTCCACGCGCCCTTGGTCGCGACGGTGCACCAGCGACGCAAGGGCACGGTAAGACATCCGCTCAACGACCGCATTTTCAATCAACACCGCGTGGCCGAGGTCATTTTGACCGGCAACAGGATGATCAAACGGGAAGGCATCGGTATCTGCCTCGATGTTCAACGTTGCGGCGAACTGGCCGAGGACGCCCACAGTCACGCCCATGTTCGAAGGGCCGGGCACGAAATACACGCAAGAGCCCCTCACCGATCTGCAGAAGGCCTTCTCAACGGCAAGTTGCGCCGCGTCTTCGGCCGTTGGCGACGAGAATTCGTCGACGACACCGAGGGGGAATGATGAGATGTCCAGACATTTGAGGCCGCCCCGGAAGTTCATCAGTGCACGTACCGAAGCATGGTTGACGTTTCGGCGAAACCACTCCCCAAACACGGCATAGCCCGCTGACAGGGCCACCTTCGAGGCGAAGTTGATCCGGCTGTAACGCTGCATACGAAATGAACTGGTAAGGGCCAAGCCGGCGGCCTCTTCCGGTCTCAAGAGACGCCTTGCGACCGGGTCGAATAGTCCGGGCGCGTCTTGGCCCCTGAACTCGACTTGGACTGGCCTGCCTGGTTCGCCGATGGTGGAGTGCCTGCTTCGCACAGTAGGCGGCTGATTGCTGTGCCCCCTTGTATTGAAGTGACGGCGGCGGAACGACACCAGAAAATCGTTCGCGAGTGCGCCATCAATCGTCGCCCCCGCTTGGGAATTGAAGGCCTGGGATACCGGAATGCAGAACGCATTCGACCCGCCCAGTGAGAGGGGAAAGATGTGCTCATTGTTCGACAACGAACGGTCGATGTCCTGGTCGGTGTATGGACAGTAGATGGTGTCTGACATGGACGCTACACGATTCGGTTGACGATTGACCCCAATTGCTTGCCTGACAGACCCGGCATGGGCGAGCGTCTTGCGCCAGTATTGCCACGCCCTACACCTCTGGAGGTGACCAGAGCGAATCCGCCCTCAAAAACGCCTTGCCGATGTCCTGCACCAGCAAGACGACGATCAGGGGAATGTACGATCCCAGAAAAACCAAAAATGCCGCAAACCACCGAAATTGCCCCCTCTCGCATGCCGTGTCGGGTTGCACGCCCCTCGTCACATGATACCCAACATCGCACACTTTCCGCGCGGCGCCATCCCGGCCATCGCAACTCTTTCGGCCTGCACGTCCGGGATGCTCGGGCGCGCCACACTGCACTGCCCCACGATCACTCCAAATGGGTGAAATGATTTCACTCCACCGCGGATCGACAGAACCGGCACCCGCCCGGATGGAACGGTTCACCGTCAAAAGCCGCCAACCGATGCGGAAAATGTGATCGCTTGCTCGCGTTGCGCCTGATGCGCGATGGCACGATTCGCTCCCCTCCCCCATAAGCCCACTCGCCCATGACACGTCTCCTCCCCAAGGCACTGAGCGCTGCCTGTCTCCTCGCCGTGACGTCTTCTGCCGTCCATGCCGCCCGTGTGCTCGCCCCCTGGGTTGGCACCTGGGGTGTGGCGCCGCTGGCCTATTCAAGTGCCACTGATCCCACGGGAAAGACACTGCGCCAAATCGTCCACACGAGCGCGTTGGCACGGCCGTGCGCGTGACGTTGTTTATCCGAGACGATAGACGCGTCCGGTCAAGAAAAACACTCCGGCCATTACGGTCGCAAGAATTGGCCATGCAGCGACCGGTGGGGTGATTTTCATTCGGCGAAGTCGCCATGACCGCCAACCCGAGAGCACGATCTGATTATCACCTGCATCCATGGCGGCAATCTCTTCGAAGTAGTTCAATCAATCCGGCCCGGCCCCTTTATCGGCAGGGATGCCAATTTCCTGAAGAAGCACGGTCGACTGACAGGCTTACGCTTCTCGTCGGCTCGCGGCCCCACTACGAACCACGCGCTTGAATGGAATAGCTGAGGCACGCAACGTCAGGCCAGTGCGTGGAATGCCGGGTCTTTCGTAGTCTCCGCGGCCGGAGGCGACTCCGTCCTGCCCCCTCAGGGCCCTCACCAACCGATTATCCATGAGGAGCTCAGCACCCGGCTGCGGGATGCTTCCGGATTTCCAGCACCTCGCGTCCCGCCTTGCAAATCATTTCATCCAATGTCAGTCCGGACCGTCGACGAGGACAGCGTCACGTCCGGCGTCGTCGATCCGGACGAGTGACCAAGTGTCGAGCGCAATGCCCGGCGGGACCCCGCCGTGGGTCCATGTGACCAAAGACAGCGCCGAAAAGCCGCCTGGCCGGCCTTCCTCATCCCTCCACTGGAAGACCAGGTGCGCGCCCCGGTCGTCGAGCACGATGCGCCCAGCCTTGGCGCTTTGCCACCCGGCTGCCTCGGATGTCGGCGGGACGCGGAGGGCGAGATTCGTCCACGCCGGACAGCCGACGACCGGAGTCCTGAGAAATGCCCTCTGGATGGCCACGAACCGCTCGGGCCCGGATAGAAACAGCACGCCCCGCTCGCCGAACACCAAGCCAGTCCGGTAACCGTGCCCGTCGGGAGCGCTGCAAATGAAGACGTCCCCGTTGGTCAAGGAAGTGAGGTCAACCGATTTAGCCTTACCGACTGAAAAATGATGCATGCCGATTCTCCTTTTGACGTGGAGCCCATGCTGGACCAGCCCAAGTTACTGTCAAGGCACGCCCTGTGCTCGCGCGAGGCGCAAGGTCCAACCGGGGTGACAACTGAACAGACCATCATTATGACGGAGCGTGACAATTGTCACGCAGCGTCACAAATTGAGCGTCACGCTACGTAACAACAGTCACTACCGGATGGAAAACGTCAGGAATGCTGACGTTTTGGGCAGAATTTCTGCCCAAAACACAATCTGTGATGCACAAGATGACACACGTCGTGATGCTGTCGAGCTACAGAATATCTGCAATGCTTTCGGCATCCCCGTCGCTATCTACGACGCAGGATTCGGGGTACCCTCGAGCCCACCGGGCACATGGAATCCGAACGATGACTTCTGTGTTCTTCTCGTACTCGCACATCGACGAAGATTTACGCAACGCGCTCGAGGAACACCTTGCGATGCTCAAGCGCACTGGCCTCATCGACACATGGCATGACCGTCGCATCGAGCCGGGCGAGGACATTGACTCGACCATCGACCGGCGCATCAATGAAGACGACATCATCCTATTGCTTGTCAGTCCGGCCTTTCTCAATTCGCGCTATTGCTTCGACATCGAACTTCAGCGCGCCATGGAGCGGCATGAAGCCGGGGAAGCGAAGGTCATTCCCATCATTCTACGACCTTGCGATTGGACCAGCGCCCCCTTCGGCAAGCTACTTGCGTTGCCTAAGGATGGCCGACCGGTGACCAACTGGCCAGACCGGGACGAAGCGTTCCTTAATATCGCGCAAGGCATCCGCCGCGTGGCAGAAGCGTTCGCTGGCCAGCGCGGCGGGGCCACAAGCCCGGCATCGCCAGCACACCCACCGATACTTGCCAGCCCTGACGCGTCCTCCCAATCAGCCGGTGTCCCCCGGTCAAGCAACCTGCGACTTCCGAAACAGTTCTCCCAACGGGACAAGGACCAATTCGCGACCGATGCCTTTGCATACGTGTCGCACTATTTCGAAAACTCCCTCGAGGAACTCGGCAAGCGTAATGCCGGCGTCGAATGCAAGTTCCGCCGGGTAGACGACAGTCGTTTCTTTGCCACCATATACCGCAACGGAAACGCCGTGGCGCGCTGCACGGTGTTTGAGGGAGGCGCATTTGGAAGTGGCATCTATTATCTGCAGGGCGAAAGCCGAGACAACAACGGCTACAACGAGTCCCTTTCCGTCGACGCCGATGACCACATGCTCTATCTAAAGCCCCTTGGCATGTCACACATGGCCCATAGCCGTGACACGAAGTTGTCGATGGAGGGTGGTGCCGAGTTGTTCTGGTCGCTTTTCATCGGACCCTTACAGATGGCGCGCGTCTAGGCAAAGAACCCCAGGAAGGTCTCCGAATTAACCCTTCCTCCCCAAGATGCGACGCGGCGTCGCTGGTACCGACAGATTTGGGGTGACAGCAGGCTATGCCACGGTGCTCGCCGAGCGAATATCAGGCGAAATCTTTCCGAGTTTCGATACGGTCAGGAATGGACCCATCGCTTTGCTTGGCGCGAACTCGTTCGAGCCGACGGGCAAGAAGGCCGACCGCAGGTGTCCAGCCCGATCCACGCCAAGGCGCGAGTTAGCGGATGCAGATAGTGTGACGTCGGGCACCAGGAATACGGGCCAACGTGTGCATTCCGCAGCGCTTCGGGGTAGATTCCGCACCCCACCCATTTCAGAGCCACTCCTTGCGCTATGGCATTGTTCGCCTGACCCAGGCCAATATCGACTACAACCACATCTACGTCACCCGCATCTATGACCTCTTCCCCGACTCTGTCAAAGGGGGCCATTCGAAACTCGAGCGCGCACGGCAGCTCATCGAGCTTCATCACGGGACCGGCGCACCTTCGATAACCGACATCGACAAGAAGAAGAAGTTTTTTCGTTCCCGGGATTGGGAGGAAGCGTTCTTCAGAAGTCACGGACTGAAGGCTGGGGACGAGGTCGTCGTCGAGCACATGGGCGGATTGCGGTACCACATATATCCGCTCCGCGCGCGCTGAAGCGCTTTACACACCGACAGTCCGGGCCTGGCCATGGGATACCGACCTCGAATCGCCCGACCGTTTCGCCGTGCGACGCAAGGTGCTCGAGGCCTCGTATGTCCAAAATCACTGCGAGGTGAAGAAATTCCCTGGCCTGCCGTTAACCATTGGACACACCACACAGTCGTCGGCCGACCGTGCTCAGCCGCCGGAACAATCCCGCCTGCCCCAACCTGCGCTGAGGGACCATCGCAATGCCGTTCTATTTCAGGCAATCCATCAAAGCAGGCCCCTTCCGGGTCAACCTGTCGAAGTCCGGCGTAGGCCTATCCGTCGGCGTCCGCGGATTTCGCGTGGGGGTCGGACCGAAGGGCCACTACATTCGTGCGGGCGCCCACGGGATCTACTACCAGCAGACGGGCCAGTTCCGGAAATCAAAGCCGGCCCAGCCGCCGACACCCCATCCAGTGCACGAACCGCACCGGGATACCCCGATGCCCGAAGCATGGATCACCGAGGATGGCGTGGTGATGCGAACGGTCGTGTCGGACACCGTCGAGTCCATGTCTGGCGGGTCACGCCAGGAAGCGGTCGACAGCCTCAACGAAGCCAGACGTCGCCTGCCCCTCTTTGGCCCCAGTGTTGTCTTCGGAGTCGTTGCGAGTCTGTTTGCCGTGGCCAATCTCGGTCAGACGGCGGCGCTGCTGTCGGTGGCCCTCCTCGCCGTCCTTTGCGCACTTACCCATCGCATCGACGCGGGGCGACGTGGTGTGGTCTTCGCCTATGACCTGAGCGACGCTGCGCAGGCGACGTTCGAGAGCCTCACCAAGTCCATGGATGCCGTTGGCCGCGCGCAGGGGCTCTGGTTCGTTGAGGCGACGGGCGCCATCACAAATCTCACCGCCTGGAAGCGAAACGCCGGGGCCAGCCAGCTGGTGAGCAAGAAGCCGACCAGCGTGCGTTACGAGTTGCCGCCAGGAGTGCTCTCGAACGTGACGCCTCCGTCGATCCGCGTACAGAGCAAGACCCTATACTTCCTGCCGGACTGCGTACTGGTGAGGGACGGCACGCGGTACGGATCGGTGTCATACCAGGAACTGCAAGTTGCCACCCGACCTGGTCGCTTCATTGTCGAAAGCGCGCCACGGGATGCCGAGGTTGTGGGCCACACCTGGCAACATCCAAGAAAGGACGGTGGTCCCGACCGGCGCTTTGCCAATAACCGCCAGCTTCCGATTTGCCTGTTTGAAGAATTCGGCCTTCTCAGCCCATCCGGACTCAAGGCGGCACTCGTGGTTTCCCACCGCGCTGCCGCGTCAGCCGCCGACGCCGCGCTTCATGTGCTAGCGAGGGAAACGGTCGTCGTCAAGGCAACCGCGCCCGCGCTTCTCGACTACACGCCTTGACTCATTGTTCCGATTTGACGACCGGACAGCGGCGCCCTTTGCAAGGCAGTTCATCGCCGCGATGTCGCGCTCCTTTAGACAACTGGTGGGCGTTCGTCAAACACATATCCTGCGCGTCGTCGGCGACGCTGGACGTCCGGCTGCCCAGCTCGGTTTATCAGGTCGTGGCGAGCTCTGCCAGGTCGGCCATGATGCGCTCAGACTGCCGCTCGAACCCGGCCCGAAGCGGCGGCAGGAATCGATCGAAATCAACAATGCCTGTCGTCTCATCCATGGCGTCTCTGAAAGCGATGACGGTGGCAACGGCGTAGCCGGGGTCCCATTCCTCATTCGGACGATCCGAACCCCGGCTCGCGTCCGCAAGGACGCGTACCATTTCCAGAGCACCAAGGTCGTCATCATCCATGCAAAAATAGGCATAGAGCGACAGTCCAGACTCGGTATCCGCGTCGATGCTAAGACCGACGCTCATCGCTCTTTTCTTCTTTCTTCCCGGAACCGACCTAACTGGCGTCATCACTGAGTAGACATTCCAGTCGTCGGCGAACTCCGCTTTGCCAAATGAAAACGGTGAACCCGGCCGATTGAGCACTTCCACCACGACGGTCAGAGCCCCGGAAAGAAGAGCTTTGGAGTCTGCCTCGGCGTGGAGCATGACGGCTTCGACATCATTTTTCTTTTGTCCCTGCCAGATGGACTTCAGCGTCGCGTCGTTGTCGAGCATTTCGCGCTGCTTGCTTGGCGAAGCTTCCTTGAGTTCGGCGAGCATTTCCATTACCTCGCAGTGCGCCGTCCAAAAGCCTAGGGCGAGGGATTGCCCATACGACTCAGCGAATGTCGGCATGACGCCCTCCCAGAAGCGCTTCAATGTGGTACGGATTGTTCCGGCTGACGATCTTCGCGGGTGCCGGGCTGCAAACGATGTTGCATACGTTCTGGAGAATGCCAGTTAGATACAGTGAAAGAAAAGGCATGCCTGGCGCGCCGGAAAGCGCCGAAGAGGACGTCGGGGCTGTCGCGTTAGAGGAAGCTCGAGCGGCATGCTCGTCAAGGAAGGCCGTCGCGAGATCAAGAAATCCCATCGCGACCCAAGGACGGCCTGGCTTGGCTGTCTCAGGCGCCTTCCGCTTGGGCGTAAGGAACACATGCAACGCGTTCACGCCGTCGATGTAGTACCTATCCAGCTGAGAATCGTGCTCACGTGCATCGAGCTTCGCCTCAATGACCAGCGTCCACCGGCCTCCACCGTCCGCCAGAAGTCCCTCTGCATAGAGGTCAACGCGGCCCTTCTTCATCAAGTACTCAGCGGCCACTGTTGGGTTCCCAACCCGCTCGGTAACGATTCGATTGCGGATGGCCTCGAGCCTACCGTCTGCTGAGCAGTCGATTGCACGTAAAAATGCATCAAGGAGCGAGGTGCCGAAACCATGTGGCTTGTGGGGTGACAGTAGCCACGCCAGCGACTTTGTGTGCGCCGTCTCGTATCGCACATATCCGGTTGCGTCGAACAGCGATACCGCACCAAAAAGCGGGCTCTGGGGATGCCGTTCCTGTTCGGCGGCCACCAGCCGAGCTGCTCGATTACGGGCGCCATCCGTAGCCTCTTTCAGGCACAGACCGAGCTCGCCGAGGTTCGCGGGCAGCGGCACCTTCGGACGGAAGCCTTTGCGGGCATCCTGATGCCTAAGCGTCTTGGCGACGACGGCCAGGTCGGCCAGAAAAGAATGGTAATCGACCACTTGGGTCGCCACTTTCACTATGATTCCCTTTCCTTCCATGCACCGCACTCCTGATTGCCTCACGCAGAATGTCAGCAAGCCGCAGATGAGACATTTGGCCCAGGCACAGAAAACGCATTGGAACGCTCTGGTCGTCCCACGCTCGCCGCGTCCATCGAACCGGGCTTAACGCGGCTTCGGCTCCCGCCCTCTCCGCCGGTGTCGCTGAACTAGGCTGGCCGCCCTGTTTCCCGCTTGGTCACGCGCCCACATTGCAGTGTCGTTCTCGCCGGCCGGAACATGCAGCCTGACGACACGCTTCTTCCGACTCAAGCCAATGGGCAGCGGTCCGACCGGCCGTCCGAAACCCGGCTCGGCAATGGGGAAATGCCGGCCAGTTCAAGCAACTGGTCGCGGAAGTTGTAGATGAGCCGGTCCGCCTCCCATCCGCTTAGGCCGGCCTCATGCGCAACGGCGAGGAAGAACTCCTCTTTCGTCTCGTACTTCCCCCGCCCCATGCCAATGTGACGGCCGACACTTTCAAGGCGTGAATCAACCGCGATGGACTGCTCGAAGTCCTCGTCCCGGATGTCCATCCAGATGTTCCGGGCGTACTTCTTTCCAATGCCATCGAACTGCCGAATCCACGCGGTCTTCGCCTCGATGCCCGCGAGGCGGTGCATGGCTGTCGCGGCCGCCCCAAGCCCGCCCATCGCCTCAATTTTTTCGTGGTTGGCGACCAGGAAGGCTGCCTTCCGCTCTCCCATGCGCACGCCTGCGAACGCCGCACAGAGCGCGGCCCTGCGAGAAGACGCCGGCAGGCCACTCAATGCCTGCCATGTGATTGTCGGCTGTGGCTCCCGACCGTCTGGGAATATGCGCTTGTGCCCCGCCGACGATTGCAATGTCGACATGCTTTGCAAAAGCAGGTACCAGAGCACATCTGGCCTGGCCGCGATGTTCCGAGCCTGCGCGGTTCGCAGATCGAGCATCGCACGCATCTCCTGCGGCGGGTTAGCGAGGACGCTAACTAGGCGCTTGCGCGCTTTGCTGTCTTTCAGTTCCATCGAGCCATGCCTTTGGTGAGTCCGGCGCGGCAGCCCCCTGCGCGCAAGGTCGATGATAGCAATCCTCGCGTAGGAGGCGCAGCCACGAATATGTCCCGACTGGCTTTCTCAATAATCCACTAGCTTATTGATTTGACCTGATACGAAGCCTAGTTGGCGGAGAGAGTGGGACTCAGATCACGCTCTCTCTCCCATGGCTCGGGACACATTCCGGGTGTACCGGGAAGTGTCCCGGATCGTAACTTCCCTGCCCGGTCTGTCAAGCAATCCAAAAGAAGATCCCGGCCGGCCCCTTGACGAACTCCCAGACCAGGGTAAGTTGAATTCAGACGTAGCCCATTTGCCACCGGTCAGGTGGTTTAGAGATTGATGCTGATGCTGCGTCGACAAGGCCGCCCCTCGGGGCGGTTTTTTGAATGTCCCCACCACCACCGGCTTCCGCATGAGCTCGCCACCTATCCGCCGCTAAGCGTTGTAACGCGGCCGATGCTGTCTGTCGTCACGACAACTGCCCACGCCTGGTGTGGATCATTGGCGAAAGGACGCACTGGCGGCATCGATAGTGGACCGCGCGCCGTTGCCTTCAAGGCACGAGTGGCCCACGGCAAGACCGACCCGACGCGCTAATGGGATGGTTTGGCTTTACGCTCAGGCTTAGGAAGGCCGGATGCGCGCGACGGCGCACGCCCGTTGTCGCTTGACGTCCCATTTATTCCGCGTGTGTTCCTATCGTCGACGCTCAACCGGCATCTGGCCGGCATCGGCACACACCGTCTCCGGAGCACTGTTATGACCTCCCCTTCCCGTTTCGTCCCGACACCCACCGGATACCTGATGGTCCTCACCGAGGGCGATGATGTCCTTGGCAATCTCGAGCGCCTGGCCCGGGACTGCGATATCGGTGCGGCCACCTTCACCGGATTCGGTTTCGTCCGCACGGTCACGTTTGGCTTTTTTGATTTCTCGGCCCGCCAATACAAGCCGGTGACGTTCGAGGCGTGCGAGCTTGCGTCAATGACCGGCACCATCGCCTGGAAGGATGATGCCCCCTCCATCCACGCGCATGGCGTCGCTTGCGATGCTGCCTTTGCCAGCCACGGGGGACACTTGCTCGCCCTTGAGGTCGGGACGGGCTCGGTTGAAATTGCCATCGACGTCATAAGGCAACGTGACCGCCGCCTGGTCCGAACGGTCGACCCGTCCATCGGGGCGAACATACTCCGGCTGGATGAGACGTGAGACAGACCAGTCCAAGGTAATCACGCGCTGTGCCGCCCGATGTTGCTAAGCGCTGCTCGCCACCTTGACGTTTGAGGCGGCGATCCTTCCGGTGATTGACCACGTGCCCGACGATGGGGCCAATCGCTCGAAAGAACGCCATCGATTGAACAGGAATGCCAAAGCGAGGAGCGGCGGTGCAGGCTGCACATCACCCAGGCGGAATATGGCTATGCCGGAACAACCGCATCGCCACATCGAGCCGGGCAATCCAACCCGCCTCGTCGAGCCGCGCACCAAGCATGCTTTCGACGCGATCCAGACGGTAGTTGAGTGTATTCGGGTGAATCCCCAGTGCCGCCGCCGTCAGCCGGCGGTGCTGGGCCTGGTCGAAGTAGGTGGTCAGCGTCGTGAGGAGCTCAGGCTCCAGCGAGAGACGCTCGAGCAACGCGTTGAGATAGCGCAGGACGTTCGGGGCACGAAGCACGCCATCGGTCACTGCAATCTCCGAGTAAGGATAGACGACGCCGTCGCCACCACTGCGCATGCCCGCATCCAGTGCCTTGAATGCCTCGTCGGCCGAATCGGCCCAACCCGAGGCGCCCGCATTCGACAGTCCCACGCCGACCGACGTGACCTCGGGAACCGACCTGACGATGCCTTGCGCAAGGCCAAGCAAGTGACGCTCGGTCGAAAGGACCGAGTCGCCCCGGTGCGTCGGGACCCAGACCACCAGCTTATCCCTGTGCATCATGTACACGAGTTCGTCGCTGGCCATCTTCAGTTGCCGCGCGATCCCGAGGACCACCTGGCCCAGCAGGGCATCGGTCCGGGAGGGAAACACATCGGGCAACCCAACGCCCATCACAAGGGCAACCCTCGGGATGGTCGGGTCGATACCGAGCGCCTCGCATACGCGCTGGAATGCAGCGGTATCACCCGGCGCGCCGAGCACCAGACCCAGCAACTCACGGCGCAGGGCTTCCTGGCCCCGGGTGCGCCGGTATTGCTCGTCGAGATACGCAGAACTCATGGTTTGCGCCACGGCATCGAAGTGCTCGAGCAGGTAGGGAGAAACCGTATACAGGAGCCCAT
This sequence comes from Luteibacter sp. NPDC104163, assembly GCF_055584245.1. Lineage (NCBI taxonomy): Bacteria > Pseudomonadati > Pseudomonadota > Gammaproteobacteria > Lysobacterales > Rhodanobacteraceae > Luteibacter > Luteibacter sp. NPDC104163. The sequence continues at coordinate 170,388 of NZ_JBVJMK010000007.1, forward strand.
CGCGCAGGTCGGCGTCATCGGCCAGCCCCGCCAGCGTGCTACGCCAGAGCGCCTGTGACCCGACCCGCACCGCTGCGAGAACGGATGGTAGGGGTAGCCCCTGGTGTGCGCGCTGACGCCCGCTCTCGGCCATCGCGTTGATGTCATCCTCATTCGGCCCGCACCCGGTCAGGAGTGTCTTGAACCAGATTGCGACGGTGCGACCGATATTGCCGCGCACCTCGGCTGCCAGTGCCCGGGGCAAGTCCGCGTAGTCGCTGTTCGACGTGATGATCGCCTCGTGCACGGCATCCACGATCGCCTCCTGCCCCCGTGCCAGACCCTCGGTCGCCACCCTCAATCTCGCATCCAGTAACGGGATGCACTGCACCTCAGCCACACCCACTCCCTTGCAACACCCGAACAGCCATGGTTGTAACAGCGCATCGAAACAATCCCCATTGTCAAAAACGCGGTATCCATTGTGGACATCCACCGAGAGCCGCCGCGCTGACCGGCCGCACGTGACCGCCGCGACAAAGGACAATGACCTGCATGACCATTCCCCGCCTGCACGGCCGCCTCATCGACCTGGGACAGCAGCTCGCCCGGGATCCTTCACATATCGTCGCCCGGCTGAACGAGCGGCTCGAATCCACCGAGCCCGGCTATGCCGCGCTTTCACCGCACGTGAAACAGGACGTGCGCGAGTTCATGCATTTCTCGGCCCGCGTGTGGTTCCGCACGGTGCTCGACGGGTTGCCGCCTACGGATGCTGACTGGGCGGTCGTCGACGCGTGCGCAAGACGGCGCGTGCACCAGGGCGTGAGCCTCGGTGCGGTGCTTCACGCCTGCCGGCTAGGCTCCCGTGAGTTGTGGGTCGAGCTGCTCGATACCGTGGGCCCGGGGGAAGAGCGCCATGCACTGCTGGATGTGTTCTCCGTCTACCTGCTCGACTATTTCGACGACCTCGCGCAACGCATCGCGTCGGCCTACCTGGACGAGCAGTTCCAGCGTGCGCGCTGGCGTGATGCGTCGCGCCACCAGTTGCTCAACGTCATCCTGAGTTTCCCCGATGACGAGGCAGCGTTCCGCCGCGCAGCGGAAGCGTTGGGCATCGAGCCCGCGGCGCCCTACGCCTGCCTGGTGCTCGACATGCCGCTGCCGGATACATCCCCGGCACATCTCGAAGGCGAACTCGACCGGCTCGTGCTCGCGGCGTCACGCGCGCTGGAACTGCCCGCGGATGCCGTGGTTCGTGCGCTGTACCGCGACCGCCTGGTGTTCTGGATGCCTGCGCTTCGTGGCGACTCCGTGCTCGCGGCCGACCGATCCATGCGCCAGCGCGCCGCGCTGCTTCTCAAGACGCTGCCTGGCATTCGGCGCATCGGCATCGGCCTCGCGAACACCGGGCCCCACGGTTGGGCGGAGAGCCTCGCCGAGGCATCGCGCGCGCTTCAGGGCGGCGTACCGGGCAGCGGCCACCAAATGGTCTTCCCCTATGCGGATATCGTGCTCAGTGAAAGCGTGATGCGCTCCCCGGCGGCGCTCCGTTACCTGGATGCGGTGGTCGAGCGCCTGTCGCACGATCCCGACCTCTTGTTGACGCTGTCGACGTTCCTGCATGAGGGCCAACACCGCAAACGAACCTCCGAGCGTCTGGAGATCCACACCAACACGCTGAACTACAGGCTCACCCGGATCGAGGACATCCTGGGCGCCTCGCTCTCTGACGCCACCTGGCTTGCTCGCCTGCAGGTCGCCCTTGCGCTGCGTAACGGCAGCGACCCGTCGATGAGGCGCGACCCGCAACCACCCGACGCGTGACGGGGCCTGTGCAAACCGCCACATGGACTGTGGGTTTGCACAATGGAATGCATGCTCCCTCCGCTTTAAAACCTGCCAATACCGTACGGCGGGTCTCCCATGACGTTTTCTCCCACGATCTCGATTTTCGGCTCCTTCTTTCCCACCTGGCTGCTGCTTGTCCTCCTGGGCATCATCTTTGCCGTGGCGGTGCGCCTGGTTTGCACACTGACCTCGTGGCATGAGGCCCTGCCCGTCCCCGTCCTCTTCTACGCCGCGTGTGCGGCTATTTTCGTCTTCAGCGCGTACCTCGCGTGCCTCGCATGAAGGCAGGACACCGCGCCGGTTGGGTCGCTACGCTCATCGCCGTCGTCCTGGCGGCGTCACTCTTCGGCCTCGTTGTCAGCCGGCTCGCGGCACGGCCACGCACGCACGTCGCCTCCCTCTATGCCGAGAGCACCGCGGTCGCCCCGGAGGTCACGGGGCGGCTGACCACGCTCTTCATCCGCGAGAACCAACGCGTCCACGCCTGGGAACCCCTGGCGCAGATCGACCCTGAACCCTTCGATCTCCGGGTGCGGCAGGCGCGTGCGCAGGTCGCTGCGCTCGAGGCGCAACTGGGCGTCGGCACCCGCCAGGTCAGGGCCCAGGGATCGGGGGCGGACGCGGCTGCCACGAACATCGCGCGCGCGCGCACCCAACTCCAGCTCGCCGACGAGACGGTCCGGCGCCTCGCGCCGCTGGTGGGTCCAGGCTTTGTCACCCGCCAGAAGATGGATGAGGCGGAGGCCGACCAGCGCTCCGCCGCGGCCGCGCTCGATGCAGCCATCAAACAATCCGACCAGGCGCGCTCGGGTATTGGCGACACGCTAAGCCTGGAGGCCCAGCTCGATGGTGCGCGTTCCTCGCTGCAGCTGGCCGAACGCGACCTGCGGCTGACCACCCTCCGCGCACCGTTCGACGGCATCGTCACCGGCCTGGCCCTCGCCGAGGGTACGTTCGCATCCGCCGGCCACCCACTCTTCACGCTGATCGATTCGCGCCATTGGTACGCGATCGCCGACTTCCGCGAAACCGACCTGCCCCGCATCGCACCCGGCGACGAGGCTTCGGTGTGGGTGATCGGCGATACGACGCACGCGTTGCCCGGTCATGTCGTCAGCCTTGGCCATGGCGTGCGTGGGGAAGCCACCGATGGACCGGGGCTGCCCTCGGTCGAGCGCTCCCTGAAATGGGTGGTCATCGCCCAGCGCTATCCGGTCCGAATCGAACTCGACCACCCACCCGCCGAGCTCATGCGCGTGGGGGCCACGGTCACCGTTGTCGTCCGGAGGCAAGGTGGCCACTGACGCACGAACGCCGTGGTTGGCGATGGCTCGTGCCGACCTCCGCATTGACCGCCACCGATGGGGCCGCATGGTACGAATGACCGCCTGCGCGACCGCGGTCGCGACGGCCTTCCTCGTCTTTCGCGTGCCGCTACCCGCTTATGGTGCGTACGTCGTGCTCATGGCATCCCAGCGCGACATGTCGACGTCAGCGATCCAGTCGGCCGGGGCCTTCGTGGCCGGCCTGGTATCGATATCGGGCAGCCTCCTGCTCTACATGCTGGATATCGGCGAGCCGGCCCTGCGCATTCCGCTCATGGCACTGGTCATGTTCCTGGCCATGTTCGCCTCGCGGATGGAGCGGATCGGGCCGGTGGTCTTCCTCGGCGGGTTCCTTCTCGTGGTCACGCAGACACTGGTCGACCAGATACCGGATGCCGAAGCGCTGACGCACCTGTTGCTGTGGCTGCTGCTCATCCTGGGCACGGCTTGTGCGCTGGTTCCTCTCGTCGAGGCGGTATTCGGCCGGTCCGCGAGCGCGGTTTTCGAAGAGGGCCTGGATGCGGCGCTCCGAGCACCACCCATCGGCCCTGCGCGCGCGGACGTCTCAGTGCGCGAGCTGGCGGCGCTGGCATCCCGGCTCGGTGAAGATGCCGCGACGCGACTGGGCACGACATGGCAGATCGCCACCTGCACGGCGGTGGCACGGAGGATGCCCGGTACGAAAGGCACCCGGCTTCTTGCCTGCGCCGAGGCCCTCCGCTCATCCCTCAGCCGCCGGGCGCCCGTTACCACGGCGGCGCCTACGAACGAAGGCACGTCGTTCGACCACATGGGAGGCATCCGGTTTGCGCTCAAGGCAACGCTCGCAGCCATGACGTGCTACGTGCTGTATTCCGCGCTCGACTGGTCGGGCCTGCGCACGTCGATCATCACCTGCTTCTTCGTCGCGCTCGCAAGCACCGGGGAAACCATCCACAAGCTTGGTCTACGCCTTGCCGGCGCGGCAGTCGGAGGTTTCATCGCTGGCGTGAGCATCGTCTTCCTGTTCCCCGTCATGGACGACATAGGCAGCTTCATCGTCCTTTTCTTCCTCGTCACACTGGGCTGCACCTGGATCGCCACAGCGGGGCCCTTGATCGCCTATGCCGGGCTCCAGACGGCGTTCGCCTTCTTCCTCGGGGTGCTTCAAGACACCGGCCCGACGGACGACCTGACGGTCTTGCGCGACCGACTGGTGGGCATCCTGCTCGGGAACATCGCCATGAGTGTCGTGTTTGCAACACTCTGGCCTGTCAGCACGCAAGGTAACCTTGAGCGCGTTGCTTCCCGCCTGCTTGGTCGACTTCGTCAGGTCGTCGCCAGCGCCATGCCAGCGCATCCGGCTGATGTCATCAGGACAGGCGTAGACCTGGAAGACATGGGGCGCCTGGCCGTCATCGCATCGTTTGAGCCAGCCCGCGACACGATGACGCCAACCCAACAACAGGACCGCCTGCACGGGCTCACCCGGATCGCGGCGTGGGCACTGACAGTGCCGGACCTGGCCGTGAGACGCGATGATCGCGAGTGGCTTTGTTCGGCACTCGGGTGGCTGGCGCGTGACGCCGACGATCACATGGGTACCGAGGTGTTCCCCGCGCCGCGCCCCGGTGCGTTCCCTGACGATCTCGTGGCGGCGATCGCCACGCTCGGTGCGAGGCCGGTCCGTGTCTCGTAACCTGATGTGCTCGCTGCTCCTGCTCATCCCAGCCACCGCACTGTGTGCGCCACCGCCGATCGCGCCACCGTCGCCGACCCGGCCCTGGCCGCTGCCGGACGCGGCGCCCGTCGCCCACCGCCCAGCAATCGACACGTCACATGCGACATATGATCTCGCCGGATTGATCGACCTGGCCCAACGCATCAGCCCGGAAACACGCCAGGCGTGGGACGAAGCAAGGGCTGCTGCCGCTGGCGCCGGCCTCGCACGCAGCGCTTACCTTCCGCAACTGGCCGTCGAGGCGCTCGCGGGCGCGCAGCGTACCCCGCTGCCGGCACCAGCCAGCGTCGTTCCCAAGGGCTATTTCGTCTCCGACACGCGGGAATTCATCCCTTCGTTAACGATCAAGTGGCTGCTGTTCGACTTTGGCCGCCGCGACGCGGCCCGCGACCGCGCGGACGCAACCCTGTTTGTCGCCAATGCGGCCTTCACCGGCGCGCACCAGACCCTCGTGTTCACCGTAACCCGCGACTACTACGCAGTGCGCGCCGCGCAGGGCAAGGAACGGGCAGCGCAAAAGGGGCTGGAAACGGCAACCATCGAACAGCAGGCGGTCGCCGCACGGCGAAAGCACGAGCTGGCCACCGTGGTAGAGGTGGCGCGCGCCGAGCGTCAGGTGGCACAAGCCCGCCTCGCGCTGGTCAGGACAGGCGCGGCCAGAACGGTCGCGCTATCCACGCTACTCGCCGACATCGGCCTGCCGCCCGACACAGCGCTTATCCTGGCGCCTGACGACATGGCCACCCTTCCGCTGCCGCCCGCCTCGGACGTGGCCCGATACGTGGACGACGCCCTCGCCCGGCGGCCCGATCTGCTGGCCGCCCAGGGGAAGCTGGAGGCCGCCGAGGCGGGCGTGCGCGCAGCCAAAGCCGACGACCGTCCGACCGTCTCGTTGCTCGGCCAGGCCTTCCTCAACAATGGGCGGTTGCGCTCGGATGGCGGCAACTGGTCATCCGTACATCGCCCCGGCGGCGCGCTATTCGTCCAGTTCAGCTGGCCGCTTTACGACGGAGGGCTGCGCCGTTCGTCACACCTTGCCGCCGAGGCGGCCCGGGATGCCGCACAGGACAGCCTCGAGGCGACCAGGCGGAAGGCTGAGAAGCAGGTCGCAAGCGCCTTCCATGCGCTGGAGACGGCGCTTGCCGAAGTCGAAGCTGCGCACGCGGTGACCCTGGCGGCGACGGTGTCGCATGACGCGGCGCTCAGCGCGTACCGCCACGGGCTTGCCACGTTCGACGAGCTTTCGGCTGAAGGTAACGCGCTGGCCGCGGCAGAGTCGGACGAGGAAGATGCGCGCGCCGACGCATTCGCTTCAGCGGCGGGCCTGGCCCTCGCTACGGGCGGAGCGGGCCCTGCTTCGGGTGCCCCGTGAGTGGGCCGTCGCCGCAGCCGGCCAGGGAACACGGCACCAAACGGCGATACCCTGCCCACGTGAAGACCGAAGCCGTGCGGCGGGTGCGGGAGGCCCGCGAACCGGTCGCCGCCGTTGCGCGTGATCTCTCCATCAAGGCCGGCAGTCTCTACATCTGGTTGCGCAAGGCCGACATCCTGGATCAGGCTTAGGTGGTGACGCTATCGCCCGGGCGCGAGGACAGTTGGCTTGCCGCCTCGCTCGCTACGCCAGCGCTTTGGCGGGCGCCCGATCACTCGCTTGAACACGTTGGAAAAATGCGACTGGTCCGACATCCCGCATGCCAGCGCGACATCTGCAAGCGACATGTCCGTCGTGAGCATCAGGTATTGCGCGTAGGCCATGCGCCGGCGCGTGATGTATTGCCCAGGCCGCTCGCCGAACGTTGCCTTGAAGCTTCGGTAGAAGTGTCCGACCGAAATGTTCAGCAGGCCTGCAACCGCAGCCATGTCAACGCGTTCGCCCAAATGTTGCTCGATGTAGTCAATCACCACCTTCCCATGTATGCCCGACAGGCGGGGCGACGATTTCGGCTGCACATCCATCAACGACTGCTGCATTGCGCCATCAACCATCCGGTTAAAAGAACAATTTGGCGGCAAGACACCGCCAATGGCATTGGGGATTTCACCAATGGAAATTGGGTAAATCTCCCGACGCCCGCCGCGCCCGCGAGAAGCAAGGCGCGCCTATTTACAGCAATACCGCGCAAGAACGTATCCCCGCCGGCGCGGGCACAATCACGCCATCTACCGGACACAGCACGATGTCCCAGCTGACCCCGAACCCGCCACAGGCCCCGACCGCGCTCTCCATTGACGCGATCCTGCATGCCCGGCCCCAACTGCCCATCGCCACGAGCAGGGGCCGGGGCTGGGCTGGCGTAACCCTGGACGTCCACCGCAGCTATCCGAACGTGGCCGAGTCTTACGCTCCGCTCGATCACCACATGGTGCACCTCTGCACGTCGGGCGCGTCACGCCTGACCCAGATCCGGGCGGGTGCGGTCGACACCCGGACCGTTCGGGCCGGCCACACACTCATCATGCCGGCGGGCTATGCCTCATCCTGGGACGGCGATGCGGCGCCCTCGGCGCGCTTGCGCATCCCCACCTCCCTCGTCACGCACGCGGCCGACGAGCTCGGCGACGCGGGGCCGGTGCGGCTGGAAGTGGTCAATGTATTCGATACCTTCGACCCCACCATCGCGCGCCTCGCCCAGGCGTTTGTCGCCGAACTCGACCTGGCGCCCCATCCGTGCCAGCGGCTCATCATCGACGCCCTCTCGAGCGCTTTGGCGGCGCATCTGCTCCGGCGCTACAACGTCTTCCGGCCGGTCGAGCGGCAGCGAACGCGCGGCCTCGGCCGCGCCGAGGTGGCCCGCCTCACTGACTACATCGAAGACAACCTGCACCGCCCGATCGGGCTGGCGGAACTGGCCGCCATCGTCGGCGTGAGTCGATTCCACTTCTGCCGCGTGTTCAAACAGACGATGGGCGTGACTGCATTCGCCTTCGTCGAAGAGTGCCGCATCCGCCGCGCCCGCCAGCTCATGGTCGAGACTGCGTTGTCGCTGGCCGACATCGCCCTCCTCGCGGGATTCTCCGACCAGAGCCACTTCACCCGTCGGTTCACCTTCCACGTAGGGGCCACGCCGGGTGCTTTCGCACGTGAGTACGGGCCCCGCCGATCGCGCGGCGTGCGGTCATCCTGAGCGCAACCGACGCCCATACTCCGCAACGTGGGGCCAGCCCCAGCCCCGCGCACGGACGTAGTATCCGGTGTCCAATGGAGGGAAGCGCGTGCGTACGAAGCGGTTCTCCGAGCAGCAGATCGCCAACGCCCTTTCCCAACTGGCGAGCGGCCGCGACCCCCAGGTCGTTTGCGATGAGCTGCATATCACGCGCGAGACGCTGGAGGCCTGGCGTAGCCGCTACGTGGGTACGGCCATTTCCACGGTGCGGCGGCTGCGGGACACGGAAATGGAGCTCGGCGCACTGAAACGCATGTATGCGGAACTCGCGCTAGAGAACGCGCGGCTGAAGGCGCTCCTTGCCGGAAAACGATAACCCACCGTCAGCGAGCACCAGGATGCCGGAGCACGTCTTCATCATCACCATCCGCGCACGACCCGAAGCCATTTTCGATGTGCTGACCGACTTGCGCCGGTATGGTGACTGGCTACCCCATTCCGCGGTGTTCGAGGGAACGCAGGCGATCTCCGAAGGACCCATAACAGAAGGGACGCGCTACACCGAGCGGAGCCTGTTCGGCGTCCGCGAAGGCGTCGTCGTCAGCCTGCGTCGACCTTCATGCATTGCTTACCACCAGCCGATGTCTCTCCGGCCCAGCTGGCTGGGACGACTGGACATTGACGTCACGGATACCCTCACCGACCTTGGCGCCAATACGGAGCTTTCCCGTACGCTTCGGGTAACGCCCCACGGCCCGGTGCGCTTCGGCGGGCGAGCCATCACCTGGTTCTTCGCCAGGGAGATCACGCGGATGCACGCACAACTCAAGGCATACGTCGAGCGTGCCCGATCGGGGCTTCAGCACTCCTCGTGAGCAGCCCCAGACCGACAGATGCGCAGACCATCGAGACGACGATCACGGCGGCGGCCAGGAAGATGGAAAGGTCACGCGCCGGCCAGGGCTCTCCTGATCCGGTCTGAAGCGGAATCGCCATGGCGGCGGCGAGTGTCACGGCGCCCCTTGCACCCGCCACCGCGGTGATCCCTACGACGCGCAGTTCAGCGAGACTGAACGCGCCACGCCAGCGGGACGCGCGGTGCTGGCGAAAGCGCAATGCCACCCACGCCCAGACCGCGCGGATCATCGTCAGGACAACGCAGATGGCAGCAACGTATATCGCGAGCCACCAGAGCTCGGCTTTGGCCGCCTGGCCGAGTGCCCGGTTCGCTGCACTGATGATCGCCGGTAGCTGCTGCCCAAGCACAACGAAGATCACGCCATTTCCCGCGAACGCGACGGCGTCCCACACAGCGCGCCTGCGCACGCGCGTCAACGCTGACGCCCGCCCCGCCCGCTCCTCAACGCCCATCGTGATGCCCGCCGCAACGGCCGCGAGGATGCCCGAGGCATGCAGCGCATCGGCTACCAGGTATGCCACGAAGGGGATGATGAGGCTCACAAGGACCTGCACGCCCACTTCCTCGCCCAGCGAACGCGCCACCCAATCCTTCGCGGCATTCGCAACGAGGCAGACGGCGGTCCCTACCAGCAGGCCGATCAGCGCTACCCAGGCGAACGTGCCAAGCGCATGGGCCGCGGAAAACGTTCCCGTCGCCGCAGCCGTGATCGCAAACCGGAAGCAGACAATGCCAGAGGCGTCATTGAGGAGCGATTCGCCTTCAAGGATGAGCATCAGCCTCGGCGGCATGGGTGACCGCGCCGCCATGGAGGTCACCGCCACCGTATCGGTCGGCGACAGGATAGCTGCCAGCGCGAAAGCGCCTGCCATGGTGAAGGTCGGGATGAGCCAGTGGATGAACAGACCGACGCCCGCGACCGTCAGGCAGACCAGCCCGAACGCGAGGGACACGATGGTTCCCTTGTCCGCGAACAACCCTTCGCGGGGCAATCGCCAGCCATCCAGGAAGAGCAGTGGCGCAAGGAAGAGCAGGAAGAAGGTGTCCGGAGACAGGTCCATGTCCACCGGATGGGCCAGGTCCAATGCACTCCCGAGCGCGATCTGAACGAGCGGCAGCGGCACGCGCTGGCCAAGCGCGCGGGTCAGCACCGCGCTCACCACCACGGTGGAGAGCAGGAGGACTGTCATTATAACGGCGTCCATGGTTCCTCCCGTTCGAGGCCGTCAGCTCGCAGTGCCCATCACCTGTGGGACAAGAGCCGATCAAGTGACACGGGGCCGGGCCCGAGTGCCATCACGGCCAGGGCGAGCGCAGCCCAGTACAAATGGAAGTTCGCCCAACCGTCGGGGAAGACGAGCTGGATCACGGCCGTCATGACGAGCAAGCCAAAGGCAGCGGCGCGCGTAGCCAACCCAGCAAGCAACAGCAGAGGCAATGCGATCTCCGCACACGCGACCAGCCAAGCGACCTGGTCCGGCCACGGGATGTCGACCTGCGCACCGAACAGATGGAGCTTGAACTGCTCTTCGAAGAGATAGGTGGTCGCCGGCGACAAGCTGAACCATCCTTCCCAACGCGTTAATCCCGAACGCAGGAATGGCAAGGCCAATGCGATCCGCACCGCGATCGGCGCCAACGCGGCACCGATGCCGGCAAGCGCTGCGTGGATGCGGGCCAGCCAGGTAAAGCGCGAGCCTCGACTCACATTATCAATCACCGGAAATCTCCATGGTTTGGGCGCCAATGCCCGATGCGACGACCAGGCGCGCTTCGACCAGCAGGCGTAAATGAAAAACGAGATCGAAGTCGTCGGCCTCCCTGACCGCGAGCGCCGCAGCAGCCGTCAGGTCTTCGCCGCGTATCAAGGCGGCGAGAAACGTGACGCCTCCACTCCCAAGCCGGTAGACCTCGACATCGTGGTACGGCCGCGCGACGACGCAGCTCTCCGGGCCCTCACCCAAATGCACGACCCGAGCAGCCAACGGGTCCGTGTTCGCCTCCCAGATGGAGACCACCGGGTACGGCGAACGGAGGAGCCTCACGGAAGGATGCATGACGAACCGCGCGTGCGCGTCCCCGCCGATGGCCGCCATGAGCGCACCTGGCTCGAGCACCGGGGATTCGCTCGAGTGATAGGCCTCGACCCAGGCCCGTTCCAGCCGGGCGACATCACCGAGATACGGGAGCGAAGCCACGGGAGGAAAACCATCGACGAAAGCGGGCAGCGACCCGCCGTACTCCGCCATTACAGGGGAATGCGGGACCTCACCGACGCAATATGCGCACGCCATGGCGCGGAAGAATTCGGTGCCGACGAGCCTGGCGGTGACCGGGTACGCATCCTCAAGCGTAAGCACCTGCCCCATCACCGCGTTGTTCCGGTAGACACTGAAGCGCCGCGCCACACTGGCACGTGGTCCGCCGGTGATTCCACGGGGAACGGGAAGCGAAGGATCAAGCACGGCGTCGCCGAAACGCGACTGCCAGCCGGTCTCAAGCCGGGCACTCACGGCTTTGCACCCGACGGTGTCGGTAGAGCCGCCATCGCCTTCGACCGATGAAGGACGTTCGACCAGAACATCTGGAGCTGGGCGAGGCCTCCCGCCGTAGAACTCCACAGGGTGGAGTCGCACACGAGCAAGGTCCCATGGAACACGCCAGGCCGTGACTGGAGCATGGCATCGAAGTCGCGCCAACCGTCGTCGCAGAACGGGTGCGGCAGCGCCGTCGGCTCGACCTGCTGCTGGACCAGGACATCGAGACTCTCCCGCGCCGGGCCCAGTCGCTCGAAATGCGGCAAGTGCGGATGCGCGTTGAAGGTCTCTACGTCCTTCAACAACCCCCACCGGTCCAGGGCACGAGCGGCCCGGAACGGCCAGGGTGTCCCATGGCTATCGAGCCGCGGCCGCAGGCCGAATCGATTTTCCACCGGCACACCCAGGCCGGAAAGCACGGCGCGCCCGAAACCGCCGAACCGTTGCTGAGGCGGAATGGAGCGATCACCGTGATGGTGAAACTCCGTTTCCTGGTGCCGGTCCCGCAGGTTCGGAGCGACGCCGGCGGTATCCCCGATGTCGTGGTGCGGACACACGAAGAGCATGTTGTCCGGCGTCCGGAGAAAGCGGCGGAGGGCTTTCATCTCAGCCGGCGAGGGGCGCTGCCTTGTCTGCATGGCATCGAAGCTGATGATGATCAGGGTATCGATTTCGCCAAGGAGCGCATCGGTCAGTTCGAGCGTCCCGAAGTTGTCGCTGACACGCTCGAGCAGCAAGACTTGGTGACGGGTGATGCCCTTCGCCAGCTGGAGAAAGTTGCGGAAGTTGGGCAGCTGGATGTGATCAAGAAACCCGGCTATGCCCTGGTCGATATCCCGCCCGCACGCCAGGTGCTCGAAGCGTGGATAGTGGATACGGCGCGTCTCGAACAATGCGGGGAAGCGATTGTTGATTTCGCCCAGCGCCGCGCCCGTCTCGAGCGGCCGGCTCCAGGAAAAATAAAGGCAGACGCGACGCTCAGCCACGGCGGCACCCGGACGCTCGCGCATGGGCTGCGGCTTCGAGCACGCCCGCTGCGATACCGTCTGCATGCGCAGCCTCGGCCACCAGCACATCCAGCCCGGGAATACTTGCGTCCCACTCGACCATGGCCGGTCGGGCACCGGTGAGCGCGAGCGCGGCTTCATACAAGGCCCAGACCGACTGACCTACGCTGCGATCATGCGTGTCGATGAGCACCTCGTCGCCGGTACCCGCGTCCTCCCGCTGATGGCCAGCGAGATGGAACTCGCCGACAGAGCCGGCGTCGATGCGCCCGATATAGGCCAGCGGATCCGTTCCATGATTCGCGCACGACACGACGACGTTGTTGACGTCGAGCAGGATACCGCAGCCTGTCCGGCGGGCAATCTCATTGATGAAGTCCGTTTCTTCGAACGTACTCTCCTCGAAACGGATATACGTCGCAGGGTTTTCAAGCAGCATTTCCCGGCCGATGTGGCTCTGCAGCTCGTCGACGTGCTCGCAGACCTTGCGCAACGTGTCGACCGTATACGGCAATGGCAGGAGGTCATTGAGAAAACCCCTCGAATGCGTGGACCAGGCCAAGTGCTCGGAGAACAACGCGGGCTCGTATCGATCCACAAGCGCTTTCAGGCGGTCCAGGTGTGCGCGGTCCAGGGGAAGTTGGCCGCCGAGCGAAAGGCCTACGCCATGCACGGAGATGGCATAACGCTCCCGGATGGCGGTGAGGTAGCGATGGGGAGGCCCGCCCGCGCCCATGTAGTTCTCGGCATGTACCTCAAAAAAGGCCACGGCGGGTCCGGTCTCGAGGATGGCGCGGTAGTGCTCGGGCTTGAGGCTCACGCCGCACCGCCGCTCCACCGGCATGGCACGCGGCGCAGCCTGGATAATCGAGGGATCTGGGCAGACCATAGACACGGTGTCGCCTTGAATGCGAATGGAAGCGCCTTGGGGAGCCCATCCGGCGCGGGCACCGCCGGATGGGCTTTGGCATCAGACCTTCGGCGAGAGGCTTCCGGGGCCGTTCGGGGTGCTCACCGCCGTGCAGGTGCCCTTCGGCACGAGCTTGAACGCGTTGCCCTGATAGTCCTGCGTGCTGGTACCAGCACAGGTCGTGCCCGCGCCGGCATAGCAGTCGTTCTGTCCCTTCAGGGCAGTCCCAAAGCACGGCTCAACCTTTCCGGACTTGACCAGTTTGGTATGTTCCCCCTGGATCTTCTTCTGCGCGGGCGTGAAGTCCTCGGCGGAAGCCGCCCCGCAGGCGAAGCTGCCGACGACGGTTGCGATAGCGCCAGCAACAAGAAGGTTCATGGTTCGGCTAGACATCGATACATCCTCAGTGGCTTTGAGAGAAGAGGCTCGCAATTGGTTCGGCCCCGTGAAGATGTTGTGTCGGATAGCGCGGGCTTGATTGCATGGCGTTGTGCGGCATGTCATCTGGTTGCGCCACGAACATGACCAGGTTGGCGTCCGTTGCCAGAAGGTGGCCGTGCCGCGGATGCCGCCGTCGCGGTCGGGTCGAGCGGCCGCCTGGAACGCGGTGCCTACGCACCCTCGTGGCACGCCGAACACGTACTCGGGCCGTCCAACCGTTCAGCAATGTGGCGGCAGATGGCGGCGCCTTGAACGTCGCCACGAGGCCTGGACTGGAATGATTGCGCGCATGGCTGGCATGCACCCTGCTGAGCAATCCGGTCGGGACGGGTTCCTGGCCGACGCTGCCGATCTTCAATGCTCGATGGCGGACGAAGACTGGGCGGAGGTGGAATTCCTCGCCCATCGGATTGAGTCGGCTGCCCGCATTCATGCGGACCAGACCGTGATCGATCACGCAGCACGCCTGGTGAGATCCTGCCGCCGCAATGCGCCGCATGAGGGGAGAATTGATGCCGCTCGGCGCCTGCTGGCTCTCCTAAGGGTGCCTGCCTTCCGGGGCCCCCTCTAGCCGACACTGCCGGTCTCGTGTGCCGGGTGACCGGCACTCGTGCCTTGGGCGGACCGCTTTGGGTGCAGGCCCGTGACGCATTTGCCGGGATGCATCCCCCAGTTGCTCGCGGACGTGCCGGCGTCTCCGTCCCGACGGCTCGCGGTCCCGGATGAACCGCAGACATCCTTCAATCGAGCCTGGTCTCCTTCTGGCCGCAAATCTCCCATGCGTCTTCCCGGTCTTCTGGCCGGATGTCCGGCGCTCATGCCTGGCATGGCTGCCTGCATGCACGGATAGTCCTCGCCCCATGCGCTTCCCGAATTCGCGATGTGCCCCCGGTGCCTTGCGGACCCACGCGGCGGGACGGCCCTCGACAGGCGTGCAATGCCACAAGCGGGCGGCTGATGTCACGTTGGGCTGACGTGCCGAACGATCGCACCGATCCCGCAAAACCGGCGGCACATGAGGGTTGCGCCGGCGGTGCATTACTCGCCGCCGACCCGTACATAGTTCTCAAGTTTCCGGTTGCCGGGCCGATACACCGGCGACGGGACAACGGGAGTTGCATGTGAACTTGAGAGGCGTGGCGCTTTCGGGCATGTTGGTCGCACTCCTGCCCGCCTGTTCACATGATTTCCAGTTGCATCTCGTCGCCCAGGAGACGGCTGCGAGCGCCGACATCCGCATTCAGGGGGAACGTGGGACGGCTTCGTGGAACTGGGGCTCCAACGAGGTGAAGCAGGCGGTGACCTCGGTGGAAGAGACGCGGGCCATGAAGTCCGGCGGCGCTGCAAAGGGCCCCTTGCGCGTGACGCTGGCCGATGGATCGGTCCTCACGTTTATAAAACACGAGTCTTTTTACATCTGTCAGTCGGGTTGTAACGGCGAGCATCTGCCTACCGCATGGGCCAGAGCGCCCACGGACTAGGTATCCCTCACGCATCGATGGGGCAACTTCATTCACCCTGCTGCGACCCTGCGGGAAATGCGCCCGCCTGGGCATGCCCGCTCACGTCATCGATACCCAATGTCCGCATGGGATGACGCAGTGCACTGCCGGGACAGAGCCCGCCCCTCTCTGCCCTGTCGCGTCGTCCGCCAGCCAGTGAGTCGCAACGGCTAATAGAAGTAAGGGGCACCTAATGGAGCCGACCCGACGAAATTGTTAAACAAGCTCCTGAATCGTTTGTCTACTTCGCTATGGCGCGGTCTCTCACCACCGTCGATTCGCGAGTATCTGCGGCGCTCGACAGAGCACGCCCCTCGAAAAGCTCTCCCACATCGCCGCGTCGGGTATGCCCCATGCCCTGACTTGCACAGACCGATGGCCAAGGCATCGTGGCCCGTCGCTCACCGGGCCCGGCGCCACACATGGCGAGGATTCTG
The DNA here is from genome assembly GCF_055584245.1 of Luteibacter sp. NPDC104163. Taxonomy (NCBI): domain Bacteria; kingdom Pseudomonadati; phylum Pseudomonadota; class Gammaproteobacteria; order Lysobacterales; family Rhodanobacteraceae; genus Luteibacter; species Luteibacter sp. NPDC104163. Next base: position 186,120 of record NZ_JBVJMK010000007.1, read on the forward strand.
CACTCACTGCATCCGACAGCTGCTCAGGCTGAGCGAAGGTTGCTACTTTTTTTGATGATGCGCGGTCAAAAGCCTTCGATTTGCCAACAGGGTCGCTTTTCCTGACCGCGTCGCCTGTGACACCCTTTCAGCGTTCCCGGCTTTCGCTGTTTTCCCGTCGATCCCGGGGGCAAGCTGGTCCGCTTCGCCGGGAGGCGTGGGCGGCTGGTGACTTACTTGGGGCACGTCCGCCATGCGGTCGTTCGCGCGGCTGCCTGGGTGTCCGAAGGGCCGGCTGACATCAGCGGGGGCGGGGATCGGGTTGCTGCCGGTCCTCGCCAGTTCGGGCCGCCGCGCGGCGGGGTTCAATGAACACAGCGCCGCCCCACCGACGGGGGCCATGGGCGGTCCACGGGTCCAGGAGGCGTTGGGCCAACGCGACTGCGGTCGCTCCCGCTCCCAGCGGCTCGCCGATGCCGAATGCCAATACGGGGGTTGGGCTTGAGCCTTTACGGCGAAAATCCTTCCGCCTGCCCGTCAGGTCAGGCGGAAGGACCTGTCATCCTTGACTACAGTTACAGGGACGACAGCGCAACCGGGAGGAGGCGCCGGCATCGTGCGATGCTCACGCATGGCGGCGCGAGGGTAACGGAGACGGAACGATTTGCCAACGTGGCCCCGGCCAGTCCGCCGCCCTGCGGCGGATGAGATAGAAAACTTAGCCTTCCTCGTCGGGCTCGCGCGCACCATCGATAACCAGGGCGATCTCATCGGCCAGCACGATCATGGCCAGGCCCAGGTCGCCCTGCTCGCTCAGGTCTTCCTCTAGGGCATCGACCACGCGTTGCGCTGCCTGCGCCACCGTTTGGAGCTCGGCCCTGCCAGCGAAGTTGAAGACGTCAGCGGCGAGCAGGCGGGCCTCCTTGTGGTCGCCGGCTTCGACGGCGGCCGCCAGTTGCGTTGCGGTGGCAATCACATCTTCGAGCGTCATGACCGAGCCCCGATGTCACGAGGCTCATCCTAGTACGCAACGCCGAACGCGGCCACCGTGGACCCAAGCCTACGGAAGACCGTCCTGGACGGCGTTATGGCACGCTGTCGAGGCCGCGCGCCGCGTCCACGCCCCCGACCCCGACCCGGACCCGGACCCGGACCCGGACCCGTGCGAGTAAAGCTTTCCCTGACAGGCCGCGTGCGACCGCAGATCCCCGTCGTTTCGTGTCGCACTGGGTATGGCTTCATCCACGCACAACGCTTCAGTCGATTGTGAGCGCTGGTAGAAGGGCGCAGTGCTTGGGCTAAGGCCGCTCAACGGATGCCGTCCGATCCGGCTTGGGTCTTGCCGATCGGCAGCCATCCCAGGCAGCGACGGCGCGCGGTGCCGGGCGAGGCACATGTGTCGTTTCGCAAAATTTTCTTTGCTGTTCCATCCACCCGCGCACGCTCAGCATCCGAAATTCGGCCGTGATGGGGGCTCTGCTTCGATGACGCACCGGAAACTCGCTCATCTCGCCATCATTTAGCGCCTCGGAGCGTGTGGTCTTCGGCTCGGGAAACGTGCCATAGGGCGATTGACCGTGCACACCGTAAAGGTCCACAGAAGTGACGCCATCGCCTCCGACGGACTCACGCGACGCCTGGCCCTCACAACCCTGAACAATCGCCGCCAAGGTCCCGTGGGGGGTCAAGGCGCTGCGGCGCAACGGTTAACAACCCGTACCGGAGCGAGGCGCCCGCCTCTTGCGGCGCTGCCTCGGCGCTATGCGCCACAAACAGCGCAGGTTGCATGCGCTTCGCCTACCCGATCGTCACGAGTTCGGGTCTACCACCAGCTGACGTGGAACCGAGGGCGCACGATGGCGACCGACTCAGTACTCCAAGGTCTATACGTCCTCGTGGTCGAGGACGACTTCTTTCTCGCCGACGCGTTGGTGGCGAACCTGAATCAGCGAGGCGCCGTGGTGATTGGCCCTGTACCGAGCGTCGCCAAGGCGATCCGGCTGGTCAGCGCCAGCCCGCTTATCGACGTGGCCGTGCTCGACGCGAATCTCGGCGGCGAGCTATGCACCCCTGTCGCTGAGCATCTGCAGGCCGCAGGGATTCCCTTTGTGCTGGCCACCGGCTACGACGATTCGAGCCTGCCGGACGCCTTCAACGACGTACCTGTCTGTCAAAAGCCCATGGGCATGAATGCTCTGGAGGGCGCGGTGGAACGGTTACTTCCACGCGCGAGCGATGGCCGGCCTCATGCGTAAGCAACGCATGGACTGTGTCCGCCGAAGATATGGGAGCTTTGAATCATATCGCCGGGGATCGCGTTATGGGTGACAGCACGCGGCAAATCCCGAAGCCGGGTACGAGCCTCGATTACCCCGAAGTATCAGGGACCAGCAGCGACCAGACCGACTACCGGGCCATTCTCGACGCAATCGATGAGGGCTTTTGCACCCTCCAGCTGGTGTTTGCCGCGGACGGTAAAGTTGCCGATTATGAGTTCCTCGAGGTCAACGCGGCGTTTGAAGCCCAGACCGGGCTGAAGGACGTGGTCGGCAAACGCATGCGGAATTTGGTGCCGGCCCATGAGCGAGCATGGTTTGAGATCTACGGACGTGTTGCCACCACGCGACAGCCCGAGCGGTTCGAACAGCGCGCCGAGGCGCTGGGCCATTGGTACGACGTTTATGCATTCCCCGTGGGCGCGCCCAGTGATGGGCGGCTCGGCACGCTGTTCCACGACATCAGTGCGCGCAAGGGCCAGGAGTAGGCGCTGTGGGAGAGTCGTCAACGCTACCAGGCGCTGGTGACCGCCGGGGCCTATTCGATCTACCGAATGAGCGCCGATTGGCAGTTTATGTTCCAGCTCGACAGTGACACCCTGGTCGAGACCCTCGCCCCTTTCGACACCTGGATGGAGCGCTACATCCCACCGCAAGCGCGATCCCTAGTGGTCGAAGCGATCGACCACGCGATCCGGACCAAGTCGCTCTTCGAGTTGGAGCACCAGGTGCTACTGGCTGACGGTGGAACTGGCTGGGTTTTCTCGCGGGCCGTTCCCATGCTCGATAATACGGGCCGGATCACACAGTGGTTCGGCGTGGCTACCGACATCACCGCGCGCCGCGCGGATGCTGAGCGCCGACGAGAGATCGAAGACCGCCTGCGCCAGTTCGGCGAGGCAGCGCAGGATGTCTTGTGGCTGCGAGACGCCGGCAACCTCCAATGGGTATACCTGACGCCGGCATTTGAGACCATCTACGGTATGAGCCGGGTGGAGGCGCTGGAAGGCGACAACTTCCGAAGCTGGCTGGACCTCATCATCCCGGAAGACCGCGCCCACGCCGCCGCCATGATCGACCGAGTGCGCGCGGGGGAGAAGACGGTCTTCGAGTATCGCATCCAGCGGCCCAGCGACGGCGAGATCCGCTGGCTGCGCAACACGGATTTCCCGATCACCGACGCTGATGGCCGGATCGCCCTTATTGGCGGCATCGGGCATGAGGTGACGGAGGAGAAGCGCGTCCAGCAGGCGCTGATGACGAGCGAGGAGCGTCTGAGCAGCGCCGTGCGCGTGGGCAAGCTCGGTCTGTGGGACTGGAACATGGCTGCGGACCAAATCCATTGGTCGGACGAGCATTTCCACCTCCTTGGATACGCTACTGGCGAGGTGCGGCCGAGTTATGCCCATTGGCTGAACCGGGTCCACCCGGACGATCGCGCGCCGACTGAGGCCGCGTTGCAGGAGGCCTTGCGAACACACTCCGACTTCATCCACGAGTTCCGCTCGATCCATCCCGACGGGTCGGTGCACTGGTTGGCCGGCCGTGGCCGCTTCTTTTATGAGAACGACACGCCCACCCGTATGGTCGGCGCCATGCGGGACATCACCGAGCGCCGCGAATGGGAGGAACGTCAGCGGGTGCTCGTGGCCGAATTGCAGCACCGCACACGCAATCTGATCGGTGTGGTGCAGGCCATGGCTGACAAGACAGCTGCAGCCAGCGAAGATATCAACGATTTCACTCATCTCTTCCGCGAGCGTCTGGATGCCCTAGCGCGGACCCAGGGCTTGCTGTCGAGGCTCCATGAACACGACCGGGTCACTTTCGACGAGTTGGTCAACACCGAATTCTCAGCCATGGACGGAACGGCGCATCAGATCGTGCTAAGTGGTCCACTCGGAGTGCGGCTGCGCTCGTCCACGGTCCAAACCCTGGCCATGGCGATTCATGAGTTGGCGACCAACGCGGTGAAATATGGCGCGCTCTCCCAACCCCAAGGGCGTTTGAGCGTGACATGGCGCCTCGGTTCCCGCGACACCGATGCTCCCTGGCTGCACATCGAGTGGCAGGAAAGTGGCGTGCTCATGCCGCCCGAAGGCAGTCGCCCGCAGGGCACCGGTCAGGGCAGAGAGCTGATTGAGCGGGCGTTGCCGTACCAATTCGATGCCGAGACGAGTTATGAACTCGGCGCCGACGGGGTCAGGTGCACCATTGGTATCGCAGTCTCTACGAAGGGGCAATAATGCCTTTTCGTCTCCGAAGGCTGCCCGATGACCGTTACACGCAGCCGCTACCGACGGTGGATAAACGAATCGATCTTGCGGCGCCGATTTTGTCACCCGATCGAACTCGGTTACGTCAGCGGCAATAGCCTCGTTGTGACAATCTCATCGTGCACCGGTCGCCTCAGTGGCAGTTCTGCAGATCGGTGGTCGTGTTCAGAATGCCTGCAGGCCCGACGCAACCGCGGAAGCCGCTCGTCTTGATGCATCCAGCCTTGGGTGAACCTCTGACTTTTCCAAAGAGGGATTCCTGGGCGAAGCGCCTCAATAATCTTGAGACATCGCTGCTCATTCCGCGCGTTTGTAACTTGCGCGAAAAACCTGGCCTTTACGGCCTTCCATGCCGATCCCTGGAACGCGTGACGCTCTTTGACCTCAACATGGCCACGCCCGCGAACAGTGCTGAGCAAGCAATGGTCACGAAAACGAACAACGATCCGATGGGCACCAGATAATGCACGCCAATGATCGCCGGAGCGAACATGGCGAGCAACGCGAGCGGCCCCATGACCCACCACTTTGGAAGAACCAAAAAAACAACGACCATCGCCAAAATGAAGGCTGCATACGCCGAAAGCAATTTGACGAGACCGGAATCATCGAGATACCACATAAAGCGGTACGCATATACAAAGTAGTGAATTACAAAAGCACACAGCAATGCAACGATGGAAATTCCTGTGTTCTTATTTTGCATTATCAACCACTTCTTTCATGTTTTGCCGCAAGGCCGCGTCTTCTCCCACGAGCGGGACAGGCGGCACTTCCAAATAATGGCGCCGCGAAGTGCTACGCATGTCGTCTCATCCAGCTCTTGTAGCTTTGCCACAATGTCATCGCGGCCATGCGGTCGAGTCCTTCTGGATTGCGAGAGGCGAGATATTTCTCGAACTGCATCCACGTTTCGATGTCGGGTAGCTCCATGTCAGTTCGGAGGCTCTCGACCAATCGTCCAACGCCACCCCTGCCGAGCCGCCTTCGCTGCAGATAACTCCCGAATGACAACTGCTTGTCCATGGGCATCGACTCTTCCTCTCCATCAGGATGCGTCTGACCGCCAATCTGGTGCCTCGGCGCCGGATGCTTAGGCCATGCAGGAACCATCGCGCCCGGGCTCCGCACTGCCTCTGTTGACCAGGCCGCCAGCGCTAACGGCCACGCCCTCCGCGCAGGAGCGAACCGTGGCACCGGTCGCCTGAACCGTATCAAAAGACCTGCCACGGGTCTGTCGCGGGCGAGACAAACCAGTCCGGCGGTGAGGACGACCCTGGACTGATCGCAGGCAGTGCGCATGCCAAGTGAAACCCGCGCGAGCGGACCCGTCGAGCATGCGCGACCGCGTCAGATATGCCGCCCCAAAGCCTGGCAAACCGCGAGGCGTAGCCGGGGGGTGACTGCGCCCACCCTTCCCTTTGCCCCCGAGACGCGTGGGATGCACCGGCTCACTGGCGGGTCCGGCCTGCACTTTGATCTGGACAGTCCGCTCTCCAGGGGCGCACGCTGTACCGCCGCCGAGTGTCTGCACCGGAACCGCAATGACCGACAACAGTGCCGTCATCGATACCGCTGCCCTGGTGCAGGAGGGCGCGAGCCTGCGCGACGCCTTGTTCGTCTACGACATCGCCGAAGTGCGCTTCCGCGTTCTTCGGATCCAGGAACTGGCCGTTATTCTCGGGTTGCCCGAAGTCGAGGCGGCCGCCGCCCTCTTGGCCGACGATCTGCGAGAACACGGTCAGGTTCCGCGTCCGGCAAGTGCATCTGCCCTTGCATCGCTGTCCGACACCGTAAACGCACTTCACAGGAAGTCACGGAGGTCGCCGCCACCCGACTGAACCAGCCAGGGCGGGGCGTTCGGCGGTGCGCGGCCGGGGGCAAGCACGTAACGGCCGACGTCGGTCCTGCGTGAAACCCTGCCATCAGCCCCTTGGTCGACCGGTCAGCCTTCGAAGGGCAGTGCAAAACCTCACAAGACAGCAGTGCCCGGCAAATGGTAGGCCCGAATGTCAAGTTTCGCCGGAAGCGGCCGATTAACAGATGCACCTTGTGTCAACAGCTCTTCTTCTGCCATGACCAATTCTTCCGGGGCCAACCGGACCGCCAACCTCAGAGCGCTCTGCGCGGCGCTCGAAAGCCGCAGCCTCGCCGGCTCGCACCGTCTGGCGGCCGCCTTCGGACCGTCCATGACGCCCGAACGGCTAAGGGCCCTGCTCGCGGGCTCGCCAATGCCGGATTTCCTCGCCCGCTCGGTGGAACATTTGATGGGCGTACCCTGGCACTGGCTCGATGACTTGCATGAAACGGTCGACGGCCCCGCACGCAATCTCCTGGTCGAACGGGCCCTTCGCACGGAATCCCCGGATAGCGTCGCGCCGCACCCCGACGTCGTCGCCACGCTCCCCAGCCTGCTCGATGCCTAGAATGCAGCTGAACCCGGGTCTCGCCAGTTAGAACAACAAAGTGGCCATGCGGCGGGCCCGGGGCCGGACGCGCCCAATGCACCACCGCCAAGGGAGACGTCAGGGCGGAAAGGCCGTCCCCATCAGGCAGGCGGAGGGGCCCCGATGGTCTCCATGGCTCACGGGTCCCTGTCGACTCCAGAGTACCCTTACCTGTGTTCAACCCTGCGCGCCTGGACGATCACCCAGGCAGCATCAAGCAACCAGATGGGGAACCATTGGTCAGGGCCAGCGCGGCCGCCCTCGGGGCCCACACCACCCGAAAGCCGATACTGCCGATGAGCCCCGTCCGTGGCATTGATTACGACGGCCCGGCTGTTATGTCCGGTCGCGACGCGGCGCGCGACCCCGACCGGTAGCGAAACCGTTGCTGGCCGCTGTCGTCCCACAGAGGGTCACCGATCTCCTGACCTGTCAGACCGGCCCGGCCAGGAGGTCGAGTACCGCGAGAAGCTGTCGGCGCTGGTAGGGCTTGGCCAGGAAGATCGCTCCTTCTGGTACTTCCAGTGCACCTTCGGCATGACGCCCCGTGACGACCACGAGCGCCATGCGCGGCCAAGACTTGCGCACAGTATGTGCGAGCGCAAGTCCATCCCCCCGTTCGACGAGGTCGATGTCGGTCAGAACTGCGTCAAAGACGCCGTCATCGAGCGCTTCCAGCGCCTGCGGAACGCTGGCCGCCGGAGTCGTCAGCCAGCCGGCGACATTCAGGACATCGCAGGCAACCTCCCGCAGGGCCTCGTCGTCCTCGACAACGAGCACGTGTCTAAGCCCGGCTTTGACACGCTGGGGCTCTCGAACCAGGGAGGGCCGCGGACCGCCGCCCGCGGCCATTCGGGCATTGACCTTCTCGACAAGGGTTCGGACGGAATCGCAACACGCCCGGCTGCCTTGCGCACTTGCAAAAAAAAGGATGCGATCCCCTTCAAGCGAAAGCAGGGCTGAAGCCAGAGGGCCCTTGATCGACGCCGTCTCGAGCAAAAACGCATCTGTCCACGACGGGACAGGCACCATGTCGAGCATTGCTACCAGCGGCGCGTCGCGCACGACGTCAACGGTTTCCTTGAGCGGCGGGACGTCGAAGCCGACGATGCGAGGGTGGCGACTGATTGGCATCTTCGCTCCAGGTGGGCAGCGGTGGTGTCCGGGCCGCGCCCGGGACAAACAACTGGGATTTTCGCACGAAACGCGAAGGAGCGCCGAAGTTCATTCCCTTGCCACGTGCCACACGCCGGCAGCGTCTTCCTGCAGGACGGTCACCTCATCGCCCATCTGCTCCATCACCCGGGCCCTGTCACAAGCGGCCTGTAGCGCAAGGAGTCCGTCACTGTATGACTCACCGTCGGCACCGTTGATTGAAACGTGCCACGTACGCGAATTGTGGGCGGGATACATGATGTAGATGCGAACATGCGCCATTGCTGCTCCAGAGCACCAAACCGCCACCCAGTCGACGCGTGGCGACAGAAAAAAGCCCCTGATCAACAGGGGCATCGGCAACGGGACCCGGGGTGGCGAGCCGCTGTCCTTGGCCGAGGATCGTGCACAGCACGTCGTTGTTTCGTGACAAAGGGCGAACTGATGTCAGGAATCACGACCAGTGGGCTGCCATGGTCCGGAGCGTGCCGGGCCCGTCCCCGGCAGGACGAACCGCAACGCTCCTGCAAGGACCTCCCGGTCGAACGGCTTGGTCATCTTACGGACCCAAGGCAGATTCGCCGGGTCAACTTCGGCATAGCCCGTCGCCACGATGATGGGAAGGTGCGGACGCAAAGTGTGTGCCGCCAGTGCCAAGTCACGCCCGGACATTCCCGGCATGGCGTAATCCGTCAGGAGGACGTCGCATGCAGCTCCGCCCTCCAGGAGGTCCAAGGCCTGCTGCCCATGCTGTGCGCTCAATACCGCATGCCCCAGGCTTTCCAGCATCGCTGCGACCGTCTGATGCACCAAGGGGTCGTCGTCGACGAGCAGGACGCGAAGCGAAGGGGACGCGGACGCCCCTAACAAGGCAGATGGTGCGACAACACCTCCCGACTGACCCTCCATGCCGGGCAGCCACAACTCGACCCTGGTCCCATGACCGAGTTCACTGCGCAGCGTCACCCACCCACCTGACTGGGCGGCGAGCCCGTGGACCGTCGATAAGCCGAGACCAACACCCTTGCCTGTTTCCTTGGTCGTGAAAAACGGATCCATCGCTCGGGCTCGCGTGGCTTCATCCATGCCGACACCGTGATCGGTCACCGACAGGCACACATAACGTCCCTGCCCCTGCTCCTGCCCCGGCGAGGCTACGTCGGAAGGCTCGGCGCCCACCACAACGTGTCCTCCGCCGGGCAACGCGTCGCGCGCGTTGAGGACAAGATTGATGAGCGCAAGCTCGAGCTCATGGGGGTCGACAAAGATGGGGGGCATATCAGGAGCGACCTGCGTGGCAACGTCCACTCCCGGCCCCGCCGTCGCCCGCAGGAGTTCGAGCGAGCCATGAACAAGCTTCGCTGGATCGACTGGCTCGGGGCGAAGCGTCTGACGGCGCGCGAATCCCAGCATGCGCCTTGTAAGGTTCGTACCGCGCTCGATACTGGCCGTTGCAATTCGAGCCAGGGTCTCGGTGCGCTCATCATCCGGCAGCCTCAATCTCATCAAGTCGAGGCTGCCCCGGATGGCCATCAGAAGGTTGTTGAAGTCATGCGCCACTCCGCCCGTCAGTTTCCCCAGGGCCTCCATTTTTTGAGCGTGGAACAGGGCTTCACGGGCCTCGTCGAGTTCCCTTCTCGCGTTTCGTTGCTCGGTGGCATCGCGGGTGACCTTGGCGAACCCCAGCACCTCGCCTTCCGCAGAGCTGATCCTGTCGATGATGACATGCGCCCAAAAGCGCGTCCCGTCCTTGCGCATCCGCCATCCCTCCCCCTCCGATCGGCCCTCCTTCGCAGCTTTAGCGAGGTTGGCCGCAGGAGCGTCGGCCTGGCGGTCCTCCGGTGTATAAAACTGCGCAAAATGCCGGCCAATGATTTCTGCTGCGTCGTAGCCCTTTATGCGGCGGGCCCCCGCATTCCACGTGACAACGTATCCTTGCGGGTCAATCATGTAAATCGCACAGTCAACGACGCCATCAATGAGCAGTCGAAGCTGGGTCTCACTTTGGGCCAGAGGGTTGGCTTCGCCCATCGAACCAGTAGTCGTCATGAAGGAGGCTCCTGCGGAGCACGGTCTCCATGGCGCGCTCCGATCGAAAAAATCGGCGGAAACACTAGAAAATTCAGTGTTAAGAGCATGTCGAGGCGAACAGCAGCGTGAGCGCGCGTCGCACTATGGCTTTTTTCGCCGGAGCGGATGGCTTGACCAGGCGGGGCGATGGGCGTATTGGAGCGGGGTCGGACGCCCGTCGGGGCTTGAACAGGAGGTGTTCCTTGACTTCCCCTCATTCCAGACCGCTTGCCGTGGTCATCGAGCCTCATCCGATTGTGGCCGACACCGTTGCCGATTGCCTGCGTGACCATGGTTACGACGTCCTTTGTGTCCCCACGCACCTTGGGGCTGCGGCCGTTGTCATTGACCGCGAGCGGGTCGATTTTCTCGCTGCTGCCGTTCCCGCTCCGGGAGAGGATCGCTCCGGCTCATACCTGGCCGTGGCACGCTTGAAGAATCCCGGCATGGCCATTGTGGTGATGCTCTCGGACCCCGACGAGCCCACCGAGGACGCGCCTTTGACGGCTGCGCGATTGATCAAGCCTTTCGACCGCCAGGCGCTCAACCGTGCGATTGATGAAGCATGCCATGCCGCCTGACCTGCGCACTCGCGCACAACATCCCCTGCTGAAAAAAGGGAGAGAATCGCGGTATGGTGCAATCCCATCGCCTATTAGGTGTCCCCGTGTTGCGCGAACCGGTCCGCTCTTCTGTTCTTGCCTCGGTCGGCTATGATCCGGACCATCGAATCCTTGAAATCGAATTTCTCTCGGGCGCGGTCTATCGCTACTCGAATGTTGAGCCGCTGCTTCATGTGCGTTTGATGCAAGCGCCTTCCAAGGGGCGTTTCTTTGACGCGGCCATCCGGGACGCCAAACCCTTCGAACAGGTCTCGTGACGTGAACAGGGCCGGATCCCTACAGCGCTGAAGGTCGCCGCGCCGAATTGCTTGCCAGCGTCCGGCAAGGAGTCGTCAATCCACATCGTCCGGATGCGCGCGATCCATCCATCCCGCGGGGCGGTTCATGGACCACTCGAGGTCCCTTGCGGTGGCATCCCCAATGGTTCCCCCGCCGAAGATTCGGTCGAGCTCAGCGCGCGTCATTCCAAAGAGGCCCGGCAACGCCGACTCTCCCGCGCCCTCCGAGCGCAGTTCACGAACGAGCACCATGAAGTTCCTGTAGCGCGTTGTATGCATGTGTCGACCCGCCCTGTTGCCATTGTGTCCTGTCCCCTGTCGCACCGACCCCGCACGGTGGACCAGGGACTTTGACAGCCCGTTTGCAGCGTGCGTCCTGCCGATGTCACCCCAGGACTTGCTGCGCTGCCGTTACGGCGCTGCGGCTCGCAAGTCACGGGCAGTCACACCGATCCCCGAGCCGGCGAAGCCGACCCTGCTTCAACGCCGGGAAATCGAAATAATGTCCCATACCGACAACGTCCAGCGGAGATCAACAACGCCGGGCCAGCGCCCCCGTCCCGCTCGCTGGCGGGCTTGCCATGAGGCGTCGGTATCGATCAGGGACGGGATACCGGGATTGCGGCCACCAATGCTGCGGCAATGACATCCTGTCCCAACCGCTCCACGTCCTCGAGCCTGAACGCGTCCACGGCAGCCCGGGCAATGTCGTACGCGTGCGAAAGCGCCTGACTGTACGAAGGTAGAAACTCGGGGAGGGTGCGTTGGCACAGGACCCCTCCGTCCACCCGGCCGATGGAAAAGCTGGCAATGTAGCCCTTGCCGACAACTGGCTGGGCGGCGATGTCCACGGTATAGGGAGCGAACTGGGTCATGACAAGGCACTCATTGGGACAACCTAGGATGGCCCGAAACCTCGTGATGACATCGTCGATGCCTAACCGCCTGATGTCGGGCCGGACGAGAGTGGCGGCCGCCCTTTCGACGCAGCCCGTCCGGGTCGGCACCGCCGACGACGCTGACATGGCGGCCGACGCAAACCCCACTTTGCCCGCGACCGGCAACAGAAAATTCCAGAAAGGCGATCATGTGTCCTTTGCCGCAACGTAGCGTCGTGCATGGGCAATTGAGGGTTAGGGACGCGTGGCGCGTTCGGCCGCGGGATTGAGGCTTTAGCAGCAATTTTGCCCCGGGGTCATGGTCATTGTAGACGCGGCGACTTCGCAGGGAGCCCGGATGCCCCAGCCCCCAGGGCGCGCGATCTCCACCGCATCAGCGGGGTCACGCTGACGCCGTGCGCCAGGACGCTCACGGTTACAACCGTGATGACGATGCCCTCCAATGTGCCCAGGCGGTCCCGTTGCAGCCCATGCCCGACAGCAAACGCAAGATAGTTCAGGCTGCCCAGTCCCCGGATGCCAAACCAGCCGATCATGGCCCGTCGCTGCCAGGGGATTCCGCTCCAGATGGTCGAGAGCCAGACGGAGGCAGGTCGAATCACCACCATCAAGCAAGCCGCGACCCCTATCCCAGTCCAGCTCAATGCTGGCATCGCCGCGACGCCGACCGCCATGACCAAGGCGGCGGCAATGAGACGCTCCACCGTCTCGCCAAATGACAGGGCATCGGAGACCACCCAACCCGCGACATGACCGGGATGCTCGATGGCTGCACCTGCCCGCTCGTTCGGGTTGACCCGCGTCTCAGCCGGCGCCAGGTCGGCCGGGTCCGCACGGACATCCTTGGCTGCCTGCTGACTGACCCGGAGTTCCACCCTGCGCAGGCCGACGCCGGAGGCAAAGGCCGCCACGAAGCCCGACGCGTGAAGGGACTCGGCGACGGCGTACACCCCAATCACTATCCCGAGCGCCAGGAAGTCGCTCGGCGCCACATCCCGTGCAGCGTGGCGCAAATGGATACCGAGGCGCCCCATCCCCCAGCCGCCGAGAAAGCCAATGGCTACCCCACCGGTCAAGTTCCAGAAGACGTCGACCGACAGCCAGTGCACCCAGACCTGACCGAATGTCACTCCGGGGATCATCGCCAACGCGAGGACCAGCACCGGTAGCGCGGTAGCGTCGTTCAGGCCGGCCTCTCCGGAGATTGCCACGCGGAGGGCATCGTCGTCCCTCGCGTCATCGACCGATACGAGCGAGGCCAGGACCGGATCGGTCGGGCTGACCATGGCGGCAAGCGCCAGCGCCCACGGCAGGGGCCATTGCAAAGCGACCATGGCGAGAAGGGTCACGCCTGCCGCCGTCAGGGCCATGCCGCCCAGCGCAAGACGCAACGCCATCCGCCAGCCTCCGTGGGAGAAAGGCAGCCGCAGTTTCAGCCCCGTGATGAACAGGGAAACGACCATGGCCGCCTCGGAGAGCGACCTGAGCCAATGAATGTGATCAGCGGTCAGGGGCAGTCGGGTCAGCGCCAACAGTCCTGGTCCCACAGCGATGCCCGCCAGCAGGTAAATGGCGAACGTGGTCACCGGTGCCCGACGAATCCACCCCGACAAAAAGGAGGTGACCAGGAGCAGGCCAGCGGCAAAGAGGAACCATCCGAGGGTGGGCATGGCCCATCGTTACGAGGGACGGATCAAGAAGGCGCGAAGCAGTGGCAGGCGCCAGAAGCTGGGTCCGTGGCCGAGGGTCCGAGCGTTGGCGGAGCGTCCTGGTGAGCGCTGATGAGGGCAGTGGCCCACGCGCATCCAGCAGGCGCTTCGCCTTGCAGGACAGTGATGCGCGTCGGAGCCGCTTGTCCCCCGTGGGCATGCGTCTGCCTGGCCCGGACCGGGTGATGCACAATGGTGACGGCTCGGGGACCACTGCAAGCCGACTTGTCGTCTTGCCGGCAGGATCGGTTAGCGGCGCAAGCCCGCCTGGGACGTCCTGGCCTCGCCAAGGGACGTACCCATGGCCTCTGGCACGGCCTTCCGCTCAGTGCCCGCCAGGACTCCCGCGGGCCACCGCAAGGCCTGCCGCCGATATAGCAAAGCGCCATCGGCCAACACGACCTGAAGGTGAGAGGGTACACGGCGCCGCCGAGGCCAAGTTCGTCCCGGCGACCCTGCCCTGCTGGTCAACGACCTGCCTTCGTTGCCTTCATCGGTGTCGGTACGCAACACGGCCCCATCCCCCTGGAGACGCCCTGCGCCGCCTCACCTTTCCTGACAGGACTGGTCTGCGGACACCGCGGGGAAGTCCGCTTCTACCCTGTCAAGGGTCATGTCATCCCGACTCCCGGGTCGGCTGAGATCCCACGGCCCTCACCGGACCGGCGTGCCCTTTCGGCCCGGCGCACGTACTCGTCGCGAATCTTGTCTAGTGCCGCTTGGTCCAGATGCTCGAGATCCATCAATTCATCGTTCGCGTGTTTGAGCGCGCCGATAATTTCGTCGAGTTTCAAATGGACCGCGCAAGAGTCGCGGTTTTGAGAGCCCTGAATCAGGAAGACCATGAGAAACGTGACTATCGTCGTGCCGGTGTTGATAACCAATTGCCAGGTTTCGCTGTAATGGAACACCGGGCCACATGCGCCCCAGATGGCGACGAGGACCGCAGCGCCGATGGATGCCGCAGGCGTGCCCGAGGCACTGGCCGCCCATGTGGTCAGGCGGTTGAACAAGGAGGGGTTTGACATGTGGATATCTTGAATGGACCTGCGTCACATATACGAAATCCAGAGGCGATCGTGTGAGGACGCAACTTCCTGCGGTCAGCCGACGGTCGAATTGACGGATCTGAAGGCCGGCGCTCGTCGCCCGTCGACCAAGACTGTTTCCGTTACCGTTGCCGTCAGGCCAACTGCCTCCTGCAGAGCCGGACTAGTCCTCGACCGTCCGCATACGTTCGTCCTCCTCAGCGGCGTCTGAAAGCCTCTATGCGACGAACGATTTTCCCAGTCGCTCTGCCCGCGAATAGGCGGACGTCCTTGCCTCATCCCGACCAGACGCCCTGGTCGGGGCCGCGCTTCGCACCGTCGGATCACATCAGGCGTCAGTGGACCTGGCCGCAGTGGAGGCAGGTCCGGTCCTTCAAGAGCACCGGACGCCGTCCTGCTGGCCCTCCTCACCCGGACGTCCTGGATGACTGGCAGCCCATGTATCCCTTAAAGGATCGCCGCGGTCAGCACGCAACAGTGGCCCAGCACGACCACGGTGGCCTTACCGAGGGAATGCATGGGCTCCGCAACAGATATGAGCTTCTAGCGGCGATCAGTCAGCCAGACGCGGATGAGGGAGAGCAGCTTGTCGACGTCCAGCGGCTTTGCCACATAGTCACTTGCACCCGCTTCAAGGGCCTGGGCGCGATCGTCGGGCATGGCCTTGGCCGTGAGTGCAATGATGGGCAGCTTTCCGAAACGGGGGTCCTGACGGATTTCCCGCGTGGCGGTCAGCCCGTCCTTGACGGGCATCATGATGTCCATCAAGACAAGCTCGATTGGCTCCTGGCCGCCAGAGCCCGATTGCGCCAGCAGGTCGATCGCCTCCTGACCGTTCCGGGCGACGGTAACGATACATCCATGCGGCTCGAGGACGTTCATGAGGGCAAAGACGTTCCGCACATCGTCCTCGACGAGCATGATGCGTCGCCCCTCGAGAACGGAGTCACGATGCAGTGCCGCGCGGACCATGCCCTGCTGGGGTTCAGGCAGCTCACTCACCACCTGGTGGAGGAACAGGGTCACTTCATCAAGAAGGCGTTCAGGGGATTTCGCCCCCTTGATGATGATGGAATTCGAATACCGCCGCAGGCGATCTTCCTCCGCCGACGACAATACGCGGCCGGTGTACACAATGACCGGCGGAAAGGCGTGCTCGTCGCTGGCGCTCATTGCTTCAAGAAGGGCAAGGCCCGACGTGTCCGGCAACGAGAGGTCAAGGACCATGCAGTCGAAGGTCTGGGTCTTCAACGCGGTGAGGCACTCGGCCGCCGTTGCCGCGCCCACCGTTTCCACGTCTGCCGTGGCCAGCAGATGGCGGATGGCGTCAAGCTGGACCGCGTCGTCTTCGACCACCAGCACGCGCCGCGGACGTTGCGATAGCCGGGCCTCGAGCGAGTCGAGGACACTGCCAAGGTCGTCCTGGCTCACCGGTTTGACGAGATATCCCACCGCACCGAGCGACAGCGCTGTACGCGAATGGTCCGTACCGGAGACGACATGGATGGGGATGTGGCGGGTGCGTACATCGTGCTTGAGGATATCGAGCACGTGGAGGCCCGACTGATCCGGCAGACCAATGTCCAGAACAATCGCCTGGGGAAGCTGCTCGCGTGCCATGATGAGCGCTTCACCCGCAGTGCTGGCGTGGATGGTGCGGAACCCCATCCCCTGCGCCTGACTGCCAACGATCTCCGCGAACGCCGCGTCGTCCTCGATGACCAGGATGAGGCGCCCTGCCTCCGAATCGCGTCCGGGGAGAACCGAGGGTGAAAAAGCAGCGGGCGCGGGGGTCAGGGCGGGGACCGGTACAGGCGCGTCGACGCGCCGGCGTACAGGCTCCGGTAGCGCTGGCGCACGTGATTCCTGCCCGACCGTCATCCCATCCAATGCCGACGCCACCGTCAAGGTGAACGTGCTCCCCATGCCCGGCTCGCTTGCCACATGGATGGCGCCTCCAAGGAGGCGCGCGAGCTCCTGGGAAATGGACAGACCGAGTCCTGTGCCGCCGTACCTGCGGCTGATGGACCCGTCGGCCTGCTGGAACGCGTCGAAGATGCGTCCCTGCTGGTCGGGCGCGATGCCGATGCCCGTGTCGGTCACCGCAAATGCAACCATGCCACCCCGTTCGGAACGCGCCGACACCGTCACGCCGCCGGTCTCGGTGAACTTCACCGCATTCGACAGCAGGTTCTTGAGGACCTGCTCGAGTCGCTGGCGGTCCGTCTCGATCACGGGCGGACAGCCGGATTCGACGGTCACGGCAAAGCTCAGTCCCTTTTCTGCAGCCAGCGGGGACATGCGGGCGGCAAGGTCACTGAGAAGCGCGTCGACGGACACCGGTTCGGGGTGCGTCTCGACATGCCCCGCCTCAATCTTGGACAGATCCAGGATGTCGTTGATGAGCGTCAACAGGTCGTTGCCCGACGCGTGGATGGTCCGGGCAAACTTGACCTGCTCATCGGTGAGGTTTCCGGGCGCATTGTCGGCCAGGAGCTTTGAGAGGATGAGCGCAGAGTTGAGCGGGGTCCGGAGCTCATGGCTCATGTTTGCAAGAAACTCTGACTTGTAGCGACTTGCCCGCTCGACTTCTTCCGCTTTGGCTTCAATGGCACGATTTGCGGCCGACAGTGCGTCGCGCTGCGCGCTCAACTGCTGGGAGTGGTCAGCGAGGTGCGCGTTGGTCTGCTCGAGCTCCGCTTGCTGCTCTTCGAGTTCGTGCTGCGACTCACGCAGCGCCTGGCTTTGTTCCTCGAGCTCCTCGTTTGAAACGCGAAGCTCCTCCTGCTGGACCTGAAGTGCTTCGGATTGGCGCTGCGTCTCCTGGAGAAGGCGGCCGAGCTCGGCACGGTAGGCGGCTGACCGAAGCGCCACGGCAATCGCCGGCGACGCCTGTTCGAGCAAGGCGACGACATCGGCGTCGACGGCCTTGAAAAAGCCGAGTTCAATGACGCCGTGAACCTCACCGTCCACCACCCCGGGCGCAATCACCAGATGCTTCGGCTCTCCCTGGCCAAGGCCGGACCCGACTGTGACATAGCCTGCTGGCACGTCGGAGACAACCAGGACTTCCCTTTCATCAGCGGCCCGGGCAACGAGGGTGCCCCCTGCCGCCCGGCTTGCAATGCCTGCGGCCGGGGCCAGCCCCACAGCGCCGACACATCGCAGCGCATCGTCTGCCCGGGCAAAGAGGACGCCCGCCTGGGCATTTGCAAAGCGCGCCAGGAAACCAAGGATGGCGGCTGCGACCTCTTCGATGTCCTTGTCACCGCTCATGGCAGACGCCAACTCCAGCCGTCCCATCTGCAACCACGCTTCCCGCGCCTGCGCACGGGCATTGCGGCGGATGAGGACCGCCACAAACAGGGTGAGTCCGACCCCAAGCAAGGCGCTGGCTGCCCCGCTGGTCAGCGCTGTGCCGTAGGCGGTCTCCATCTCGGCGAGGCGACGTGTGCGTTGGTCAAATTCGACTGCCCGCATCGCTGCCAGACGCGCACGAATGTCATCCATCGCGACCTTGCCGCGGTCGGAGGAGACAACGGCAAGGGCGGCATCGAGCCCCTTGTCGCGGCGCAACTCGATGGTTTCTTTCAGTTCTTCGAGTTTGTCGTTCACCCGCGCGCCAAGCTCCCGCAGCCGCGCCTGCTGGCCAGCGTCCCCGTCGAGCGCCAGGCGGATGGTGTCAACCCGGGTGGGGATGACCGACAGCGCCGTGCGATATGGGTCCAGATACGCATCATTGCCCGTGAGCAGGAATCCACGTTGGCCCGTCTCGGCATCCTGGATGCTCGAGAGGATGTCCGCGAGCGCTGCGACCGTTTCCTGGGAGCGGATGACCTGTGCATTGTCGGCACGGATGGTACGGATGTTGGCCCCGGCAAGAAGCCCGCTGGCCACAAAGAACACCACCACCACCACGAGGGCGACCAAGGTCCCGGCATCAGCCCGGGTGCGACGGGGGGAATGGCTGGACTGCTTCGTCATGGGAGGATCGTTTGTAGGTAATCCCCTGAATTTAACACGCGGTGCCCTCTGCACCAGCGTTTTCGTTCCGGGTGTCGACCTGTGCCAGAAGAAGGAGGTTATCAACGCCGGATCACTGCCGGGCTCGCTCCTCACCGGCCAGCGTCCGAATGATGGGCATATGGGACCCGTCTTTCGGATACACGCCGGCTCGCCGTCGGCCCTCTTGTCAGAAACCGCATCCCAGGTTCCGACGGGCCAACAATGCCCACGGTCATAGGCCACTGGCCAAGCCCCGCGCATGCGCACCGTCCCGCGGTCAATGAAGGACGCGTCGGCCACCGAACCGGGCATCCACGACCAGCGGGGCCAAAGCCGGCTGAAGAAACGGGTTGGACACCTCTGCGAGTGTGGTCACGCATGAGTCCGGTGGCAAAAGGCCGAGGTGCCCCGAGACGTCGGCGGCCTGTCGCTATATCGACCACGGCAGGCGCTCAAGCCGAACAAGGACCTCCATTCCTCATCATGGCATGGTTAAAAAGCAGCACGATGCCAACTCAAGCGACGGGATTCTATCCCCGCCAACGGGTGGCCGCGGTTCCGGGCGGCAATGGATACAGCGGGGTTTGCACGCAACTGCGCAGACTTACTTAGATAAATCTGTGCATGACAGCGACGTGTGGGGAATGGTTTCGGTGTAAAGTCCCTGTCGTTGCGCTTGATTCCATGCAAACGCCCATGACCATGCCGGGCGCGCCACGATCGCCCCGTCAGCTCGGGGCCCCGCATCTGCAATAGATGCATACGCGCAGGCACCAGGGCGGGAACTGGAACGTGGTCGGGAGCACAGATGGCTCAGGCAACCGAGGGTACCGGACGGAGAAACGTGCATCGTCCACGCGTTGTCTTTGCCGACGATCACCGCATGGTTGCCGAAGGCATTATCCGGCTGATTGATGGGTCCTATGAACTCGCTGCGTTGGCCCAGGAAGGAAATGCCTTGCTTGACAAGGTTCGCTTCCACAAACCGGACCTCGTCCTTGCAGACATCAATATGCCCGGCCCGAATGGACTGGATGTTTTGAAGGCCCTCCGTGCGGAGGGCAATGCCGTGCGGTATGTCTTTCTCACCATGCATGCTGAGCCTGCGCTGGCTGTCGCGGCCATGCGTGCGGGCGCCAATGGCTATGTGCTCAAGCTGGCTGCCGGTGATGACTTGCTGGGTGCACTGCAGTTGGTCATGGATGGTCACAGTTATGTGTCCCCCTCGCTTGGCGCGAGCTATCTACGGCACCACCTGGTTGATCTGCATGAACTCACGCCCAAGCAGCGGGAGGTGCTTCGCCTTGTCGGCTCCGGCCTGCGCTCGAAACAGATCGCTGCGCAAATGGGCTTGTCCCTGCGTACGGTTGAGGCACACAAGTACGCGATGATGCAAATCCTCGATGTTCACACAACCCTGGAACTCATTCGCCGCGCCGAGACCCTGGGCTTGTTCTTCTAGGCGCCGTATTACGCCAGCGCCGTCAAGCGCTGCGACTCCGAGGCCGTACCTCGCGGGGGGTGCGGTCGACGGGTGCCAGCCGCGCTCGGACCGCCCCCATTGGATGGCAGATTGAAGCGTCTGACCCGCGATCAGTCCGGAACCTCGCGCCAACGGTCAAGGTCGACCTTAGACGTCTTCACTATCCATCCAAAACGGGCGCTTGCGCCTTATCCATTCAACTTCGCGGGCAAAGACATCCGGCACCCGCAAGCCGTTCAACATCGCGTCCAGCCAGCGGGCGCTGGTGCGAAGTGCCCGCGCCTGAGCCGCAAGAGCAGTGATTCCATCCCCACTCATCTCATCGAGCACCTCACGCAAGCGCGCGTGGCGCGCGCGCTGAACAGAATCCGCCGCCGCACGATCCGTCATCGCATTACGACGGTCGATGGCTTCCCGAAGCGCATCCGCGAGCAGGGTCAATGCTGGCCACCAGGCGTTGTCCGAACCCATATCAGTGAGCCGGAGGATGGACGAAAGGCGTTCGGCAGCCTCAGCGATTGATGGCCGCGAGGACGCGCGTGCAACGGTCGCTATCCGCTCGGAAAGGTCGATGGCCTCATCGATTCGGCCTTCCTCAATGGCGGATGCCAAGGCATGCGCATGGTCAACTATCTCGTAGAGTTCCATGGCCCTCTCCACATCATGCCGGAGCGCGCGTGACCTGGCGGGTCCGTATGCGTGACCCTACTATACCCCGCCCCGCACGAACCCTGCCCCCCGTCGGTTGTCCAGCACAGGGGACAAAGGCGAACTGCAGGTCGGGCGAATCACCTGATCCCCAGGTGATCCAGTGGGCGAGACGGTGCCACGTGTGCAACCGGAGACGGCGCGTCGACGATATTGCGAAATGTCCCTCGCCGGGATGGAGCGCCGCTCAAAGGTGGCGCGGGCAGGCCCGTGATTTGTCACTTCCGACCCGCCGGGTGCCGAACGCGACGAGCACCAGGCAATCCGGCGTCACCCCGACCGCGTGACTAGGAGGCAGAGGTAAACGAGGGCTGGCCTTGACGACGAGACCCACCGGCCTTGGGCATTGCGGGAGGTCCCGTTTTTCGCAGACGCCGATTCCCCGCTGCGCCAGACCAAGACTTGAGCCCTTGTGCATCGGATCGACACATTTGTGGTGCTATCCATAAGACTCACCAGGGACAGCCGATGACTTTTCTCAACCACCTCATCAGCCCCGAGCCATTGGGTTGGCTCGCCTCGCTGATTTTGTTGTCAACAATTGGACGACAGATCTGGCGGCAAGCCCATGCCCCAACGGTCGAAGCCGTCTCGAAATGGCTGTTTATCGGACAGATGGCAGCATCCGCGCTGTACCTTTCCTACAGCGTCCTCGTCAAAAATCCCGTGTTCATCGTGAGCAATGCGGCACTCCTCGTGGCGGGCGTGACCGGGCAAGTCATTTACCTGCGTCGTCGGGCCAAGACGGCGCACTGACTGTTGGCGTTGCTCGACTCGGTTCCCGTGGGAAAGGTGCGCCCGACTCCGTTCTGGGATGGCACCAAGTCGCTCAACCAAGAGTGCCTCTGGGTCTCCTCCGGTCGCCAAGAGTTCGGGCGCGTCGCGCGTCCTGCCGGCCATCGCAGCCGCGCATTGGACAAACGCTATGCGATACCGGCTCACCTGACGGCCGCTGCCATCCCGTGTCGAGCCGTCGGGTAGTGGGCGCGTCCCGTTGTGAGAGCCTGATGCATCGGTGGCAGTCTTGCACCTGTCCGAACGGTCGGGACGCATTTTCCGTCTGATGGAGTACGTGCCTGCCTGGGAGCGCTACCCAGGCAGGTGGCCACAGGCGGCCGCGATATCAGTCCGGCCGCATGGGGCCGTCTGCGAACCGACGACGCACAGGTCGATTAAAGTGTGGCCCCCTGGAAAACGGGGGCATCGTGCCTGCCGGGCCTTGGTTCCCTGTTTAGATTGCCGATGGGACGGCAAGGTCGAGCCCTACGTTGCCGGCCTCCTTGTTCCGCGTCCAGCACATTGGCGGCTCCGGAGGAAGCACCGGACTCGACGGTCTGCAGGCAACGCTATGCCTTTTTCAGGTAGCAGGTCTTCAGCACCAGCACGCTCTTTCCTTCGCGGCATTCGACTTCCATCTCATTGTCAGTGAGGTGAATTCCCTTGAACTGCTTTCCACGCTTGAGCGTAAGGGACGCACCTTTCACCTTCAGGTCCTTGATGACCAGAACACTGTCGCCTTCCGCGAGTTCGTTTCCGTTGGTGTCACGTACTGCCATGGTGCGTTTTCCAGAATGAAGCGATTGAATGACGATCGGGGCGATGATTGGCCTATACCGCCCCGCCATGCCTATTTGCGGCGGCCGCTTGACCCGACCCAGCGCACCTCACCGACAAGCTTTGTCCGCATCGCGTCCCAAAGCGGGCTGGCCTTCTGGGGGTCGTCGAGGTGCCTTGCGACGCCCTCCGCCATCACATGTGCGAGTTCCAACGGCAGCGGCAGGGGTCCACCCGCCCAGTACCGCAATTGCATGGGCGCAAGCCGATCGCCCTCTTCCATAAGGGGAAGTACCGCCCTGAATGCATCTGCCTGTGCCTTGCGCGTCTGGGCATCGACCTCGGCAGCCACAGCAGCCATCCGTGCCGTTTGATTGGTCCGTTTCAGGTAGGCGGCATACGGGGCCATGCACTCACCAAAGAGCGAGCGGCACCGTGTGCCGATGCTGACAGGGCGCCCGACCGGACTGTCGAGCCGGGCCATGGTCAGGCGAACGGGCAGCCGCATAACCATGGCAGCGAGCGTTGCCTCTGCGATGGTCTCGTCCGCATGGAGGGACGCGAAAAATTGTGGTGCGGCCTTCGCAAGCCATGAGCGGTTGCCCGCGGTTACTTGTTGACCGAAGCGCTGTTCTGCCGCCGATACGGCCTCGCCGAGACGGGACCAGGCATGAGCGACCTCGGGCCAGCAAAAGACACGAATCGATCGCAGCGCATCTGACGAGTCCGCCGGGGATCGGGTCGAGGTCGCCCACACGGCGACCTGGGCAGCGGGTAGTGCACCGGCGGACGGCGAGTGCGCCGCGTTACTCACCGTCTGCCGCCGGCGTGGGACCGTCTACGTGCCACGGGCGGCCCGAGACCCGCTCGATGTAGTCGCGAATGAGTTGCCGCACCACCTGCGAAGGCGTGGTGTCTTGCTCTTCGCAAAGGCGCTCGAAAACCGCCTTCTTCCGGGGATCGATGAGGATGGTCAACCGGGCGGTCCGCGCTTCCTGGGTCATGGCGTTCTCCGATGCACATTCAATTATCATAGCATGTGCATACAATTCGCCGCGAGCGTGGCGCGCGACGGGCCGTTCGGATCCCCGGCCGCGTCGCCCCCGGCCGGCTATAAGTGCGGCCGCCCGTCGCGCCCCGCTCCAACGTGGGCGCCGCGCAGCCGACCAAGGACGACATGGCGAAGAACGGCCGCTGTCAGGTAGCGCGCAATGCGTGCGATGTCCCGCACCGGCCGGAAATGACTGCCGCGCAATCCCAGTCCATACCGGGCGTGGATGGGCACGTAGGCAATGCGCATTCCCAACCTTCGCGACGCTTCGACGAGCACGGCACTTTCGAAAGCGAAATGGCCGACTGAGGGAGGTGAGCAATCGAACGCGCTTCCAGGATAGTAGCGAAGGCCACTCTGCGAGTCGGTGATGGGCTGGCCGGATGCCACCGTCACCGCCCAGTCCCCAAACCCGTTGGCCAGTCTGCGCAGCCGGGGCTGGGACTGACGGTCCTTCAGGCGTGCGCCAATGACGATGCTTCCTGGAAGTTGACGGGCGGCTTCCAGCACCTGGCGGATGTCATCGATACGGTGCTGGCCATCGCCATCCACGGTGATTATTCCGTGATGCCCGCGAGCTCGCGCCGCGGCCCAGCCGCTTTTGAGTGCCTCGCCCTTGCCCCGGCGTCGGACGTGACGGATGACCCGCGCCGAATGGGCCAACGCTATCTCTGCCGTCTTGTCTGTTGAGCCGTCGTCGACGACAAATACCGGCAGGCCAAACGCGGCGAGGTCCTCGAGGACGCTCCCCAGTGCGGCCTCCTCGTTGAGACAGGGAACGAGAAACGCGATGGTCATGGTCGCCTCGCTTCTTGAGGCATGCACGCTAGGCCCGTCCGTGCCGTGATCCCGTGAAGACCTGGCGAGCCGTTGCAATCGACCTGAGTGTTCTTGACACGGCGCAGGGGCACAAGCCGTCGCGTGAGCGGGGCGAAGTGGCCCCAGCGATTGCGTCTCGCCTGTTCTCCCGTCAACGTCGCGCGCGACAACGGTGTCGCCTCAGCCAGGGCTCTGAGAGCCAGGACGCTGGAATCCGATGAGGATGGCCCCGCTAAGCGGTGGCTCTGATCAGGCTCCGTCAGGACTCTGCACGCGGGCGATGCGGACCGTGGATGCGGCCGGTTCGACCCTTGTGATGCGCGTTGCATTCCACTCAATGCCGCCCGGCGAAGCGCTCGACTCGAAGACCGGCCCACGCTCATCGCGCGTTCCGCCGTCATTGAAGCGGAGGGTCAGCATCGCTTCCTCGACGCCACTCATTGCCATCAGCCGGGCGACGACGGCCGGTGCAAATGTGACGTCCACGCAAGCCTCATCCGTCCGGTGGTCTTCAACACTGATGCCGTTCGGATGCACCACCCCATCTGAGTGCGCGTGGTGCGCGGTGACGTGGAATGTTCGCAGCGCCCTGGTGGTCCGGATGGCTGTTCCGTCGGCCAACGTGCCGTTGAAGGAAATCTGGTACGTCTGTCGCCCCCGGTCATTGATGCCTTCAATCACCGGATTCTGAAGCCTTAACCTGAGTTCGTGCACTGCGCTTTCCTGTTTAAGGGCGCCCACCAGCGCCCCGGCAAGCCGAGAAGCGAGTCGCCCAGCCCTTCAGTTTTTCTGCGTCCCCAAGAGCCGCACCGGTTGGGCCAGGGCTTCCCCTCACGGGATACGGGGTGCCATCCCACTCCTTGCCTGACGCGGGTTGCGGCAAGTGTTCGCGCCCCACGCTCAGCCGGGATGGCAGCTGGTGCACCGCCGACCACCCTATCGTTGTCGGCAGCGCTCCGGAAACCTTGAGTCCACGTCCATTTCTGCACGGCAGCCGTACCTGCGGCCACCGGGTGCAGGACGTGAGGCAGCGCTCCTAGAAACGGTGAGGGTCACCCCCGCCTGCATTCACCATCGGCCGAGGCCGCATGGGATGCGTCAACCCATCCCGTTTGGCCGGCCGACAGCTGCGCTGTGCCTTCGCGACGAGCGACTCTACATTGCGTCCGCCGAGGACGAAAACCGCGGCAATGATATGGGCACACCGCCTCAGCGGCGGCGCCGCAGCTCGGCTTTGACGTCGTCAGCCATGGGCCCGACTCGCTGGACGGCACGCCTGAGCTGTTCGGGGGAAACGCCGAGGGCTCTGGTCCAGTACTCGAGTTCATAATCCTCGTTGACATTGATGCGCTTTGCGTCCGCGGGGCCGCGCTTTTTCGTGTCGTCGCTCATGGCATGCTCCACCTTGGGGAGCCAGTTAACGGGGCCGGGCATCAACAATACGTCGGCGGCACATTGCCACTTCGTCGACGACTTTGTCGGCCGGAGGAACATATCGCCCGACAGGCGGCCTGGCCCAGTTCCAAGAGGCGGTTGCCAGCGGTCTGGCCGTTACCGGCGGGATCCCGACAAGGCCCCCAGGACAGGCAGGCGCAACGGCCGACCAGGTGACTCCAGGACGGGTTGCCCATCCTTGCCTTGCCCCGTCCTGCGACCCGTTTACCCTAGCTCCAGAGCGGCAATTTGCCGAAAAACGCCCTAGTCGCTGACTTGCCCGTCATGATTCGATGGACGCCACACCAAGGGCATTCTCCATGTCGCCGAAGCTCACCCCAACGCAGTTGCTCACGCTGCGGCAGCTTGCCGACACCGCCTTCCTCGCCGTTCGGACGCTGGACAAGGCGCCCTGCCGCGACCTGCAGGCCCACGGCCTTGCACTTGACGATGGCGAGGGGTGGTGGCGCATTACCGAGGCCGGGCGGCTCATCCTGGATTCGCTCGGGGCACAGGACGATGTGCAGCATCGCGTCTGATGCTCCACGACCCGAGACGGGACTGTGCGCCGGGAGGCGGCGGGCGCGGACGGGCAAGCCGTTGCTCCGCCGATTGCCAGTGGGGGCCTGCCATGTCCTGCGGGCGAACGCGGATGGCTCTGGCAGCAGGGGCCTGGACGCCGGCTTAGCGTGCCTCCGTAGATCAACGCTGGGCGACACGTTCAGCCCCGAACGATGCCCAGCAACTCGTTGGCCTCCTCTTCCGTGACCGCGTCCGCTTCCACGAAAAACGTCACCTGCGCGCACGATTCGAGGTCTTGAATCACCGTCATCCCTTCACCGAGAAAATCTCCTTCCACCCGGCCGCCAAGCGTCAGCGTGCCGCTTTCCACCGAACCCACGGTAAATCCACCAGCGCGCTCGATCAGCCCCATCCCGAGATCCTTGTGAAACCAGATGACCTTTCCGAACATCAATGAGCCCCGCTGCGCCGGCGAGCGCCAGCCCTCATCGTTTCGGCGTCCCGCACCAATGCTTGAGGAGCCGTTCTTTCACATTCGTGATTGTGGACCTTGCAGTCGCTCTCCACGCGCCCTTGTCTCCGGCTGTGCACCATAAAAGGTCGCTGGCTCGGCAATTGGCGCTTGGTGTGCCTGGAGCGTGACCGGTGCAGGCCGGGACTGCATCTACCTGTGGACTCGCGATCGCAAAGCAGATGTCCACCATCACCAAGGCAATCTGACTCCCTCAAAGGCATCCCATCCAATGATCGAAGCAACCGGCATATGCTCCCGTTGTGGAGCGCCCCTCGGCGACCTGATCGAAGGAAACCGCCTGTGTCCCGGTTGTGCGGACCTCGAAGCCGGCATCGACCATCGAACCCACAAGAGGCGGAGTGTGGCGCCCCGCGACGTTGCGACACCAACAACGCCGAAGGCGGAGAAGGACAAGTCCGGAAGACGTGCCTGACGTGCGTATCTGCACGCTCTGCGCCTGATGGTGTCGACCCTGACAATTCAGATGGGCCTGCTTGCGACAAGACGGTATGACACGTGTTCGCCGCTTTGTCGCGCCGTTGAGTGGGCGTCCTTCCAGCCGGTCGAGCGCGTCAACCCCTTGGCCGCCTGTATCCGGATTGTCGTCCGTCCTGGACTGCCGGCCATGACCGTCAAGCTCCAAGAAACGAAGGACATGCCGGCCTGCGATTTCCGTCCCGAGCCGGCCACAGCGGGTTGCAACACGAGAAAGACGGATTCGTACAGGCGTAACTGCAAAGGATAGCCTGTGATATCGCAAAGTCCGACGGTTTCCGCCTGGCAACTGTCGTAGCGGGCTGGCTAAGAAGCGTCAAGCGCGCGGATGCCCCAGCGCAGGACGGTCATCTGGACAGCCGCAGCGACGCTCCCCTCGTCCGCGGCGGTGCCGGTCAGGGGAACGCTCAGGACGTTCCCTTCGATTTCTGCAGACCAGATCACCTCGCGACCGAGCCAGTCATGCGTGACGAGGGCCACCAGATGCTGGCCGTGCTCGTCACTGACCACGATGCGTTGTTCCATGGCGTCTCCCAATTGGTGCGGCCTGTTGACACGACAGCATGCAGGGCAGGACACCGCGGGTAAAGAAGGAGGGACAAGTTCCAACCTCCCTTATTCCCTGCCTACCCCGAACCTTTCCACGATGGACACCGCATGTCGACGCCGGGAAACACGCTTACGTCCGGCCGCCTGCGGCACCGGCCGAGTCCGCCCTCTGGATTGACGGTATCGGGGATAAAATAGATGCAGGCAACGCATTCCCGGGGCGCGGGACTCGGCGGCGGACGCCAGTTCTCCGCCCAACCAAGGTCCGCCGCCGTGACAAGCCATTGCTGTGTTGCTTCCGTGGGATGTTTCATCGGACAGGGCCCGCCCCCCCGGGCGGGGGCGGGCATGCCTTTTCAGGCAACGTCGCGCTCGATCTGGCGCATTGGCTCGGTCCGATCCGGCGAGACGCTGACCGGGATGATCCGGGGCTTGTCGGCCTCGGGAATTTCCCGTGCAAGATCGATGGACAAGAGGCCATGGGCCAGCGTTGCACCGGTGACCTCGGTGTGCTCGGCGAGCTGGAACCGGCGGCTGAACACGCGGCGCGGGATGCCCTGGTGGAGAACCTCGCCCTCAGGCTCTTCCTTCCGCTCACCACTGACAATAAGCGTACCCTTGAGCCGACTCACCGCCAGCTCATCTTGCTGGAACCCGGGAACCGCGATGCGCAGGCGGAACCGGTCGTCCGAAAGACGGATGGCGTCATACGGTGGAAAGTCATCGCCGTGGCGCTGCGCCGTTGCCTCAAGGAGGTCAAAGACACGATCCAGACCCGTGTTGGAACGGTCGAGGGGGTTGATGTTGAGAAGAGTACGCATGACAAATCCTCCAACTGCGCAAGGAAATGGAATGGGTGCTCGCCTGTCGTCCAGGCCAGGCCGGGATGCCCCGGCGATGAGCAGATAGGGATCGCCATGGGTTCTTCAAGGGGGAACGTTCAGCACACGTTTCGCTTCCACTGAGGAGCCGAAATGCGATCGCCGGTTCATCAAGCCTCGCCACACCTTTTCGTGACAGCGACCCTGGTAAGCTATTCTTGCCATTCGTGAGAATCGCCGGGCCTCTCTAGAGGCTCCCCCTATTGGCAATGGAGTGCACCGGCCCGCGCCCGGAAACGGGGGCGGGCCATCTCATGGGATTGGATGGGCTCCCGCTCATGGCGCGTCTTCCTGATGGAAGTGCCGTGCGTGGCCAGCCGCGACGAGGCTGCCATCGGGATCCGGGTCAAGATCAGGTTCCGCGGGGTGCGATGCGCTACACCGTCGAGCGCATCCCGCGGCGGTGGCCTTGCCGCTGAACTTGCGGCCCCCGACCGGCGCTGGCGCGAGGCGGGACCGATCGCGAGGAGACGGCAGTTTCCCAGGCGTCAACCCGCCGGAGTGAACGGTACTTGCAAAGATCAGCCATGCAGCGCGCCTGTACACGCCGTCTGCGGCAACCCTGGCAATCGCACGCGCCACAGTCGCGGCATGCCATACGATGGATCACATGCCATCCGAATCCGGCCCCTGTCGTTGCCCTCGCCTGCCCGAGCGTTCCCATGGTGCGCGCTTTGGCAAACCGTCCAGCGCTGCGGGTCCTGCGACCATTCCTGAAGGCGCTCGCCACGGTATAGGGGACCCGGGCCCTACGACGTCGAGTGGCACTCGGTCCTCGACGCCGCCTGCCCCCCCCGATTGGGACAATCGATGCCCGTCCGGGCGTTCACCCTGTGCGTAGCATCGAGTCGATCAAGGGCCGACGCCCAGTCTTGGGACAGCGACGAAAGAAGGCGCCCGCTTCCGCGGGCGCTCGTGACCTCACCGGTTTTCCTGGCCAGGCTCTTTCCCTTTCTGACCGCCCCCGGACTGGTCTTCCCGGCCCGGCTTGTCCTGCCCCGTGTCCCTGCCGGGTTGACCGCCCTGACCCGGTTGCTGGCCCTTGTCGGGTTGGTTTCCCTGGCCCGATTGCTCCTGACCCTGCTGGTTGTCGCGCGACCCTTGTTGCTCACCCATGGCACATCTCCGCCGCTGTAGGGAAGGTATTGAGGCGCCGAGGGCCGTGACGGTGCCGGGTTCCGAACGTTACAGCAGGGTGAGGGTCTTCACTGACGTGAAGCTGGGGGCACCGGAGCGAAGTCGCCCTGCTGTTTTCACCCCACAAGATGAGGAATTTTCCGTCGTCCGTGAGCAGCCGCAATCGTCAACGCAAAGCTTCGGCATTGCACGGCCCGATACCGTCACAGCGCCCATGTCTCTCGCAGACGAACGCTTCCCGTAACACGCGAGCCGCTTCCCCGCGAGGCCAGCGGGTGCCAACCGCGGCAGTGGTGAGCGTCCGCGCCCGGGCCACGGTGCTGCCGAGTCCAGGTCAGTGCGCTTCGGCGGATTGCTGCTTGGCCAGCTGCTCGCCAAGCAAGGTCAGCTTCTCGTCCGCCGCTTTCTTCCTTGAGCGTGGCCTGCAGCAGGGGCACAGCCCTGACGTAACCCAGCCGGTTGGCCAGGCCCGCGAAGGTGCCGTAGGAAGCGGTTTCGCAATGCTCCACTTTGTTGCCGCCCCGATAAGGGCGACGTCGCGCAGCGGACCCTTCTCGATTTCATCGATGACCTCCTTGCCTACCTCAACGAGTCCCTCCATCGCGGCGCATTTCATGCGGTTGAGACGGATGCTGAGGACTTCGACGATTTCATCAATTCGCTCAACCTGACCTTGACTCTCCTCCAGGTGCGATTCGAATGCTGCAGCAAGGTCGGGACTCGATGAAGCACGTGCCAGACACGGCAGGACCCTGATCAGCTGTCCTTCGGCACTGTACATGTCCGGCAGTTGATGGATTAACAGGCCTTCGACGCCGCCCAGCCATGGGAGAGCTCCGCGGGAGATGGCTCCGACCAGCTTGGAACTCGCGCGTCGAGAGACATCCTGAGGGACGTGAAAGCGATACAACATCTGTGAGCGCACACCTCTTCTTCAACATTCCGGGGCGAGACTCAGGCATGCATTGACTGTGGCGCACGCAGGCGATCCATTGACTCCGGCGGGAAGGAGGCAGCCCATGACAAACAGGCGTTTAGACACGACCACCATTGAAAACCACGCACTTCTGGTGCTCGATGTGTTCTCCACGTTTGACTTTCCCGGTGGGGAAGACCTCCATTCGGAGCTCATGGCGGCCACCCCGGCCATTTCGGCAGCGCTGAAGTCGTTCCGTGCCAATGCGCGCCCTGTGGTCTTTGCCAACGACAACTTCGGCAGATGGCAAGACGACTTTGACCACATGCTCGGCCACGTCAAGCGGTCCGGTCCACGGGGTAGGGACGTGGTCGACGCATTATCTCCCGTGCCGTCGGATTTCCGCATGCTCAAGCCCAGGCATTCGGCCTTTTTCGAAACACCCCTCCCCTCCCTTCTGACGCACCTCGGTGCAAGGACCTTGGTGGTGTGCGGGGTTGCAACGGACTCCTGCGTGCTTGCCACCGTGCTCGACGCCCACGTTCGGGGCTTTTCCACCGTGGTGCCGGCCGATACCACGGCGTCGCAATCGGGAGAGCGCACGCAGCGGACCCTTTTGCACCTTCGGGAATCGTATGGTGTCGCGACGCCCATCCATGGTGCATCGCTCATTGAAACCCTCAGGCGGAAAGCCCGACATGCATGATTCCTTCTTTCGCAAAAATGGCCTGGGCATCGTGGTCTTGCTCATGATGCTTGCGGCATGGTCGGCTCAGTGCGTCACCGGCTTTGCTGCCCACAACGAGGAACTCACTGAGCACGGGCGACCATCCATCGAATTTGCTGCGTACCTTGTCAGTGGGGATTTCTGGTCTGCCACCCTCGAGAACTGGGAATCGGAATTCCTTCAGATGGGTGTCTATGTCCTCCTTACTGTCTGGCTGCGACAGAAAGGCTCTGCTGAATCCCGGCCTTTGGATGACGACGGGGAGGAAAAGAGCGAGGCGCCAGCACACCTCTACCCCAATGCCTGGCGCAAAGGCGGCATCGTGCGATGGCTGTATGCCAATTCCCTGTCGCTCGCGTTCCTGTTTTTGTTTTTGTTGTGTTTTTGCGGGCATCTTCTGGGCAGCTGGCGAAAATCCCTTGAGACCGCTCAACTGCACCATCAGCCTGCGGAAACCCTGGGCCAATACGCTGTGGACGCTTCGTTCTGGTTCGAAAGTTTCCAGAACTGGCAGTCTGAGTTCCTGGCGGTTTTCTCACTCATTGTGCTGTCGATTTTCCTGCGCCAAAAGGACTCCCCGCAATCGAAAAAAATGGACGAACCCAACTCCAAGACCGGCACGTGAGGCTCCCATGAACGATATTCTTGAATTGTCGATGCCGTGGTACGCCTACGCGTGTCGTGGCGTGGCCACCTACGTCGGCTTGCTTGTCCTCATGCGCCTTGCAGGCAAACGGGCGTTTGGCGAGATGACCGCGTTTGACGTCATCGTACTTGTCCTGGCCGGTGGTGCACTCCGGACCGCCATCATCGGGGACGACAAAGGCGCACTTGGCCCCTTCATCGGGGTCGCGGCCATCCTCGCCACGGACCGGATGGTGGCGTGGCTGTGCACACGGTCGGCGTGGCTCAACCGCATGATGGAAGGTTATCCTGCCCTGCTTGTAAGAAACGGAAAGCGGCAAACGGAGACCATGAGACGGGAGAACATCCCGGATGCTGCCCTGGACCGTGCACTCCACGCCGCAGGGTTGGAGTCAGAGGCCAGCATCCTCCTGGCCCGTCTTGAGCCCAACGGGAAAATCACCTTTCTACGCCGTTCCTGACGACGTCTTGGCCGCCCGGCTGGGGATGAACCCAGGGATGCGACCCGGGTTGCCGGCGGAATCTTCAAATCGTCCCCTGCACGGCATCGATGCGCGCGTCGGCAGAGCGAGCAATGGACCACCGACGCCGCATCGTGGGCGCTGTAGAGGTGCGCATCGATGCCGTCGCGTGTCTCGGTGACGCCCTGGGTGGCTATGCCGCATCCCGCTCCCTTCCCAACGCATAGGCGTGAAGTATCGAGCTTGTTGATGTAGCGCTGGCTTGCCGTTGACCCCGCTTGGGAATCAACGAGCCCGTCTCGCTCCTGTGCAGGGGCTGCGCTTGACGTCATTTTGCGAGGGAGGTCATTTACAGTGCCACTGACGAAAGCGCAGAACGGACGGGACGCGCTGTCCCATCCACTCGGCCAGAGTGGGAAATTCTGCCGTATTCGTCTGTGGGTACGCTTCATAAGATCCATTGAGTGAATGGGCCTGTATGCAGGCGGCCTCGATGGTTGCGTCGCTAACGCGACGTGCTCGCGATGGATTGGCCTACCCGAACCTTTGGCTTTACCGAGCACGGCGTACTGCAAGTATCTTTCACTGGCGGAAATGGCTGACCGGATGGCCGGGCGCCATCGCCCAGACTGCAGACCAGCCCGAGGTCGACCCCGCCAAGGTGGCCACCGACTGTGACTTTCGAACGGGCGCTGGACGCCAGCGCGGGCGACAACGACCGCAGCCCATGGAGAAGCTCAAGGATTTCGGCTCGCAGGTGCCCCTCAAGCGCCCCGGGCAGCCGGTCGAATGCGCGCCGGTCTGGAAGAAGATTGCCGAAAGGTCGTTCTTACCCCGTAACCCGGCCGCTGTTGCAATGCCCCTATGGCGCGACAGCGAGGCGCCCGAGCCACGAAGGACGTTTGCCCGGCGTCAGGTCACGGAGCAGCATGGTGGGCCCTAGGGCGAACGTGGTGCCCCTCTACCCGGACCACGGACGCTTTGGCAGCGACATAGCGTCTTGATCACGCGCCCGCCTCTCGAGATGGATGCCGAGAGGCGCGGCCTTGCCGGTGAGTCGCTTAGAGCCGTTGGCCAACGCGAGCCTCGTGGCGTAAACGCACGCTAAGCCCTGCTTACTGCCGGGCGAACGCCAGGCATGCGCGGCAGGAAGTACGCGCACGTCCGCGGCAGAACGCTGCGATCGTGCCGTAATCGGGTCGGCTGCCCGGCCAAAATGCACGCGGGCCTTCAGAAGATCAGCTCACAGGTTTATCGGCGATATGTCCTGCGATAGACCAGCAGCCCGCCTCCTGGACGGCAGCCTTGTTTGGGGTAGACGCGCGAGACCGAGGGCGGAGTGGGTTTCACGCGTAGCGCACGCAATGGCCGCTAGCGTGAATCTGTTAAGGCGATGCATCGAGGGACATGGCCCAGGTTTTCCGCCCACGTTCTGGCCTCTACGCGGTGCTGGCGTGTCTGGCGGTGGTCGTGGTGATCGTGGCCGGCGCCGCTATCTGGCGGGGCATCATCGCCGAACCGAATGCGATGGACGAAGCCGTGGAACAGCCGATCCCCTTTAGCCACCAACATCACGTGGGCGAGGTCGGCCTCGACTGTCGCTACTGCCACGCAAGCGTCGAAACCTCCGCGTTTGCCGGCATGCCGCCACTATCGACATGCATGACCTGTCACTCGCAATTATTTGCGGACCAGCCCCTCTTCGCGCCGCTTCGTGACGCGTGGCAGGTGGGCGTTCCACTGCGTTGGACGCGAGTCCACGATCTGCCGGATTTCGTCTATTTCAATCATGCCGCGCATGTGGCCAACGGCGTCGGCTGCATCTCGTGCCACGGCGATGTGGCGCACATGCCGCTGATGCGTCGCGAAGCACCGCTCACCATGAAGTGGTGCCTGGACTGCCACCGCCATCCTGAGCGTGCTGTCCGGACGCCTGGCCTGGTGTTTGCCATGCAGCCGGTGGATCCAAAAGACGATGGGCTCGGAATGCATCTGGTGGAGGCATTCCGAATCGACCGGCAGCATCTCACCGATTGCTCGGTATGCCACCGATGAACGACTGGAACGCATCGCGAATAGCGCTGCCGGCAGCAGGAAGCCCACGCTTCTGGCGTGCGCTGGATGAACTTACCGATGATCCGGTGCAGCGGCAGCGGCTCGCGGACGCCCTCCCCCAGTTTGCACTCATGGAACCGGGCATGGATCGCCGCGGATTCCTCCGGCTGCTCGGCGCCTCCCTGGCCTTCGCCGGACTGGCCGCCTGCTCTGGGCCGCCGCCGGAGAACATCGTGGCCGAGCCGGACCGTGATGGCAGGGGCGTACCGGAGGAAGCACGCTATGCCACGGCCCTCGACGTCGGCGGCGATATTGTCGGGGTGGTAGCGACCCTACGCGACGGCCGACCCATCAAGCTGGACGGCAATCCGCGCCACCCGCTAACGCGCGGAGGAAGCAGCCCAAGGCTGCAAGCGGTGATCCTCGATCTGTGGGATCCCCAGCGATCCGACGCGCCGCGGCGGCACGGCGTGCCCGGGAGCTGGAGTGCTTTCGAACAGGCGATGGCGGGTCTTCGCGATAGCTTTGCAAGCGATGCCCATGGGCTACACGTGGTTACCGGCCGCGTTGGCTCACCGACGCTTTCGCGCCAACGCGATGCTTTCATGCGCGCATTCCCCGCTGCCACATGGCACATCCACGAACCCGTGGACAATGCCTGGTTACCCCTTTCGCTCGCCGACCGCGACATCGTCATCGCCTTCGACGCAGATGTCCTCGGCACCCTGCCTGGCCACGTGGGCGTCGCGCGCGATTTCGCCGCGGCGCGAAAGCGCGGCGCGCGCGTATACGCCATCGAGTCCACACCCTCGCTGACCGGCCGCAACGCTGACCATGCCTGGCCCGTCGATGTGTCCGCCATGGCGTCGATAAGCGCGGCGCTACTCGCGGCGCTGACAGGCGACAAGGCGCCCGGCCTGGCTGATGCGGATCGGCACCGCATCCACGTCATGGCCGACGACCTGCGCGCGCACCGCGACCGCTCGCTGGTCGTCGCTGGCCCATGGGCGAGCCCCGACGTTCGCCGGCACGTCGACCTCATACGTGCCGCACTCGGCCAGCCCATCCTGCCCTTCGCCGGCACCGCCGTGACGCCGTCACTGGTTGACGACCTGCGCGCCGGCCTCGTTGACACCCTGCTGGTCCTGGATGGCAACCCCGCCTATACGCTACCCGGTTTTGCTGACGCCGCCTCGCGAGCTGCCACCCTCATTCACCTGGGCCGCTACCGCGACGAAACGGCCGGACTGGCTGCATGGCACCTTCCGGCGCTCCATCCGCTGGAGACGTGGTCTGACCTGCGCGCCGCTGATGGCACGGCAACCATCGTGCAACCGGTCATCGCACCCATCGTCGACGGGCGAAGCATCCATGATGTGCTTGATCTGATGACCGGCGCGGTGGCCACCGACGCCCTCACGCGCGTGAAGCAGACGTGGCCCGGCCTCGACG
The DNA here is from genome assembly GCF_055584245.1 of Luteibacter sp. NPDC104163. Lineage (NCBI taxonomy): Bacteria > Pseudomonadati > Pseudomonadota > Gammaproteobacteria > Lysobacterales > Rhodanobacteraceae > Luteibacter > Luteibacter sp. NPDC104163. Next base: position 222,289 of record NZ_JBVJMK010000007.1, read on the forward strand.
ATGCGAGCTGGCGTCAATCGCTTCAGAACGGTGTCATTGCGTTGGAGACGGTCAGCACGCCAGCGCCTCGTGACGAACCGTTGTCTCCCGGGCCGTCGATGCCGTCACCGGGTGCGTCGAGCGACACCTCGATTGATATTGTCTTCCGCCCCGACCCCAATCTCTGGGATGGCCGCCAGGCGGGAAATGCCTGGCTACAGGAGCTGCCACGCGCCATCACCGCGATCACCTGGGGCAACGCGCTGCTCGTTTCGCCACAGCTCGCCGCCGGCCGCGACCTTCGCGACGGCGATGTGATCCGCCTGAGCCTGGACGGTCGATCGCTGGAAGGGCCGGTCCTCGTCGTTCCCGGGCAGGCCCGCCGGACGGTGACCGTGGTACTGGGTAACGGGCGCACGGAGGGGCTCGGAAGTGGCTACGGATATAACGGCTTCGCGTTCCGTGGGCGCGATGACCAGTGGCAAGCGACAGGTGCCTCATTGCAGAAGGTGGGCCGGCGCGACTTGCTGGCGGTCACGCAAGTGCTTCAGGACATGGGAACCCGCGACGCCATCCGGGCGGTCGCTTTCGGTGAAGCCACCGAGCCCGCGCACACGCCACCGACGCTGTACACCGACGCCGCGCCGGCCGGGCCTCGGTGGGCCATGACCATCGACCTCGCCGCGTGCATCGGATGCAATGCCTGTACGGTCGCCTGCCAAGCCGAAAACAATATTCCCGTCGTGGGCAAGGAAGAGGTGTCGCGTGGACGACGCATGCACTGGATTCGCGTGGACGCCTACTTCCAGGGAAGCGCTGTCGCGCCCGAGGCGTTCCACCAGCCCGTGCCGTGCATGCATTGCGAGCACGCGCCGTGCGAGGTCGTGTGTCCGGTGGAGGCCACCGTGCATGACAGCGAGGGCCTCAACCTGCAGGTCTATAACCGCTGCATCGGTACGCGCTTCTGTGCGAATAACTGTCCGTACAAGGTCCGTCGGTTCAATTTCCTGCAGTATGCGGACCTGGTCAGCGAAAGCCTGAAGGCGATGCGCAATCCGGAGGTCACGGTGCGCAATAAAGGGGTGATGGAGAAATGCACCTACTGTGTCCAGCGCATCGAGCGGGCGCATGCCTCGGCGAGCCGCGATCATCGCGATGTCGCCGAGGTGACGACCGCCTGCCAGGACGCTTGCCCCACGCGCGCGATCAGCTTCGGCGATCTGGAGAAGCCCAACCCCGAGCTGGCCGGGGCACGCGCGTCGGACCGACACTATGTGCTGCTTGAAGAGCTCAATACGCGCCCGCGAACCACGTATCTAGCTGCCATCCGGCAGCGTCACCCTGAGTGGCCCGCGACATGAGCCGTTTCGCATTCATGGGCCCCGCCGCTCTCACCGACCACGTGACCGGCCTGCTTCTACGCCGACGCGCCGGGAAGGTGTGGTGGTCGGTCTTCGCCGTGGCACTCGCCCTTACTCTGGCGTTGGTCGCAGGCATCGTCGTCCTCCTGCACGAAGGGGTCGGCATCTGGGGCAATAACATGCCCGTGGCGTGGGCCTTCGACATCACCAACTATGTCTGGTGGATCGGCATCGCCATGGCGGGCACATTTATTTCCGCCGCGCTCTACCTTACCTCGCAACCGTGGCGCGCCGCCCTGGCTCGGCATGCCGAGGCCATGACGCTGTTTGCGCTTTTCGTCTCCAGCCTGTTCCCGGTCCTGCATCTGGGACGGCCTTACTTCGCCTACTGGCTCGCGCCCTACCCGGACAAGATGGGCCTGTGGCCGCAGTGGCGCAGCGCGCTCACGTGGGACTTCTTCGCCATCGGCACGTATGTGATCGTCTCGGTGATCTATTTCTTTGTCTCGCTGGTGCCCGATGCCGCGGCCGTGCGCGATCGGGCAACCACACGGGGCAAACAGGTGTTCTACGCGTTGCTGGCCATGGGCTGGCGCGGCGAGGCACGCGAATGGCGCGTGCACGGCCAGCTCAGTCGACTGCTCGCGATCATCGCGGTGCCCTTGGTGTTCTCGGTCCATAGCATGGTGGCGCTGGATTTCTCCGAAGGCTACCTGCCGGGCTGGCACTCTACCGTCTTCCCGCCCTTCTTTGTCGCCGGCGCCCTCTTCTCCGGCACGGCGATGGTCGCCCTGCTCAGCCTGCCATTGCGCCATGGCTACGGCCTGCGGGACGTCATCACCGATGATCACCTGGACAAGCTGGGCAAACTGCTGCTCGCGGCCGGCTGGGTCGTCATCTACGGCTATGCCAGCGAGATATTCCTCGCTTTCTATCGAGGCGCCCCGGACGAGCTGGCCGTGATACACAACCGTATGACGGGCTCGTACGCGTGGACGTTCTGGCTGACGATGGGGTGCAACGTGCTCGCCATCCAGTTGCTGTGGTCGCGGCGCCTGCGACGTTCGCCGTGGACGCTGGGGGCCGTGTCGGCGCTTGTCCTGGTCGGGATGTGGATGGAGCGTTTCATGCTAATCGTCACCGTGCTCTATCGCAGCGGTCTGCCACCTGCATGGGGAAGTTTCCATCCCTCGGTTTGGGACTTCGTCTTCCTGTTCGGCTCATGCGGGCTTTTCGCGCTGCTCTTCCTCGTATTCATGCGCCTGCTTCCAGTGGTATCGCTGGCCGAACTGCGCAGGGAGCGGGCGCCATGAAAACCTACGGGATGCTCGCCGAGTTCCCGACGGTCGACGCGCTACGGTCGGCGCGGGCCGCCCTATCGACCCAAGGCTATCGCTCCCTGGAATCGTTTACCCCGTGGCCCGTCGACGATGCGCCGGTGCGGCGCACGGACGCCATGTCACGCGCCGTGCTTGTCGCGTTCATCGCTGGCATCGCTTTGGGATTGGGCATGCAGTACATCGCTGCCGTCCACGCGTACCCTATCGATGCCGGCGGCCGGCCGCCGGCCAGCTGGCCGGCGTTTGCGCCTGCGGCCGTTGAAATGGGCATGCTCTTCGCCGCGCTGGCGGCGCTGGCGACGTTCTGCCTTCGCACCGGCCTTCCACGGCTCTATCGACCGGAGTTCAACGTCGCCTGGTTCGACGAAGCCAGCCGCGCCGGCTTTCTCCTGCTCGTGCGAGCGAACGACCCACTCTGGGATGAGCACCGCTGCACCCGGGACATCGCCGCGTTGCAGCCGATGCGCTACGCGCTGGTGCCCGCATGACTGCGCCTCGCCTGATGCTGCTTGGCGTACTGCTTGCACTGGCGGCCTGCGAACGCGGCATGCACGACATGTATGACCAGCCTCGCTATAAGCGAGGTGCCGAGGCGCCGCTCTTTAAGGACGCCGTCGCGGCGCGAGAGGTGCCGGCGGGTGCCGTTCCGGTGAGTCAGCCATCCGATCCGGTGCCGTCGCCGCTTGCACGACTGGAACGGGGGCGCGAGCGGTACACGATTTACTGCGCGCCCTGCCACGGCACCGCGGGCGACGGTGACGGCATGGTGGTGCGGCGCGGCTTCCCCGCCCCGCCGTCGTATCACCAACCCCGGCTTCGCCAAGCGGACGATCAGCATCTCGAGGATGTGATCGCGCACGGGTGGGGCATCATGTATCCCTACGGCGATCGCGTCGAGCCGTCGGACCGCGTGGCGATCGTTGCCTATATCCGCGCACTGCAGTTCAGTCGCGAGGTGCCCGTGGACCGTCTTGAACCGCGAGATCTCCAACGGCTCAAGGCCCTGGATGCCGCGGAGACCCGCCGATGACCGAGCGTCTGCTCATCGTTGCGATGGTGCTCTTCGCGGGCATGGGCGCTGGCAGCGTGGCCTGGCGGGCAATCGCCGCCGTAGCGGGCGGCGCCTGGGGCGCCTCCTTTAACGACGCCTGGCGTCGGATGACATGGCTACTGGTTCCCGGCGCCGTGTCTGCGGCGGGCTGCCTGGCGTGCTCTGGCGGACTCTTCCCGGCGGAGGCGCACGTCTCCGTGACGTGGCTGGTAGGTCGCACGGTCGGAGTCTTTGTCGTGTGGGGTGCCGGCGCGGTGTTCGCGTCTCGCATGCCAGGACCTGTCCTGATCGCTTGGGGCTTTGCTTGTCTTCTCTTTGCGACCGACTGGATCGTGGCGCCCCAGATACCGTGGTCGTCCACGGCGATCGGGATGATCGTGGCGACGGCTCAATTGGCATCGGCATTCGCCCTGTCGGTCGCCAGCATTTTGCCCAGGACGAGGGAGTGCGGAAAGGCGCTTGCAACCGATGCGGCTGGCCTCATGGTCTGCCTGGCGGTGGCCTGGGTCTACCTTGCCGGCATGGACTACCTCACCGCCTGGGTGGCCGACCTTCCCAACGAAGCGCGCTGGTACCTTCCGCGTACGCGAGGGCCGTGGGCGGCCCTCGCGTACGCGGCGCTCGTGCTCCACGTGATTCTGCCGATCCTTGCCGTGCTTCCGGCCCGGTGGCGCATGCAGGCCCGAGGACTACGCCTTGCCGCCACATCGATGCTGTTAGGCCAGACCTGCTACGTCGCCTGGATGGTCCTGCCATGAATCACCAACCCAATCACATTGCTGCCCGCGCGCTGACGGTGATCGGCGGCGCCCTCGGCGCAGGCGTGCTGGTCGTCATGACGCTGTGCTGGTTCCTTTGGCACGGATACGCCCAGGCGCCCTTTCAAGCCATTCCCCCCGTCCCTTCGCCGCGGCTGCAAGCCCATCCGGCCGCCGACCTTGCGGCGGTCAGGGCGAATCAGGCTCGTGCGGATGGCTATGGCTGGGTCAACGCGCAGCACACGGTGGCGCGCGTTCCGGTGGAGCGCGCCATGGCACTCCTGGCCAGGGAGAAACGGCCGTGATCAGCTGTCGCCTTCTGGCTTGGGGGGTCTTCGCTCTGGCCGCCCTCGCCGCCCACGCGGAGCCACTGCCGCCGCCGGCGGACCTCAAACAGCGCGTCGCCTTCGAGCAGCACCTTGGGACCCGCATGCCCGTCGATGCGCCACTGGTCGATGCGGAAGGACACCCCACCAACGTCGCCGCGATAGCGGACGGGAAGCCACTTGTCGTGGCCTTCGGCTACTACCGCTGCCCGAACTTGTGCGATGTCACCTTGCATGCCCTCGCTCGCGCGGTGGCAGGAATGCAGCTATCACCGGCTGACGACTACCGCGTCCTCTTCATCAGCATCGATCCTCGTGAAACGCCAGCTGACGCGCGCAAGGCGCGGCACATGCTCGCCGCCATGGGACCCGGCGGTCACGTCGAGGACTGGACGTTCGCCACGGCAGGGGACGCAGCGATCCGCCAGCTCACCGATGCCGCCGGCTTTCGCTATTTCTACGACGCGCGAAACGATCAGTTCGCCCACCCTGCGGGGGCCATCATCCTTACAGGCCAGGGGCGCATTGCACAGTATTTCTTCGGAGTGAGTTACCCGCCGCGTTCGCTGTCGCTCGCTCTGATCGAAGCCTCGCAAGGCCAGCTCGGCACGGTCATCGACCAGTTGGTGCTCTTCTGCTGCGGGTATGACCCCGCGACGGGTCGCTACAGCCTGCTGGTGTCACGATTGATGATGCTGCTGGGCTCCGGGTTTGTCATCGCCATGGCTTGGCTGTGGTGGGGGTTGCGCAGGAGATCGGCATGATGCTGCTGCCGCGTGCATCCAACTTCGGCACGGAGATCGATTTGCTGTTTAATGCCTTGCTTGGGCTGAGCGTCGTCGTCATCCTGGCCGTGTTTATCACCATGCTCGTCTTCACCGTGCGATTCCGAAGGGGCCGTGACGTGGATCGAAGCGGCGAGTCGCACCGCCAGCTGGGCATCGAACTGGCCTGGACACTGATCCCCTTTGCGCTCTTCGTCGGTATTTTCGTCTGGAGCATTCGACTCTGGGTCGACTTGCGCACACCGCCCCGCGATGCCGAGGTGGTGTACGTCATCGGCAAACAGTGGATGTGGGAGTTCGAACATCCCGGTGGCCAGCGGGAAATCAATACGCTGCATCTGGCCAGTGGCCAGCCGGTCCGCTTGGTGATGACCTCTCAGGACGTGATCCACGACGTGTCCATTCCAGCCTTTCGCGTCAAACAGGACGTGCTGCCGGGGCGGTACACGGACCAGTGGTTCACGCCCACCCGCGCCGGAACCTACGACCTGTTCTGCGCCGAATATTGCGGGACCGATCATTCGCACATGGGCGGAACCGTGGTCGTGCAAAGCCCCGAGGATCACGCCGCCTGGCTGGCCGGCCACGGATCACAGACGTTGGCGATGCAGGGCCGCGCGCTGTTCACGCGCTACGGCTGCGCCGGCTGCCACGATGAAGGGGCAACCGTGCATGCGCCGGCACTGAATGGCCTGTTCGGCAGCACTGTGCCGATTGCCGATGGCCGCCAGGTCCGTGCCGACGACCGTTACCTGCACGACAGCATTACCCTGCCTGCCAGCGAGGTGGCGGCAGGTTATGCGCCTATCATGCCCAGTTATCAGAACCGCATCAGCGAGGCAGACATCCTCGCCCTCATCGCGTACCTGAAAGTCCGCGGCATGGATCAGGAGCCTGCCCATGCCCGCTGAACACGCTGCACCTAGCTACCTGGTGGATGGCTCGACGTTGCGCTCGTGGCTCTTTACACACGATCACAAACGCATCGCCATCCTCTACGCGGTGGCGATTACGTTCTTCTTCATCCTCGGTGGCCTGGCCGCCGCGCTGATTCGCCTGGAACTGGCGACGCCGCAGGGCGACGTCATCAGTGCGGAAACCTACAACAAGACCTTTACCTTCCACGGTGTGGTGATGGTCTGGTTCTTCCTGATTCCCTCGATTCCCAACACGCTGGGAAACTTTCTCCTGCCCCTGATGATCGGTGCGCGCGATGTCGCCTTCCCGAGGTTGAACCTGTTCAGCTGGTACCTGTACATGGTCGGCGGCTTGTTCACCGTCGCGTGTCTGCTCTTGGGAGGGGTGGATACCGGCTGGACGTTTTATACGCCCTTCTCGACCCTGTTCTCCAATTCCCATGTCGTCCTGGCCGTCGTCGGCGTGTTTATCGTGGGGTTCTCGTCGATCCTCACGGGCCTGAACTTCATTGTCACCATCCATACGATGCGTACCCGCGGCATGACCTGGTTCCGGCTGCCCCTCTTCGTCTGGTCGATGTATGGTGTGTCCCTGGTCATGATGCTGGCCACGCCTGTGCTCGCCATGACCCTGGCCCTGCTCGCGGCCGAGCGGCTCTTCGGTGTCGGGATCTTCGACCCGTCCCTCGGGGGTGACCCGGTCCTCTTCCAGCACTTCTTCTGGTTCTACTCCCACCCGGCGGTGTACATCATGGTGCTGCCGTCCATGGGCGTCGTGAGCGAACTCATCACCGCCAGCGTGCGTCGCCGCATCTTTGGCTACCGTTTCATGGTGTACTCAATCATCGGCATTGCCGTGGTCGGGTTCCTCGTTTGGGGACACCACATGTTCGTGGCCGGCCAGTCCATGTATGCCAGCATCGTGTTCTCGATCCTCAGTTTCATCATTGCCGTGCCCTCCGCCATCAAGGTGTTCAACTGGACGGCGACGCTCTACAAGGGCGATATCGCCTTTGGAGCGCCCATGATCTATGCCCTGGGCTTTGTCGGCCTGTTCATGATCGGCGGGCTCACGGGCCTCTTCCTGGCGGCCACCGCGCTCGACGTCACCTTGACCGACACCTACTTCGTGGTGGCCCACTTCCATTACATCATGGTCGGTGGCGCGGTGATGGCCTACCTGGGTGGCATCCACTTCTGGTGGCCAAAGGTCACCGGTCGGATGTATTCCGAGGCGTGGGCCCGGTTCGCCGCGATCCTGATGTTCCTGGGCTTCAACCTGACGTTCTTTCCGCAGTTCATCGCGGGCGCCGAAGGGATGCCGCGGCGCTACTACCAGTACCCACCCGAGTATGCCCTGCTCAACGTGCTCTCGTCCGCCGGCTCCGTGTTGCTGGCCGCGGCGTACCTTCTGCCGATAGGATATTTCCTGTGGTCGTTGCGCTACGGGGAGAAGGCCACGGCGAACCCCTGGGAGGCGGCGGGTCTGGAGTGGGAGACAGCGTCACCGCCGCCCACGCACAACTTCGACATTCCCGTCGTCGTCACCGACGGACCCTATGCGTATAAGCATCCATGACACCCCGTCCCAGCCACCTCGCTGAGCAGTTCGACGACGCCTCGCAGCAACGCGAGGCGTCGACGCTGGGCATGTGGGCGTTTCTGGCAACGGAAATTCTTTTCTTCGGGGTGCTCTTCGCCGGTTACGCGGTGATGCGCCTTCTGTGGGGGGATGTGTTCGCCGCCGCGAGCCGGCATACGGACCTGGAGCTGGGCGCCCTCGAGACCGGCATATTGCTGGTGAGCAGCTTTACCATGGTGATGGCGATCCGGGCGGTGCAGCTCGCGCAACCTCGGGGGGCATCGATGCTATTGCTCGCCACCGCGCTGCTTGGGATGGCCTTCCTTGTCATCCACAGCGTCGAGTACGCCGACGATTATCATGCGGGCGTCATCCCGGGTGTGCGCTATGACGAACCCGGTGTCACCGGCGTGCACGAGAAACTGTTCTTCCTCTTGTATTACGTGACCACGCTCTTCCACGGGCTGCACGTCTTCATCGGCGTCGTGCTAGTGACGGTGATGGCCGTCCGCGTCCGGCGTGACGCCTTCGGCCCCGGATACTACACGCCGCTCGACATGGTGGGCTTGTACTGGCACCTCGTAGACATCGTGTGGATTTTTGTCTTCCCGCTCTACTACCAGGTGGGTCGATCGTGAGCGCGGTCGTGCCGAAGGTACGGCGGTTCGTCGTTGCCCTCCTGGCGTTGGCGGCCCTGCTCACGGCCAGCGTCGTGCTGTCACGCATGCGGTTGGGACCATGGAATCCCGTGCTGGCCGTAGGGATCGCCGGGGCGAAGGCTGCGATTGTGGTGATCGTATTCATGCGCCCCGGCGAAGGCGGGCCGAGCGCCCGCTTTGCGCTCGCCTTTGGCCTCATCTGGGTCGGCATCCTGGTCATGCTGACGCTCAGTGACTTTCTGCTCCGGACGAATTAGCCCGCGCGACGAATCCGTACCGGCACGCCCTTCGCCGCTGGCGTCTTCGACGCCTCGTCGTGATACCAGAGCGGGACCAGGGGATTCATCTCGGGGTAGTAGCCGCCGACGCAGCCCCTGGGAAGATTAAACGCCGTCACCGTTAGGCCCTCGACTTCCCTCGTCACGCCATCGCCTGCATCGGTGACCAGGGCCACCACGTCGCCGGGCCGCAGGCCCTGACCGGCGATATCGTCCGGCGACATCAGAAGTACCATGCGCGAGCCGTCCAGCCCACGCAGGCGATCGCTGAATCCATAGATTGTGGTGTTGAACTGGTCATTTGAACGCATAGTGATGAGGTGCAGCCTGCCTTCCGCATCACCGATGCCCAGGGCGGTCTGGACAGTGGGCGTGGTGAATTCCGCCTTGCCGCTTTCCGTTTTCCACTGGCGCTCGTGGGCGGGGTTGCCCCGGTAGAAGCCGCCGTTATGAAACATCCGCGCCGAGTAGTCGCGGAACATATCCGGGTAGGTCGCCTCGATCAATGTCCGGATGCGCGCGTAATCGCCGCTCCAGGTCAGCCAGGGGCGCTTCGGATGCGCAGGCAGTACAGCGTTCGCGATACCGGCCACGATGGCTGTCTCGGAACGCAGGTGCGGGCTCGCCGGTGTGGCGTGTCCCATGGAACCGTGGATGTGACTGAAACTGTCCTCGATGGACACGGCTTGCGGAACACCCGCCTGGACGTCGGTCTCGGCGCGGGCAAGGCACGGCAGCAGGTAACTGGCCTTGCCGTGCACCACGTGGCTACGGTTAAGCTTGGTGGCGACGTAGACGGTGAGGTCAAGGCTCCGCCAGGCCGGTTCCATGGCATCACGGTCGGGTATCGCGCGCACAAAGTTGCCGCCGAGGCTGACGAACGCCTTAACCGACCCGTCTTTCACGCCCTCGCACACCTCGACGGTGGTCCGACCTTTCTCGCGCGGCGGCTCGAACGCGAATAGTTCCGCGAGGCGATCCAGCGGCACCAACTCGGGCTTTTCGGAAATGCCGACCGTGCGCTGACCCTGCACATTGGAATGGCCGCGCACCGGACAGATCCCGGCGCCCTCGCGCCCGATATTGCCTCGCAGCAGTAGCAGGTTGACCAGCATGCCGATACTTTGCGATCCATGGACATGCTGGGTCAGTCCCATGCCGTAGACACCGATGACATTCCCCGCCTCGCAGTAGACGTCCGCCGCGGCCTCGAGGTCGGACTGGCTGAGTCCCGAGTGCCGTTCGATGTCTTCCCACGATGCCTGCGCGGCTGCCTCGGCGAAGGTATGAAACCCCGAGGTATGTTCTTCGATGAAAGCGCGATCGAGAAGCCCTTCGCCGCCCGAGTCACGTAGCGCAGCGTCCCGCGCCAACACGTGCTTGCAGATGCCCATCAGTGCAGAAATGTCACCGCCGGGCCGCACCTGGAGGTACATGTGCGATAGCTCCGTTGGCGTCTGGGCCACCATCTGCATTGGATTTTGCGGATTGATGAAATGCAGCAGGCCGGCTTCGCGCACCGGATTGAAGGTGATGATCTTGCAACCGCGCCTCACGGCGTCCTGCAGTGGATGAAGGAAGCGTGGGCTATTGGAGCCTGGGTCCTGCCCAAAGTAGAAGATGGCATCGCAATGTTCGAAATCTTCAAGGACGCACGTTCCCACGGGCGAGCCGGTCACCTTCTTGAGGCCCACCGATGTCGTCTCGTGACACATGTTCGAGCTGTCGGGAAGGTTGTTGTTGCCATAGACGCGCGCCATGAGTGCGTAAAGGTACGATGCTTCGAGCGACGCCTTGCCCGATGCATAAAATACCGCTTCCGGGGGCGACAGCTTCTTGAGTGCCTGACCGATGCCTTCGAACGCCTCGTCCCACGTGCAGGCCACGTACCGGTCGGCCGACGCGTCGTAGCGTAGCGGCTCGGTCAGTCGGCCAACCATTTCGAGGTCGTGGTCCGTCCAGGTGCGTAGTTCGCTGACGGTATGAGCCTGGAACAACGCCGGCGTGCAGCGATCCGTAGTCAGCTCCCATATCGTCGACTTGGCGCCGTTCTCACAAAATTCAAAAAGATGCGGGCTTGCGGGCTTGCCCCAGGCGCACGAGGTGCACATGAATCCCCGCGGCTTGTTCTGCCGCCTTAGGGTTTCCAGAGCACCGTTTGGGTGTTCCCTGGCGTAGACCTTGCCCATGCCGGATACAGAACCCCATCCGCCGGCCGTTTCCTCGCGCGGGATGGCGGCGACCTCATCGCTGGGCGGTGTCATCGGCGCCCCCTCCTAGCGCACGCCTTCGTCGCGCGTGGACGCCTTGTCCATTTTCACCTCGCCTTTTTTAATCTGTGCGTCGCGTTTGTCCTGCTGGGGCTTGTCCTGCTTGGCGACGTAATTGAGGTTGCGATCGCCGGATTCCACGCTGTGCTTCTGGTCGGTCATGGAAATCTCCTCAGCCTTGGTCCTCGTTGTCATGCTCTTGCTGCGGCGACTCCTTCCCCGCCGGCTTCTTTTCCACGCGATTCGCCGTGGCTTCGTCGTATCGAAGGGGTGACGTGTCGGCCGCCCCCGGCTTATCGGATTTCGTCTTCCGGTTTTCCTGGCCCATGGGCTTCTCCACTGGCTAAGCGCCGACCATGAACCCCGCGATGCAAGGACTGCGTCGAGTCCGAGTCGAAAGCCGTTCACGCTACGTCGACCATGCGATGAACGCTTCCGGGGTGCCCGGCACGAGGCGGGGGCGCTGTCGATGTGCTCGACATCGACCCGGCCAAATCCCTGTTCTGGTCGGCGGTCGTGAACGGCATCCTCGCTCCATTCCTGCTGGTTGTGCTTCGGTTGATTACGGGCGACCGGAAAATCATGCAGGAACAACCACACCCCGGTGCTCAACCGTGTCGTGGTCGGGTTCACTGCTTTGCTGACGTTCGCTGGTCTTAACGCCATGATGCTTATTGGCGGGTAAAAAAAGGCCCGGGAGAACCGGGCCTGCGGCGGACCGCAAATTGGCCGAAGGCCTGAGCCCCCGGCCGCCACACAAAGCAGCGCTATGCCGACGGGATGAGCTCGACCTTTATCCGTCCGGGCTGACGTTGGTCGAACTGCCCGTAGGCGCCAATTGCATCGCTCAGTGGTTCTCTCTCGGTAAGGATGGCGGTGGGCACGACCTGACCTGAGCGCACGAGCTCCACCAGCATGGGGACGTACTTGCGGTGGTTGCAGTTGCCCATTCTCAACGTGAGGTTTTTATTCATCGCCGCTCCGATGGGAAAATGGTTGTCCGATGGCGGATAGACACCAATGATGGCGATGGTGCCGACCTTGGCCACTGAGTCGACCGCCCATTGGAGCACTTGCATGGGACCATCCCCCGCCTCGAAATGTTCGGCTTCCTCCCTGGCTTCCGGTGAGGCGTCCTTTGCTGTCTCAGCGGTGTTCGACCTCGTGGCCGGGCCGCTGTGTGCATGCTCGGCATCCACGCCCACCGCGTCGATGACCGCATCGACGCCGGTGCCGCCCGTTAGCTTTTTGAGGGTCGCCACAGGGTCTTCCTTGGCGAAATTGATGACCTCAGCGCCCTGATTTCGGGCCATCTCCAGACGGTCCTCATGCTGGTCGATGGCAAACACGCGCCCGGCGCCGAGAAGCTTGGCGGAGGCGATGGCAAACTGCCCGACGGGACCACAGCCAAACACAGCGACCAGGTGTCCCGGTTTGATGTCGGCCAAGTCGGCACCGAAATAGCCGGTGGGAAAGATGTCCGACAGGAGGATGGCCTCGTCGTCACTGACCTCATCCGGCAAACCCACCAAATTGACGCTGGCAAACGGCACCCGGACCTTTTCGGCCTGCATGCCGTCGAAGCCGCTACCCTCCTTCGGCCCACCGTAGAAGGCGGTGCCCGGGCCGTTGGGATTGGCGTTGTCGCACTGTGCGTAATAGCCGTCCCGGCAATAGGCACAGTACCCGCAACCCACGGTCGAAGGGATGACCACGCGGTCACCGACTTTCAGGTTTCGAACCGCGCTACCGATTTGTTCGACGACGCCGACACCCTCATGTCCGAGAACGGTGCCGGGCGCAACCCCGCTCATCGTCCCCCGGATGAAATGGAGGTCGGTGCCACAGATGGCCGAACTCGTCAGCCGGACGATGGCATCGGTGTCGGCTTGCAGGGTGGGCTCCGGCACGTCATCGAGACGGATATCGCCGGGACCGTGGAAGACAACGGCTTTCATGGACGGCACTCCTGACGGGAAAAGCTCACTGTAGGCGGTGTGCCGTGAACTGGGGGGCCCCGACGCGTCTTGGTTTGATGAGGGCCGACTGCCTGACAGCAACGGACGCCCGGAGGCGCGCGCTGCACTTCGCGGCCTGGGGAAAAGTCAGGCCTTTTCAGCGGCTTTTTGCTTGCCCATCTGCTCAGCAAGGAGGGTGAGCTTCTCGTCAGCGGCTTTTTCTTCCTTCAGCGTTGCCTGCAGGAGCGGCACTGCTTTGGTGTAGCCAAGCTGGTTGGCCAAGGCAATGAGGACGCCGTAGCCGGCAATCTCGTAGTGCTCGACCCGGTTGCCGCCGCCGATGAGAGCGACGTCCCGCAACGGGCCCTTTTCGATTTCATCGATGACCTCCTTGCCTTCTTCGACAAGGCCTTCCATGGCTGCGCACTTCATGCGCTTGAGACGGATGCCGAGAAGTTCAACGATTTCGTCAATTCGCTCGACTTGTCCCTGCGTTTCTTCAAGGTGTGATTCAAAAGCCGCTTGCAGGTCCGGGCTCGATGAGGCACGGGCCAGACGGGGCAATGCTCTTGTCAGCTGCTTTTCGGCGCTGTAAATGTCCGAAAGCTCATGGATGAAGAGGTCTTCAAGGGTTTTCACAGCCATGGTCATGTCTCCAGTGGTCAACGTTTGGCTTCAACGTGGGTTGAATCCCGGGCCGGAAAGTCGTCCGTCAGCTCCGGGAGATGGTTGAGCAGCCATTCCGCCATGGCCTGCTCTTGGGGAAGGATTCCATCCACAGCCCGCATCGACTCGGCGTCACCTACGGCAACAGCCGCAGCGCGCAACGTCGTGTAGGTCGCGATTTCAAGGTTCTCGAACACGTATCCAGCGATGGCTCCCTTGACGATTTCGTCGGAATTGACCGAACCACTTATGGCCGGGCCGGAGGCCATCATCTTGCCCATGGCACCGTTGGTGACGGACGGCTTCGTGTCATACCGCGCAAGGCACGCTTCGATGAGCTTCTGCTGCGCAAGCGTCTCCTGGAGATGCTGTTCGATGCGTGCCTCAGTTTAGGGTAGTGCTCAACGCGCACCGCCTGGGCCTTGAGCATGTGCTCGGCCTGTTTGTTCCATTGCATGGGCGTCGCGCAGCCAGTGAATGAGGTTTTCCCGAAGCTCAGCCGTTGATATATCCCGTTGGAGGTTTCGATATGCTGCGAAAAACTCCATCAACAGGATTTCTTCCCTGTGTGAATCGAACCTGCGATTCGCCTCACGAAAGTGTATTTCGGCACGTCGTTTCACGTGCGTCAGGGTCAAGTCACGGCCTTGAATCAGCCCATGCACACGTCCACCGCCGGTGTCTTGTCATTGCACCCCCTGCGGACGGCGCGCCGATAGGCGTCTGCGCCACCGCCATCCTCACCACGCCGGTTGCAAGGGAAGACTGATGGACGCGGTCACCGCGCTGTGCCGGACCATCAGCCCGGCAGGACGTCCATTGGGTGGACAGAGGCCAGCGCGATGGCCTCGATCAGAGCCTCCCGGTCAAACGGCTCGGGAAGCAAGACGGCCCTGTCCGGAAGCGGTCCGATGTCCCCCTGGCGCCGGGCTGAGACCACCACAAGGGCCGCCTCGGGATGCAGGCCGCCGATGGCACGCAACAGCGTGCCGGGGCGCGGTTCGTCGGGCATGGCGGCATGGGCGACCACGGCGGCAAGGGCCGGCTTGAGAAGGCCAATCAGTGCCAGAGCCTCGCGATAGGTCACGGCCGAATGAACCGTGTAGCCCCTACCGGACAGCGCCACGTCCAATGATTCGGCCACCAGGGCGTGGTGATGAACCACAACGATGTGCTTTCGGTCCGTCATCATCGGATCCCGGATGGCGGGCGGTCCGCCTCTTCCGATTCTTCTGGCGGCCTCGTCGCCTCGGTCCGAACGAGTTCCGTGATGATCCCGGCGCGGACATCCTGTTCGATCGCCACCCCCACGCACGAAACGGTCATCGCAAGGAAGGTGAATCCGGTCCGCATCACGCCCTGCATGTCTCGAACGTCTCCCCTGGCAAGCGCTGCCCAGCGGGCGCCGCGGAGCGCTGTCATCCACGTCAGGTTACAGCCCGGCCGTTCGCCAAGAAGGCCCGCCGTGAACCGGTGAGAACGGACCGGTCCCGGCGGCGCCCGGTTTGGCAGCGGGAACAGCGGAAATGGCGCTATCAGGCTTTGCTCGTTCATGGGCGGCTCCATCATCGAGCCATCGAGCACTCCCCCCGGAGGTCGTTCAGGTTGGCCGCATCCCCGTTAACACGGCGTGTCAGGACAGGGGTCAACGCGGTGAGGGCTGCCATTGCCAACCGCAGCTTGCTGGGGTGGTATCGACCGGGGCAATCCTGTGCCGTAAATGCGCATTGATTGGGACGGCCGGCACATCTTGAGATTTGGGTGACACCATGTTGGGAATGCCGCGTTTCAACGTCCTCGCCCGCGCTGTGTCCCGTCCGGCCTGAAACGTACGCCTGCCGAACACCCTTTGCGTGACGATTATGGGACGGGTTCTGACCCTGTTTCGCTCCCTTGCCGATCCAAGCCGCATTGGCGACCATCGGCAGGAATCACCAAACTCGGGAGATGCGATGAGCCGGGTCATTGTGGTTGCCTACCGGCCCATGCCAGGCAAGCGTGAGGAGTTGCTCGGGCTGCTGGCCGACCAACACCGGCGGACCAGGTCGCTTGGCATGCTGGCGAAACAGCCGCCTTTGTTGTGCGAGGGAACATGCGGGGAAATCGTATACATCATCGCCCTCGATGCGGGGACGGACGTTGACCGCGTCTGGGAGGATGAGGCCTTTCAGGACATCGACGCGAGGATTGCCGGCATCGCCACCATGACGCCCCTGCGGACCCTCAATGAGGCCAATGCGTCGTATATGGACCTCGCCGGACTGACCCTTCGGGGCGACTGAGCGTGCCCTGCCCTGGCGGGTCCGTGAACATCGCGGAAATCACCAGCGCCGAAAGGCCGGCGCGCTGGCCAGTCAGGAGAAATCGACCCGTGCGCGTGTTTGCGGCTCGGCTCGAGGCCGATGAAGCCAGGACCCCAGCCGACCGAGGGCCACCCCGCACAGCGGCTCCATCCGATACAGACCGGAACGTTCGTCCGACTCAGGTGGCCTTCCAGCCCCGTCCGGCCATCCCTTCCACCGCGATCATCGCCGTCTTCCCACTCAAGCCCCGTCCCCCGGCGTCGGTTCGGTGGTGTGCCCGACGGGGGCGATGCCCGCGTCCTCGAAACGCTCATCGAGCCGTACACGGGAGACCCTTTCGACCAGGGAGCGGAGGCTCCTCGCCAGCTGCCGGCCCGTCGCCGCCGTGGCAAAGAACCAGATGCAGTCGCCCTGGATGCGCACATGGGCCGTCGACAACTCGCCATGCAGCGCGGTGACCTCGCGCGCAAAGGTTTCGATCCACTTTGGCGTCGGCGTGCAGTCGAGCAACGCAATAATAGGTGCATCGACGGCGGGGTCCACCGTGTCCCTGAGGGGCGGAACCTCAAAACCGACAACACGCGGAAATCGGGTACTGGCCATCAGTCCTCCTGGCCTGGCTCACCACGGGGGACCATATTTTAAGAAACTTCATCCGGATTTTCACGACCGGACCGGTGCTCGACTTCACTGACCCACGGGAACGGAGGTCAGGATGGCTTGCAGCGGGCGTTGATACCTGTTCGAACCTATCCAGTAGCGCCCAGCTCGAAACGGCAACGAACGCGAGGCAAAAAATGCTGCGAGATGCCGCGCCCGCAACGCCGGATAGGTCCACGTCTCCTCTTATGTTGGCCTGACAGGATCCAGCCGGTGCGGTCATGTGCACAGGCAAGCAGGTACACCCGGAATGAAGGGCCGACGCTGGAACGCTGGAGCATCCGAAGCACCGTGCGACCGGCCCATGATCCGAACGGTAACAGTCCCGATACAGAAGAAGCCAGTGAACCACGCCTTTTTGCAATCGGACGGAGAATGATAGATTCGGAGGACACCCCTCGCCCGGCTCCCCCATGCCTCCGCAACAGCTTTCCCATATCGTGGACCGCAGCCTCAAGGCGAGCACTTGGCTTGTCGTTCTCCTGACACTTGCCGCACTGCTCAGCTCAGTCGGCCTGCTCGTTGTCCAGCACAGGGTCAGCGTCGGATACAAAATGCTCTTTGCCGCCGATTCACTTGCCGACGATGTCCAGACCATGCGACTGCGGATGGGCGCATGGGTCATCAAGGGCGACAAGAACGCCCGCGACGACTGGTGGGATGCTGTACGGGACGGGCGGGCCCACCTCGCGCGGCTGAAGAGCCTGGCTGATCCCGATACGGCAAAGGCGCGATCGATCGCTGGTCTCAGCGAGCAACTGCAGCGGCGTGTCGATACGGCATCCCCGCTTCTGGCCGACCCGGACGCCAACGAGCGTGAGGCGCGCATCGAAATTCTGATGGGGGACTATTACCAAGGAATCAACGCGCGGCTCATGGACGGAATCCACAATTTCAGCCAGGACCAGCAGGACCGGCTCACCGTGCTTGAACAAAGAGAGGACATCGTGCTTTCTGCCGCAGGTCTGGTCCTCGTCGCGCTCGTCGCGTGGTCCATCCTCTCGCTGCGGAGAAGTCGGCACACTGCCGCGCGGCTGATCCGGAGCCTGGACGACGCCTTAAGGACGACAGCACGCCAACGCGGCGAACTGGAAGCGTTCATTGATGCCGCGCCGCTTGCCGTATTCCATGCTGACAGGACTGGCCGTCCAACGTGGCTCAATGAGGATGCCGAGGAACTCGTCGGTGCGGAACGCGGAACCGATGTTGTAGAGACAATGAAGGAAGGCCTGCATGTCGACGACCGCGACCGGCTGGTCAGCGCATGGCATCATCTGCTCAACGAGGCAACCGACCTCGACGAAGTGTTCCGGATGCGCAGCCGCACGGGAGAAACTCTTTGGGCCCACGCCCATGCGTGCCCCGTCCGAGTTGGGCACGAGGTCACAGGATTTGTCGCAGTCTTGCGTGACATCACCCCGGAAACACTTCTCCGGGAGGAACTGACCCGAAGCCGATTGCAGTTGCAGCGCATCACGGATGCAGTCCCTGCCCTCATTGCACGCGTCGATTGTTCAGAGCGTTATTGCTTCGTCAATGCAACCTATGGCGCATGGTTCGATGCCGCTCCAACCTTGGGCGAATCGATGCGCGATTTCCTGGGAGACACAGCGTACAACCGCATCGTCCCGTACGTTCGGCAGGCACTGGATGGCCACACCGTGCGCTTTGAGATGCCCCGCCAGCACATACGTGGGCGAGACTTTGTCGGCGATGTGACCTACACGCCGGAGATCACGGAGGACGGTAGCGTCGCTGGCTTTTACATCATGGTGACTGATGTCTCCGAGCGCAAGGAGCTCGAAGAGAACCTTTTCAAGGCAAACGAGATGGCCCAGGTCACCCTCGACTCCATCGGCGATGCCGTAATCACCACCGATGAAGCGGGCATCGTTACCTTTGCGAACAGGCGTGCCCAAACCCTGCTTGAGAAGCCCGCGGCCAGACTGTTGGGCCGTCCGATCGAGGACGCGGTCAAACTCGTCGATGGAACCGGACGACCTAGCGAGAGTTCGCTTCGGCGCGCTCTTGTGGAGCGTCGCCTGGTGGACATGCTTCAGCCCCGGAAACTCGTTCTCGACGAACGAACGCTTCTCGATGTCGAGGATGTGGCCGCACCCATCGAGACACGAAATGGTGAACTTGCCGGAGGAGTGCTGGTGGTACGGGATGTGAGCATTGCGCAAGCTGTCGCCGATCGGATGCGTCAGCTTGCCGAGGCAGATCCACTAACGGGTCTTCCCAACCGCATGGTCTTTGAACAGCGCACACGCGAAGCACTTGCCTCGCGCGGGGTCAACGACTGCCTGGCATTGCTCTACATGGATCTCGACGGCTTCAAGGCCGTCAATGACACGTATGGTCATGACGCTGGGGACGAGTTGCTGCGGCAATTCGCCAGACGACTCTCCGCGGTTGCTGGACCACTCGATATGGTCTGCCGGCTTGGTGGAGACGAATTCGTGGCTCTGCTGCGGCCAGTGGAAGACTCCGCAGCTGCACTGCGTCGCGCAGGGCTTTTCGTCGAGGCAGCCGCGGATTCTTTTGCCTGGCAGGGAATTGCCCTGCACGTCACGTTGAGTGTCGGCATTGCATGCGTCCCCATTGACGGAACGGATGCCCTCACCCTGCTCCGAAAGGCCGATGCAGCGCTTTACGCCGCCAAGCGCAATGGCCGAAACCGGGCTGTGCGGTTCGGCACCCCCGCAGTCGAAGGACGTCAGGAGTGACCGAAGCGGAGCGCTGAACGGCACCACAGCGTGTCATGCATCGTACATGCCGGTGCCCGCGTCAATGAATTTGGCAATTTCCAGCAGACTGTTGCGAAGCAACAGCAGCCTCTGCCATCCTCTTCTTGTTCATTGGCGAATCAACGGAGATTGGGATGGACCTCCACGACATTGTGGATGACGCCCACGCCCTTGCGTCATCGATTGAAAGTGGCGAAATTGACGAGGCGGTCTTCCGGGCGGGAAGGATAGCCGAGACGGCAGCTGCCGACGAGGCCCTCAAGATTGTGCTCGCTGCACACCGCGTCATGGCCGCACTCGCGACTCGGCGATCCGGCGAAGGAGAGCTGGGAGAGGCCTTGAGTGCATTGGCACGCTCGATCGAAATCCGCATGGAACAGCAATCAGGTCCGTTCTCCGGCCTGCATCCGGATTCCCTGCAACTCAATCGGCGTGGCAATTTGCGCGCCGTGCTCGATGAGCTCGAAGACGAAGGCATTGCGAGCTTGCAGACGCAGGCGCGCTTCCTGCGGGTAAATTGCGTGCTTCTCGAGAAGATGCTCAACGGCGGCTACATCCCCGAGGTCCTTGCGCGCGAGGTTGAATGGGTGATGCAGCGACGGACCGGCTGGATGGACGAAGATCCGTATACGCGTGACTTATGACCACGTGCAAGGAGTGACCCATGCATACACTTCCCCGCCCCATCCATTTCAGCATCGAATGCATCGATCGCACCGGCACCTCATTGCTCGCAGAGGTGACCGCGACCCAGGATGACGCGGATTCGCCGTTTGTGTGGCACGCCGTTTTCCCTGCGTCTGGAACTCCGCCGGCCGAGATGCTTGGTTCATCGCGATCGCTTGCAGACGTTCGTGAGGACATCCAGTCGAAAGTGCGGCGGTTATTGGCCGATGGCGGTGTCCGGGTGCGGGCTGCGGACCCCGGGACAGGTAGCAAGAGCCCGCGGGACGAAGAGTAAATGCATTCGGCATCGAAGAAGAGAAGCGTCAAAACCTTCCATCTACCAATCCGTTTTTCGCCGGCTTTCGGCGTGACACGTCGACTAGTGACAGACCTTCCGGCCATGAAGCTTCATTCATGAAGTGTCCGAGGGAAGCGAAACCTATCCTTCGCCCTCCCTGCGCCTGAGTTCCGTCAGCAGAAGGCACATGTTATCAACGGCCGTCCGCAGGCCTTCCGGACCGGCCCTGACAAGTACGTGCGCCTGGCGCAGCTGGTCGTCCCAGGTCGTTGAAGCATCATGACCTGCCAGAAGACGCAGCCTGTCGACTGTGACCAGGACTTCCTCGGTCAGCGGTTGATCGTCCAGAGCAGCAAGCCCTAGCGCAACTTCGGCAAGAGCGCATGCAACAGACGACTCCGGGCCGTCGGGATGCACGTAGAGTAGACAATGTTTCGCCGCCCAAAAGCGCGTATAGGCGTTCAAAAGGTTCCACGTCATGGCTCAGCTGGAAAGTGGTTGCGATTCATCAGGCGCATTGACCAGTTCCGCAAGAATAGGTACGCCGTGTGGATCTGCCGTCGACAGATTCACCTTGAGCGCACCTATTGCGCGGCCCGCGCCAAGTGGCTACGTGCCAGCACGAGTGTCGCGACCGCGACGACTGCTGACAGCGCCGAGCTCGCCAGGAGGGTCAGGATACCGAAGATCCGGTACGCGGCAGCAGCCATGACACCGCCGGTGACGAAGCCGCCAATGACCACCGCGCATACGACCACGCGGCGCCTGTCGAGGACCGTTCCGCCGAGTCGCTGTCCCGCCGCGACGCCGAGGTCCGTAAACATCCCTGTGAGGTGCGATGTCCGCAGCAGCGCCCCGGACACGACGGAGGTGAGTCCGTTTTGAAGGCCGACGGCGAAAGCACACAGGCCGAGGGCAGCCATGAGATTCGTCGTTCCAAGTCCGGCGGCCGCTGCTATCACCACTGACTCGCCACCCACCAAAGCCGCAGCGGTCCTTGTCGGAACCCATCGGGGGGATCGGGATGCCCATCCGCTGGTAGCGCACCCCATTGCATACAGTGTGATAACAAGCGCTGCGTGGGCCAGAACGGCGGTGTCACCGGTGCCCAGACCAATGGCGCCCTCCGTCGCGACTCCGGTCAGATGGGTTACCCCGCCGTGGCGCAACGCCATCAGGGCCACGACGTTCACGGCGCCTGCCGCCGCAGGAAGGCAAAGAGCCCACAGCCATGCCCAACGGGGTAACACTGGAACCATACCGGCATTTTCCTTCAGTTCTCGCCGC
Source organism: Luteibacter sp. NPDC104163 (assembly GCF_055584245.1). NCBI lineage: Bacteria > Pseudomonadati > Pseudomonadota > Gammaproteobacteria > Lysobacterales > Rhodanobacteraceae > Luteibacter > Luteibacter sp. NPDC104163. The sequence continues at coordinate 244,183 of NZ_JBVJMK010000007.1, forward strand.
CCATCATTCCAGGCGCGCCTCATGCTGCCATGAATCTAACCCAGAGTTCGATGTGGCCGCACGCGTGGAGGTGGTCAATCGGCCGCCGTTCGGGTACCAGAAATTGCCGCAGGCTGTGTCCGTTTGCACGCGTTTGCGCCAAACACGGCAAATCCCCCGTTTGGGGGAAGAGGATGCCCGGGCAAGGTGTAAGGTTGGGACGATTTGACCGGTATGGACGAGATGGCTGGGCCCCTATCCCCTTTCCCCACAGGGCTGACCTCGACCGAGGCCCTGCGACTTGTGCAAGAGGCGCAACGATGCCTTGACTGCACCTTCCCGCCGGATACCGTCGCGTGCACCCACTACCTTCTCCGCGCGCTGCAACTTCTCAAGGACCCCTCGGCGGGTGCGTCAATCCCTGTCGCGTCACGTGAGGCAACTATCCACATCGATGGATCGGCAGGTCGAATGCGGCTCTCCTCGTCGCATGCCGGTGGCCACACAGGGCCAATGCCGACGGCGCGGGCTCCGACGTCAGACGCTTACGCTACGCGCGCTTACCTTCCGCACCACCGGTACAGGGCCGCGCAAATCGAACATGCCCGAATGCTGCTGGGTACAACCCAAGAGCGGGTTGGCGCAATTTCATCGACATGCGGGTTCAGCGATCAGGCGCACTTCACTCGCGTCTTCAAGGCAAGCACAGGACTTACGCCGCTTGCGTACAGGGCGAAATACACCCGTCATGGCCAAGATTGAGCATCCAGGCGGTTGTCGGCTCACCTTTCAGCGCTTGACGGTTCTGGGACATGGCGGGTGTGCAGTGCGTGACCGAGAATGGCATCGTCCGAGTGTAGTTCCAGCGTTGCGATCGCGCCGGTTTTTTCATCGTATCGCGTCGTCCAGCCTGGGCCATGAGATCGCAGGGACCGCGGCGACAGCGGGCTGCGCGAACAAAAACCCTTGCTGCAGCGACACCCCAAGGTCGAGGAGCGCACGACATTCGTCCAGCGTCTCGACCCCCTCGCCGATGACCTGGATCGCAAGGTCCTGGCAGAGGTCAACGACATGGCGGACAATGAGTTGCCGAGAGCGGCTCGCATGGATTCCCCGGACCAGACCGATGTCGAGCTTCGCCAGATCCGGCTGGAAGTCAGCGAGCAGATTCAGCCCTGCGTACCCTGCCCCAAAGTCGTCGATCGCGGTGAGAAAACCGTGCGCCTTGTATGCCGCCAGGATGCCCACCAGATGGTCGTGGTCGGTGACCTCCTCGTGCTCCGTGACTTCGAAGATAACCCGCCCCAATGGCCAATGGGCCGCCGCGGCTGCAGCGAGCGTCGCCTTGAGGCAGTGCTCGGGGTTATACACGGCATTTGGCAGGAAGTTAATCGACAACATGCCGGGCGGCTCAACGAGCGCGGCTGTCCGGATCGCTACAATCCGGCAGGCTTGATCGAAGGCGTACCGGTTCTCATGTCGCACCGATGCAAGCACTGCGCTGGCACCCTCGCCGTTGTTTCCGCGGACCAGCGCTTCGTGGGCGAAGACCGTCCGCGCACGGACATTGACGATCGGTTGAAAGGCCATCGTGATGCGTTGCGCGACTTCGGCGGCATTGCCGCACCCTTGGCAAATTGCATGCGTCATTGTCCCTCCTCCGGATCGATTGAGCATACAGGTCCAGTCGCTGACGTTCGTGACGACGCAACCCTGGCATGCGGCCGTCTCCTTGCTCACCTGTCATGGAGTTCAATTTCAAGGTCAGCCGCATGCGACATCCTGCCCGCCGCCGATTCAATCACGCCTGAGGATGACCGGGTACGATCTTCCCAAGTGTCCTGACGGAGAACGGTCATGTTCCAGCATATCCTCATCGCAACCGATGGATCGGATGTATCGGATCGCGCAGCCAGCCACGCCATTGAACTCGCGTCACGCCTGGATGCGCGGATCCTCGCGCTCCACGTGGTCTCGGCGCTCCCGGCGTACGCATACTTCGCCCAAGGCATCGAAGGGGCCATGCCTGACCCCGATGAGACCTCAGAGGAGGCAGCAGAGCGTCTTGAACGTGTCCGGAGCCTGGCTGAGGCGCACGGCGTACCTTGCCGCGTGCAAAGCGTCATTGACGGACGGCCCTACTGCGAGATCGTCGCCATTGCAGAACGGGAAGGCTGTGACCTCATTGTGATGGGCTCGCACGGCCGCCAGGGGCTGGACCGCTTGCTGCTTGGAAGCGAGACGCATAAGGTCTTGCTCAGCACGCGCCTACCGGTGCTCGTGTGCCAGTAGACCCACGGAGGCAGCTGGACAATGGATGAATATGTCGTGCGGTCCTGGGCCCTGCGGCACCGGGCGGGAAGAGACGAGACTTCCCTCTCCCCGTCGGGGGGCTTCCGACCTGAAGGAAGGTCATCGTCCACCGGCACGCCGGCGCAGCATTTGCCGTTCAGCGGGAGATGAAACACGAGACTCACGCCAGCTTCCTGCGTCGGCTCAGCCAGAGGTAGGCGCCACTGCACAGCACCGATATCAACAACAGGTCGAACAGGGACCAGACGACCTTCATGGCGAGTCCTCCGACGTTGCCGAAATGCAGCGGCCGCGACAGTTCGATGCAGCGTAGGTACCATGGCATCGGCAGCACCGCCGTCACCTTGCCGGTTCGCGCGTCCACCATCACCGGCTGATACAGCTCCGCCGTGAGTGTGCTGGCGCCCCGCGCCCAGAAGATGAAATGCACCGGCGTGCCGTACGGGCTGCCGGGAAAGACCACGCCGGTGACGAGCATGCCCGGCACGGCGCGCGTTGCCGTAGCGAGCGCCGCATCCAGCGATACCCTCGCTGCCGGCCCCACCGGTGGAACACCCGCATCCGCGCCGGCGATTCGTGGTGTCACTTCCCTGGCCTGCCAGAGGTCGAACAAAGGACGCTCGAGCTCGTTGAGCAAGCCGGTGAAGGCGACCACGCAGGCCCATGCGACCAGCACGATCCCGTGGAAATTGTGCCGATCCAGCCACGCCTGGCGCGTGCGTTTGCGCCTTACCTTGCCGAAGCCGGCGCCACGGTTGAACGGCGCGTAGATGATCACGCCCGAGACCAGGGAAGCGAGGAAGCACAACGCCACCGTCAGCATGACCCACGTGCCGGTGTTCCCCATGAACATAGATTCGTGAATATTGTGCACCGCGTTGATGAAGGCATCGCCCGGGCCATTGTCCGCACGGCCCGTCACCACTTCGGCACCGGTCGCCGCATCGAACACGGTGCTTACGGCATGATCGGGGTCGTCGCGAAACGCGCCCCACGTTGGCGCCGTGGTGACTGCCACCCGGGCATGCCGTGGATCAAGGAAGGTGGCCACCACGACCGTGCCAGGTTGCGCACGCTCCACCGAGGCGAGCATCGCATCGAGCGGAGCGCGCCCCGGTTGCGCCGAGAGCCGCGGCAGTGAAGGGTCGAACGCATCAATGATCTCATCCGAGAACACCAGCGGCAACCCGGTGAGGCACGCCACCAGCAGGAATGCCGTCGCGACCAGGCTGGACCACGTATGCATGCGGTCCCACGCCTTCAGGGTGCTGCTCTTCACCGTGCTTTACCAGCTGAAGGTGGCTTTGGCCATCCAGGCGCGGCGCAGGCCGTACTGGCAACCCAGCTCACCCTGGCAGCTACCGATGTATTCCTTGTCGAACAGGTTCTGTGCGTTCAGCGAGAAACGCCACTGTGGTATCTCATAGCGGATTGCCGCATCGACCAGCGTGGTGGAGGGCAAGCGGATCGTGTTGGCCAGGTCGCCGTAGGTCGAGCCGACGTAACGCAGACCGCCCGCCACGCCGAAGCCACGCAGCGCGCCGGAGAGGAACGTCTTGTCCAGCCACAGGTTGGCCATGTTGCGCGGCACGTCACGCGGGCGCTTGCCCTGCGTGCCGTCGTTGTTGCGCAGCTGCACGCCGTTCATCCAGGTGTAGCCGGTGATAAGGCTCAGCCCGTTGCCGAGATCGGCGACGGCGGAAAGCTCCGCGCCACGCACGCGCACTTCGCCCGACTGCACCTGGAATTCCGGGTGGTCGAGGTCCGTAGTGAGCACGTTGGACTGGGTGAGCTGGTACACCGAAGCCATGACATAGCTGTTCTGGCCACGCGGCTGGAACTTCACGCCTGCCTCGTAGCTCTTGCCAAGGTTCGGTTTGAACGGCGAGCCTTCGAACGACGTGCCGGTGGACGGTGTGAACGCCGTCGAGGCATTGATGTACGGCGCGATGCCGTTATCGAACAGGTAGACCAGGCCCGCGCGCCAGGTGAAGCGATTGGACTTCTGCGTATCGCTGGCTCCTTCGAGGCGGTCGATCGTCTGCGTGCTCGCCCAATCCTGGCGCACGCTTACCGTGGCTGCCCAGTGGTCGATGCGCATCTGGTCCTGGGCATAGGTGCCCAGCTGGCGGATGGTGTGGGTCACGCTGTAATCGACCGGCGGAAGGTCGACGGTGATTCCGTACACCGGCGCATAGATGTCCAGCGAGGGAATCTCCGGATCCTGTTCGGCCCAGCGATCTTCCGCATGCAGGTAGTCGACGCCGGCGAGCAGTGTGTGGCGCACCTGGCCCGTGTCAAAGCGGAACTCCGCCTGGTTGTCCACGCCCGCCACGTCACTGCTCGCCTGCGTACGGAAGCCGTAGCGATCCAGCGTGCGCAGATCGTCCTCGAGCCCCGCGGAGCCGATGATCGAATAATCCAGGTTCGCATGCGCATAGCGTGCGTTCTGGCGGAAGGTGACCACATCATTGAAGCGGTGTTCGAACTCGTACCCCAGCGCGTACTCGCGACGCGCGAAGCGATCGAAGTTCGGATCGCCATCGTAGAAATCCGAAGGGATCTTGCCGTTCGGGTTGCCCCACAACGTGCCCTGTATCGGCAGGTCGTTGGGCGGGCTGTTGGCGTCGCGATAGCTGTAGTGAGTGAGCAGGGTGAGGTGCGTGTCATCCGAGGGCGCCCATGTCACGGCCGGGGCGATGAACACGCGCTTGTCGCGCACATGGTCGGTCTGGGTGCCGGTGTCCAGCCCCAGCCCGGTGACGCGGTACAGCCAGTGACGGTCCTTATCCAGCGGGCCGGAGAGATCGAACGCCCCCTGTGCCCGCCCATACGCACCAGTGGCGGCGGATAGTTCGTGCAACGGCGTATCCAGTGGGTGCTTGCTCACCACGTTCACCATGCCGCCCGGGCTGGTGGCCTGGCCGTACAGCACCGACGAAGGGCCACGCAGCACTTCCACGCGGTCCAGGCCTTCGGTCTCGATCACGGGCGCCAGCACCGTGAAGTACGTGAGCGTGGAAAGCCCGTCGAGGTACGGGTTGGCATCGGGGAAGCCACGCAGCGAGAAGTAGTCCGCCTTGGTTTCCACGCCGCCGAACTCCTCGGCAAGCACCCCCGGGGTGTAACGCAGGGCCTGGCTCACGCTCTCCACCGCGCGCGCATCGAGCTGATCGCGGGTGATCACGGTGATCGACTGCGGCGTTTCGAGCAACGGCGTGCTGGTCTTCGTCGCCGCCATGGTTTCGTGCGCCACATAGCCCGAGGTGAGGCCGGTGACGGTGATTGCGTCGAGCGACGTGGTCGAGGTGCGCGCGTCGCTGCTGACCTGAATGAGCAGCACGCCGTCTTTTTCGGTGGCGACGAGGTGGGTACCGGCGAGTATGCGGGTGAGCGCCTGCCGTGAGGTGTAGTGGCCACTGAGCGCCGGCGCCTGCAGGTTGCGCACCAGGGCGGGATCGACCGCCAGCTGCACGTGCAGCTGCGCGGCGAGGGTGTTCAATGCCTGGCCAAGCGGGGCGGCCGGCACGTCGATATCCACCGCCGTCTCCCTTGGCGTATCCGCGAAAGCCGGCGTGGTTACTGAAAAGGCGAGCACGAGGGCCGCGGCCAGGGCGGCCGGGGCAGCAAGACGAAGACGCATGGAACGGGTTCCCTGGAACTGGATCGATAGTCGTAGACGCACGACCCGTCCCGAACCTGACATCGAAAGTTATCGCGACCCCTGGCGGGCGACGATGCGCACCTCGGCACCCTGTCGCTCGAGGCTCACCGGCAGGATGTGCGGGAGCGCTTTGGCGAACGCATCGGCGTTGCCCACGGTGAAACTGCCGGTGACATGCAGGCCACGGGCGGAAGGCGCGACCGCGAGGTGGGTATCGCCGTAACGCTCCAGTTCGGCCACCGCATCCGGCAGCGGCGTGTCATCGAACACCACGCGGCCGTCGCGCCAGGCTTCGCCGGCGCCGTTGGCCAGCCGCGCCGGCAAGCCGAGCGGCGCGACGTGCGCAGCCTGCCCGGCAAGCAGATCCACGCGGCCCTGCCCGCGCGGGTCGGTGACCTGCACGTGCCCCCGGGTCACGCTGATGTCGGTACCGCGCGATACCAGCCCGGTGGGCGTCTCGCGCACGCCAAAGCGGGTGCCAACGACGCGGACCTGCGCCGTGGCCGTGTGCACGACGAACGGTCGCGCCACGTCGTGGGTGACATCGAACAAGGCCTGCCCCGACGAGAGCGCCACGTCGCGGCCGTTTTCCGAAAGCCGGACGCTGATCACCGTGCCGGTGTCCAGCCAAACCAGGCTGCCATCGGCCAGCGTCACCTGTCGCTGTTCACCGCGCGCCGTGCGGTAGGCCTCGGCCACCGCGGCTGGCGGCGGCATGCGCTGCCACCACACGACGCTGCCCGCCACCGCGACGACGAACACGGCGGCGGCCGCAACCAGCGCGGCCCGGCGCAAACGTGCGTTCCGGCGGCGGCGACGATGGGCCGGGGCCACGTCATCGAGGAAGGCCCAGGTGCTGCGCAGGCGCGCAAGCGCCGCGCCATGGGCGGGGTCCTCGGCCAGCCACTTCGCCAGGGCCTCGCTTTCCGCGCGCCCGAGGCCACCGTGCGCACGCACGAGCCAACCCGCCGCGGCTTCGTCGGGCGAGGTGGCGCGATCGGTCGGTTCGTCCGGCGACGGCGGGATTCCGTGCATCAGGGGCTCCATGGCGTACAGGGCTGACGCCTCAGCCGGTGAAAACCTGACATGGATGCGCCTCAGCGGCGATTGTAACGGTCATCGCAGGCGCGGCATGCCAGCAGCGCACGGATGATGTGCTTCTCCACGGCGTTCCGCGTGATGCCCATGCGGGCGGCCACTTCGGCGTGGGGAAGCTGTTCGAACTTGTGCAGCACGAACGCCTCGCGGCATCGCGGGGGCAGGCTTTCGATGACCGCAAGCATGGCGACCACATGCTGCTGCGAGGCAGTCGCGTTTTCCGGCTGGGTAGCGTCCGGCGCCTGCAGACCGTGCCATTCGTCAATGTCAGTATGCTGGCGAACCCTGGCCCGGCGGTGTCGGTCCACCAACAGGTTGCGCGCAATGCGGTAGAGCAGACTGCGGAAATCGCGCGTTTCGCGGCCGGCGGCCTCAGCGCCAAGCGCTCGGGCATACGTCTCCTGGGCGAGATCGCCGGCGGCGTCGCCATCGTGCAGTTGTCCGCGAAGGAACCCCCACAGCTCGTTGTAGTAGCGCTCGACCACGACCGGTCACATGCGAATGATTCTCGCTATTGTACAGAACTGACGTGGACCCGCCACAACGCCGCCCCTGGCATCAATCGCCTGCGGCACCCGGCCTCCTGTCTGGCAAGAAGCGCGCCACAAGCCAGTCCTGGATGCACCGGGCCAACGGCGCCGAACCCTCGCGGCCGGCACGCCAAGGCATGCCCCAAAACGGCGCGTCCCGCCCGCCCGTGGGATCAATGTGGAAACGGTAGACGGGCACATTCTGCTCGCCACCGTGGTCAGGCCCCAGAGGAAGATCGCTGCCTGAAGGAGGGTCCGAACTCATGAGCGGGTGCAGTTCTGCGATTGCTGCATGGCACGCCGGATCGGCTCTCCTGTCGAACGGCGGTGCACTTTCGGCATTGGACGCCACGGCCGGATGCGCAACCGCACGCGTCTTGGCCTCCGTGTGGACACTTGCCACCACGCCGATCGCCTATGGTCCACGCTTCGTTTACCTGACTGCGGAAGCCACGCGGGCCTCCGCGTCGCGATCATTTCGCGAACCACCCGTGCCAAGGAAGCAGATGCCGCTCTGAGTCAGCCCGCGGGGCATTCCGCTCTGCTGTAGACCGACTGCGCCCCTTTCGTGACGTCTCGGCCGGCGGTACTCTCGATCGGAACGGGCATGGATCAGAAACACTTGGACGCGAAGCATCCATCCGAAGGTGTCAGTGTAGAACTTGTGCTGGATGCCACCGCGCTGGGCAAAGCGGCGCTTTCGCGCGATTTTGACGAAGCGAGGTTCAGGGCCGGACTGATCGCCGTCAAAGCAGAACTGGCCGGTCTCGACGACATCGCTTACGAGGCGCTCCAGCTGAGCCTTCTCCTCGGCCCACCGGGCACATGTCCCGGACAAGGGTACGGTGAGGGACTTCTGCGCCTGGTCGGGGCGATGGGGGTTGACCTCGGTGCCCCTGATGACTGACAGCATTCTGCCCGCGCTCCCTGATTCTCTATCGCGCTCAAGTCACTTTGCGCTGCACGGCCGTGTCGGCTTGAAGCAACGAAAATCCGTGACGCGCCTCCCATGCCGCATGAGCGCGTTGAAGCTTGCACCGGGCACGCTAAGGTGCCGGGGAACGCGCCGCAAAAAAAGACCCGGCGGCGGGGCTCTGCGTTACCGCCGGGTGGCCCGGGAGTGGGCGAAATGGTGGCCGGAGGCCGCGGCCGCCTTTCCCTTATCGTCGGGTTGGGCGCCGTGGCGAACCGCCGCACCATGCAAGGCCCACCTTTAAACCCCGAGCCAACTGGGGTTATGACGATCACGGCTGATGCTGGTGGAAGACAGGTGAGAACCACGCCGCGCGCGCGTATTCGACGCGTGATGCATGACCGACAGAGCGTTCTGCCTACGGCCCGGTCAAGGAAACTGCTGCTCACGGGAAGTCGTTCAGTCAGATGGTGCCCGGCAGCTCAATCCGACGCCAGCATGCGGAACGCAATCGCTACGGGCGCAACGATAAACCCATAGCGAGACAGGTGAGCCGCAGCACCGCTTCGACATTCAGGCGGAGGACCAATAGATGCGTCGCAATGGGGGTTCCGCGAAAGCGCCTCGATAGCCATGACCGGCGTTGTTGGCCAGGATATCGACTCTCCATCCTTTCGCGGTGCAGGCGTCCAGCAGGCGCGCTCCGCTTTGAGAGTCCGCGAGATCATCCGCCGCCGTCAGCGTTTCGGTACCGTAAGAATTTTCGAGATTTGCGGCAAGTGCGAGTAATTCGTCGCTCTCGGGCGCAACGAGGATCAGGCGATGGCCGCGCTTGGCGAACTGATGCGCGAGGTGCTGTCCGATGCCACTGGTGGCGCCGGTGAGGAGGACCGTTTCGTTGGTCATGGTCCGCTCCGCTGGAAAGCATTATCTAGCGCCGCACACCGTCGTCATCACGTGTCTTTGGCGAGGACACCGTCGCACTTCACGCATGTATCCGGCGCCTTTACCTAGCTCGCACAGACCCACAATTGCTTTTGTGAAAAATAAGACCGTCGGCGGCGGAAAGCGCGACGCCTCAACTCCCTACGTCCTCATGCGCGCTCGGAGATCAGCAATGGCAAACTCCAATAACACCGGCAATCGTGGCGGCGACAAGGCTTCGCACGAGCAACATGTGCGTGCCGGCGAACAGTCGCACAAGAACAGTCCGGGGCGGTCGGACAACACGCCGTCCTCAGGCGGGACCTCTCGCGGGGGAAGCAGCGAGCAGCACGCGAAGGCAGGTTCTCAGAGCCATAAGAACCGCGACTGATGCATGCGCAGGCGGGGGACGATGCCCCCGCCTGGCCCGCGTCGCACGCGCGGGGAGACCCCCTCGTGAACCCTTTTCCCGACGCCAACCGGTTCCGAGCCAACGGAGTGGCACCCTCCGGCCACCTCTGAATTGACGCGTTCCATCCGAGCGTTTTTTGTGCAGGCCGGATGCTGCCGAGGATGCATCAGCTTCCCTGCTTACTTTGGCGCCGCTTCGCGGTAAGGTTGCTCGGAGGCCTGCGTCAGGGACCGCCAGTTGCGAAGCGATTATCGTGTCCCAGGTCCGAGCAAGACGCAGATGGATATCGCGCAGAAACAGACCCGGCGCCGCCGGGCGCACTTTCCAGCACAAGGATGCCACCCCTTGAACCTCCCACCGTCTTCCTCTCCGTCTTGGGTGCTGACAATCACGGCGGCAGGGTTCCTGCTGCTGGGTATTGTGCTGGGCGCCCTTGGTGTTCGCCTGGCGACTTTGGACGGGTCGCTTTATTACCTGCTGTTTGGTCTCGGACTCATTGCAGTCGCCATCCTGCTCTACCGGAAGCATCCCGCAGCACTCTGGCTGTACGCCGTCATGCTGTCCCTCACCACGGCGTGGGCGTTGTCCGAGGTCGGGGTTGATTTCTGGCAGCTTCTGCCCCGCCTGGATGTCTGGTTCGCCCTTGGCATTTGGCTCACCCTGCCGCTGGTCCGCCGCCGTCTCACGGCGTCCCGGGCGCCCTATGCAAGCGCCGCGGTGATGGTGAGCCTGGCAATTCCATTCATCGTAGCGATCATCAGTCTTCCCCGCGAGCCAACGACCATCAAAGGCCAGTTGGCACGCGGACTCGACGCGGTCCTTCCCGATGCAACGCTCGGGCCCGACGGCGACGCGCCTGGGGAATGGCATTCATACGGCGGTACACCATTTGGCCAGCGATACTCGCCGCTCCACCAGATCACCGCAAAGAATGTCGGCAACCTGCAGGTGGCCTGGGAGTTCCATACCGGAGACTTGCCCGGACCTGACGACCCCCTCGAGATCACCAACCAAGTCACCCCGCTGAAGGTCAAAGACACCCTGTATGTGTGTACTCCGCACAGCATCGTGATTGCCATCGATGCGACCACGGGCAGGGAGCAATGGCGTTTCGACCCGAAAATCAAAAGCGCCAACGGCAGTTTCAAACAGTGGGAACACATGACGTGCCGCGGGGTGTCGTATCACAACGACGCCGACTACGTCCCCGCTGACGCGTCCCTTGGCGGTCTGTCGGCCGACTGTCCTCGCCGGCTCTTCCTGCCGACGGCCGATGCGCGGCTCATCGCGCTCGACGCCGATACCGGCCGAATCTGCAAGACCTTTGGCGAGAACGGGACGGTCCAGCTGCTGACGGATAACCTGGACGGGCGCATGCTGCCGGGCGGCTACTACTCAACCTCACCGCCGGCGATTACGAAAGACCTCGTGATCATCGGCGGCCACGTGAGCGACAACTATTCCACACACGAGGCGTCGGGGGTCGTCCGCGCGTTCGATGTGCACGACGGGCATCTGGTGTGGAACTGGGATGCGGGCAACCCTGACGAGACCGCACCGCTGCCGGTTGGCCAGCACTACACCCCCAATTCGCCCAACGTTTGGTCAATCATGAGCGTCGATGAGGGCTTAGGGCTGGTTTATCTGCCCATGGGCAATCAGACGCCGGACGCGTGGGGTGGGCAGCGCACGGCGGGGGCCGAGAAATACGCGGCCGGCGTGGTCGCCCTGGACATTGCCACCGGCAAAGTGCGCTGGAACTATCAATTCACGCACCACGACTTGTGGGACAAGGATGTCAGCGCTCAGCCCACGTTGGTTGACCTGAAAACGCCAAACGGCGTCCAGCCGGCCCTGATTTCGACCAGCAAACAGGGCAGCATTTATGTGCTCAATCGGCTGACCGGGCATCCCATCTTCCCTATCGATGAGGTGCCCGTAGCGCAAGGTGCGGCGCCAGGCGATCATACGGCGCCGACCCAGCCGCGCTCGCGTCTCAACTACGATCCGCCGCGGTTGACGGAAGCGGCGATGTGGGGCACGACCCCGTTTGATCAGGTGATGTGTCGCATCCGGTTTAAATCGATGCGCTACGAGGGACCTTACACGCCGCCGGGGCTGACGGAAACGTTGGTTCACCCAGGCAATGCGGGCGTGTTCGACTGGGGTGGTATATCGGTCGATCCGGTGCGGCAGATTGCGTTCACCAATCCCAACTCGTTCGCTTTTGTCTTCCGCCTGGTGCCTGCGACCGAGGTGGCAAAGCGCGAGGCTTCAACCAGCGAGAGTTCGGGTGTCCACCCTGATACGGGAGCACCGTTCGGCGTGGAGATTTCCCCGCTGTTGAGTGTCCTGGGCATCCCGTGCCAAGCGCCGCCCTGGGGCTGGGTATCGGCCGTGGATCTGACGACCGGAAAGGTGATCTGGAAACACAAGAACGGCACCACGCGTGATACTGCACCGTTCGGCATACCACTGCCATTGGGCGTTCCAGGCCAGGGCGGTACGCTGATCACGGCCGGTGGGGTCGCGTTTTTCGGCGCTGCGATCGACGACTATCTCAGGGCCTACGACGTCACCGACGGCAGGCAGCTCTGGAGCGCGCGTCTGCCAGCCGGTGGTCAAGCGACACCCATGAGCTTCAAAGGCAAAGACGGCCGCCAGTACATCGTCATCATGGCCGGCGGGCACGGATCCCTCGGCACAAAGATGGGCGATGCGGTCATGGCCTATGCACTGCCTGCGCAATGAGCACCACGCGTCCCTCCACGCACTGAGGGGCGCATGCCAAGGCAGCCAGGATCGCTGCAAGGTCACGAAGGGAATAGCGGCGCAGCAACTTAAGAGGCCGACGGCGAGCGTTCTCACGCGCGGGTCGTTCGCCTCGGGGCAGTTCGGTGCAGAATGCCAGGTCAGTGCCGCGGCGCGGACAGCTCAGCTCCCACCAGAACGGCCATTTGGACAGGGTACGCCCAGCTCCCGGTCCTGCCAGGAGCACGGCATGACATTGGCTCGCCCCTTGCGGACCCGCGTCAATGACGCGCCCATGGCGGCACGTGGCGAAGCGCTCGCTGCCGTTGCTCGGTTACGCCAGTAGCCGCAGCATATCGCCAGGGGTCTGGCGGTCCTGGCAGCCGCCACGCGGGGACATGGCACGACACGCAAATCATCCCGGCCTGGACTTGAACGGCCGTTCCGATGCCACATGGGAGATGGCCAGCCGTCACGCTGACCGCTGTCTACTGCCGTTTACCGCCAACCAATGTCTCTGGTACCGCTGGCCGATCGCGCGTCAGGCGCCAATTCCGACTTCCGCATCTCGCCCTGCACTGCCCGGCCAAGCTTCACGAGGCACCCCTGAATCATCACGCCGTCCCGGCGGCGGTATCGCGCCAAAGGCTACGTTGTCGTTGCGCGATTCTCGATGTACTGGGGCACAGGCAGCGCCGCGAGCCACGGTTCGCGGCGCTTGACCCAGAGCTCATAGGTCGGTGCGAACAGCCCGGGTGCGTCGAAATGGCCGGCGTACAACTCGATTTCCTGCGCTGACTCATCCTCCCAAAGGACAACGGTGCCGCACAAGGCGCAGGCTTCGCGCCGCCCGGTGGCGCTATCGACCTCGACCCGTGTGCCATGCACCGCGACATGTGCTGCGGGGAAGACCACAAACAGCAAAAACGGTGCGCCGGAACGCTTTCGACAATCCAGGCAATGACACAAGCCGCATCGCAATGGGTCACCCTGCACGACGAAGGATACCTCGCCACAACGACACCCGCCTCGCTTCATGAGTTGCTCCCGCACACGCTATGGAAGCCACGACCCTGCCGGGCCCAGCGCAAAGATGCTGTGAGGGTCATCCGCGGCAAAGCCGGGCGGAAATATCCGCAAATGCTTCACACCCGGAACGCAGCTTACCGCTTGCAAAGCGCCGGACGATCCACAGGCGGGGGCGCTGGTGCCGTTTTTGCGGCAGCGCGGCGCGGACGCCGGGGGTAAAACGGTGCCATGCTCGTTGCTTGTCCTCCCCTTGTTGACCCCCTCCCGTTGCAGTTGCGTCGACTGGCCAACCTGCGCCGGCTGATTGAGCAATTGCAACGCGAAGGACTGCGCACTCGTGACGCACAAGCCGACGCACTCGGCGGCCTGACGGCGGACCGCGTGGATGCGCTCCTGGCCGGCGCACCCCTGACAGACGCCTTCGCCCGGGAGATAGAGTGGATCATGCACCGCCCTCGGGGCTGGCTGGACAGGCGCCACCGTTGCGTTCTGGACCGATAAGGCCGCGCCCCTTTGCGCATGGGAGAATGACGGATACCGGCGGCGGCTGGCGGGCAGCCGGACGGCTGGAGCAATGAGTTCACCAGAAGTGCTGAAATCGCGTATTTTGCGTCACTGGTGCACCGAGTTGTTCCCCCGCCACGCATCCGTTGCTGCACACTGCGTTCCGGAGGAATCGGGATTCATCTCGGTGCGGCTGGGCACATTTCCGCCGAATGCAGCCAGTCAACCGTCCGAGCTGTCCATCCATCCTTCGCGCTTGCGCATCACAAGCTCAACTTCCCGCGCGAAGACGTCCGGGCTCGGCGCGCCATCCATCATGTCGCCCAGAAACCGGCTGCCCACGTGCAGGGCGCGTGCCTGATCACCCAATCGGGCGATGCCGGAGGATCGCAATTCATGCAGGACACGGGCGAGTTCCGTATGCCGACATTGCTGTAGTTCCTCTGGGTGCATCGCCCTCCCCCGCGCTTGGGCGCTGCGGTGCCTTGCGCGCTATGCAGGGTACAACCCGTGATGCGTTGCACGCTTGCACCTACGGCCCGCGCGCGGTCGACCGACAGTAGACGACCTCAGCAAAGCTGCCGATTTCATCAATATCGTCGGTCTTGCCGTCGCTCGTCGCGCTTCCAGGTGCGTCCCACGCCCCATGGGACGGGAATACGTTACGTGCTCACGTCTGTGAATCCCTGCTACACATCGCCGGCGCCGTCGCCCGCTAGAGTGCAAATGGGGGCGTCCGGTGGCCACGGCCATACGGGAGCGATGCGTGTCATTGGAGAAGATCGTTCACGAGGCCGGCATGCTGGCAACATCCGTGCGCGCCGGGGACAGCGAAGAGGCGCTGTTTCGAGCCGCACGGGTCGCCAGCGAGGCCGAAGCCTTGGGCCACGGCGATGTGACCCGCGCGGCAAAGCGGACGGTCCATTGTTTATGCCTGGTTGCGCCCGGCGCTGGCCGGCTCGAGGGTTGCCTTCAAGACCTCGCGCTGGCGATGGATCGGCTGAGCACGCTTGGACTGTACTGACCGCGGGGTCTAGTAGCCTGTGTCCACACGGGTTCTGCGGGTTACGCATCCCACAACGGCCGTGGCCGCCCCCGAACGAGCCCGGTGAGTCGGCGCGCCGTGCGGGTCCGGGCCCCGGCAGGTCGCTTAAAGGTAGATCGCGGCCATGCCGATACAGTGGCATGACCTCCTCGCCGCCTCGCCTTCCGATCGTGCTCATCCACGGATTCATCGGCCACCTGCAGTTTGCCGAGCTCACCGACGGCGGGGCGATCCTTGCGCCCGACCTTCTCGGCTACGGCCAGTACCGCACCTGCGACGCCCAAACCATCACCGTCCGGGGCCAGGTCGATCATCTGGTGTCGGCCATCACGCCGGCGGCCAGGCCACACCCATCACCTACATCGGTGCCGACGGCCGCCAGTACGTGGTCATTGCTGCGGGGGGCCATGGCGGGTTACGCACCGGAAGCGGGGATGCAGTGCAGGCTTTCGCCCTGCCCCCCTGAATCTGCTGTCGGCGCGATCCTGCCGGGCTATGCTTTTATGCAAAGTCGGGATGGCCAGAGTGCGCTCGTACTCGTTCCTTGGTCCCGGTCATCAAACGTAGAGCACGTGCATGAGGAAAGCTCAGGACAGTAGCGTCATGCATGTAGCTTGTTACGCGGCCTTTTGGCCGCGTACCTGCAAAAGAAAAGCGCTCACAGCGACGACCGCGAGCAAAATGGCTTCGAATGAAAGCGCACCGGCGGCCGCGCACAGCAGCGCAAGCGTGCTTTCGCCAAGAAGCGCCACCCAATCGGATTTTGCCACTCGCGCCGGTTTGCGGCCACTGTTGCGAAAATACAGCAACGCGGTGATGGCAAACACGACGGCAGGGACAAGAATGGATACCGGCCGGAAGAACCAGGCCACGATAGCGCCAATGGCCGCCGACAGCCCTAATGCGACGTGTAGTTTGGCGTCCGCACCCCCAGGATGCGTATCCTGCCGGCGTGTTTCCTTCGATTGCGAATCGATGGACCCTTCCATCGCAGCGCAACGAACACAAGGTTCGTCCGACGAAATCGCCGCAGCACACACTGAACAAGTCTTCATGGCGCTCTTTCGCAGGTTCCCGGACGGAGGCGCTCCAACCGTCGCATGACAATCTTGAACCGTCTTGAACAAAAGCCGCGACATGCGCTTATGCCTCGGGCACTTCCCCCCCGAGGACCGGATTCGGTTCCATATCCAGACCTGCGTTGACGGCGGTGGGTGCTCCACGTCACGGCGCGGAAAGGAGGTCGACGTCGGCAACGTTCGGCAGGTCGAGGGCGTCGAGCAGCCAGCGAGGCGTCAGCCATGTTTCCTCGCCGACCGTTCGGTCGGCCTGGAAGCCGCGCGTTCGGGTGGGTCTGGTGGACGCGGGCTTGCGGCGGGAAGTCGTGTGTCCCCGGTTGGCACGAGCGGCCGGGTCGGTCTTGCGGGTCAGGGCGTTGCTCCAGTGTTGGGAGCAATAAACCCTCATGGGGATCATGCGCGTCCGGGGCTTGATCCCCGTATCAGCTAGAGGGTCCTGGGCGGCGGGACGGGTGCAGTCGCCTCAGGCAGGGTCTCCGCGTAGACAATCCGCAACGTCTCGGCATCGGCACGGCGGATAATCTCCCGGGTGGCATCTCTCGTGGCAGTGACCAGGGCGACCCAGACCCGGCGCTCGTCACCGCGTGCCCACGGGAGGCCCACAACGTCGAAGGCCGTGAACATCTCGATGCGGTATCCGTCGCTGCGCATGACGGTGCGTGCTGCGCGGGTGCTGCCGGAGGCGGACTGTCCAGCGAATACCCTTGTTCCAGCATCCACTGCTGCACGATGGCTTCTTTTCGCATGTCGCCAATCGATTCAATCATCGACTTGGCCAACGCATGGTCCTCGGGACCGTTTGCCTCCACCTCAATCGTGCCATCAGGTCTGGTGACGAGCCGGTAGTGAGTGCCCTGCTTCTTGAGCCGCTCGAGAAGCAACTTCGTTTCCCTGGTCATCCCTGCCATACAAGCCATCCGCACATGCTGATGGAGCTCATCATACGCACGCCAAAGTGCAAGGGCGAGGTCGCGGGCAACAGCGACATCGCGCGTTTGCAGGCTGCGCTTGATGGTAGGTCGTCCCAGCATGGCCTGCAGCAAGACGGGCATGCGCCGGCGGAAGTGGTACATGCCGGAGGGGGCTTTGATGAGGTAGTGCGGGATGCGCATAAGGGACTCGATGTGTCCCGAAATGTGTCCCGATTGGCTTTTTCCAGAAATCTTATAACCAACTGATTTACTTGGATAAAAAACCTGTTGGCGGAGAGAGTGGGATTCGAACCCACGGTAGGCTTACACCTACGGCAGTTTTCAAGACTGCTGCCTTAAACCACTCGGCCATCTCTCCGTATTTTCAGCATCCAGCCGTTGCAGCTGGGGTCGAACGTGGCACACCGGGCTTGTCCCGGGGCGACGATTGTACCTGAACGCCTCCGCCAATGGCTGCCGCCCGGTCAGGCTGGACCTCATTGGCAAGCCTGAAAAGACAAAGCCCCGCCGAAGCGGGGCCGTGGAACGAGAACCGGCAGGCTTGTCATCGCCTCGCTGGTCCTGCCACCGATCTATTGGTGGCCTTAAGAGCCGGACTAAGCCGGCAAGACATGGACATGATAGCGCCGTTCTCCAGCACTTTCTATAGCAAATTCATTGCTCTACGGAAATTCCCAAAGATCTAGCCACACCCTTCCGAACACGCTCCAGCAACGATGCTGGGAGGAACAAGTATTCGAAGCTGCGTTTGCGTGTCTTCGAATCCCGCGGAGCGCGAACTGGGCGCAGCCTCGCAAGCGACAAAGTGTTCACCATGTCGCACTTGGCCCACCGCGGCTTGCCATCCAGACGCATGAAGGCCGGGAGTACGTCAGCGGGGAGCTCGCAGTGGTAGTCGAAGATCACCTTCGGCGACGATCCGCTGATCGGAACAACCGTCACTAGATCGCTCCGCCCCGGCAACGCCGGGCCGATCACGATAACGGGACGCGACTTCACCATCTCGGGCGGAACAAAGCACGACGGGTAGTCGCACATCAGGATCGCGCCAGCCTTCGGCATGAAATGTATGGGCAACGCCGAACCTCCTTCGAGTGTCGAAGGGAGGCTACCGAGTTGCGCCCTGGGCGAAGAGCTCGATCTGCGCGAACACCTTTTTTCTAGAGGTTTTCTTCTCGCGGCTATGCGCCTCCAGCGACACGCGCTCGGCAAGGGTCATGCGAGAAATCGTGGTAGGTAGTCAGCGCACAGAATGTTCGTATGCGCTGACACCACTAGGTCCGTCAGCTAATCGCCTCAATCCCCGCCATATACGGCCGCAGCACCTCAGGCACCTCAATACTCCCATCCGCCTGCTGGTAGTTCTCCATCACGGCGACAAGGGTGCGGCCGACGGCCAGGCCCGAGCCGTTGAGCGTGTGCACCAGCTCCGGCTTGCCGGTTGCCGGGTTGCGCCAGCGGGCCTGCATGCGGCGGGCCTGGAAGTCGGTGCAGTTGGAGCAGCTGCTGATTTCGCGGTAGGTGTTCTGGCTGGGCAGCCAGACTTCGAGGTCGTAGGTCTTGGCGGCGGCGAAGCCCATGTCGCCGGTGCAGAGCATGACCTTGCGGTACGGCAGGCCGAGCTTCTGCAGGACGGTCTCGGCGTGGCCGACCATTTCCTCAAGGGCATCCATCGAGGCTTCGGGCGCGACGACCTGCACCATCTCGACCTTCTCGAACTGGTGCTGGCGGATCATGCCGCGGGTATCGCGGCCGTAGCTGCCGGCTTCGGCGCGGAAGCACATGGAGTGCGAGGTGAGGCGCATCGGCAGCTGGTCGGCTTCGACGATGCTGTCGCGGACGAGGTTGGTCAGCGCCACTTCCGAGGTCGGGATGAGGTAACGCTTCTTGTCATCCACCTGCACGCCAAACAGATCTTCCTCGAACTTCGGAAGCTGGCTGGTGCCGTACATGGCGTCGGCGTTCACGATCAGCGGGATGTTGTGTTCAAGGTAGCCGTGCTGCGTGGTGTGCAGGTCCAGCATGAACTGGGCGAGCGCACGGTGCAGGTGGGCGAGCTGGCCGCGGAGCACGGTGAAGCGCGCGCCGCTGAGCTTGGCGCCGGCGTCGGCATCGAGCCAGCCGTGGCGGGCACCCAGGTCCACATGGTCCTTCACCGCGAAATCGAACGCCCGGGCGTGGCCCCAGCGGAGGATCTCGACGTTCTCGGTCTCGTCCTTACCGATCGCCACGGCGGCGTCCGGCAGGTTCGGGATGCCCTCGGCGATCTCGGCCAGCCTGGCCTGCACATCGGCCAGGGCCTGCTCGTTGGCCTTCAGCTTGTCGCCGATGCCGGCCACTTCGGCCATGAGCGGCGCCACGTCCTCACCCTTGGCTTTCGCCTGGCCGATGGCCTTGGAACGGGTGTTACGCAGGTTCTGCAGCTCCTGGGTCTCCGTGGAGAGGGCCTTGCGCTCGGATTCCAGCCGCTCGATCGTGGCGACATCGAGGGGGAAATTGCGGGCGGCGCGGAGGCGTTCTGCCGTTTCGGCGAGGCGGCCGCGCAGGAGTGCGGGATCCAGCATGGTGGTTCTGTCCGTGGTAGGCGGTCTTTGATTATCGCATGGCCTCCCCGGCTTTGGCCCCTCCGCTTTTCAGGCCGTGGCTCTCGAAATACCGCTCCAGGGCCTCCACGGAGCCATCCGGCTCGGCCAGCGCCACCCAGGTGTCGGGGCGCAGGAGGTAGGCGGCGTTCTCGGCCAGGCCGGCTTTCTCGAACTCGGGTTCCCAGCCGAAGTCGCGCAGCGCCACGCCCCGGTGCAGGCACCAGGCCATGAGCTCGGGCCGGGGCTCGCCATACACGTGTACCTGCCAGCCGATCCGCTCCAGCGGGCCATAGTTGTCCTTGTCGCCCATCCGCACCCACGGCAGCCGGTCGCCGCCCTTCACCTTCCCCGCTTCGCCATCGCTCAGGCCGCTGTCGTGGTAGGCCAGCTCGGTCTGCGAGATCAGCTTGAACATCGCCCGCCGCGCCGCTGCCATCTCGAAGGCCACGTGTGCCGCGTAGGGCATCACGTTCACCCGCAGGAAGTTGGCCAGGCTGCCGCCGGAGGTCATAAGGGAGAAACCGCGGTCGGTGGTCTGGACCAGCTGGTGGGCGAAGCCCTGGCGTTCCTTCACGTAGGTGTCGAGCAAGGGATCGGGTGCGTCGCCGCGCAATACGGCGGCGAGTTTCCACGCCAGGTTGATCGCATCGAGGATGCCCGTGTTCATGCCCTGCCCGCCTGCCGGGCTGTGCACATGGCCGGCATCACCGAGGAGGAAGACGCGATCGCGGCGAAAGGTCTCCGCGACGCGGTGATGCACGCGGTAGCTGGAGAACCACGTGACCTCTTCGACCTTGACGCCGACGCGGCCGATCGCGTCCTGGCGCACATCGTCGAAGGTGAGTTTTTCAGCGGTTTCGGCGCGCTCATCGCTGACGGTGCCTATCAGGCGTGCGCGGCCGTTGCTGTCGTAGGGCAGCATCAGGACGAAGTCGTTGTTCTCCAGCGAGACGCTACCTTCGTCGGGATTCTTCAACCCCTCGAGCTTCACGTCGGCGACGTAGAACACCGAGCGATACGTACCACCTTCGAAGCCGATGCCGAGTTGCTCGCGCACGGTGGAACGCGCACCGTCACAACCGGCGATGTAGCGCGCGGTGGTGGTTTCTTCGCTGCCATCGACGCGACGGATGCGCGCCGTAACGCTATCCGCGCCCTGCTCCAGCGAGACGAGTTCGGTCTGCCGCTCGATCGTGACGCCCATGCTTTCGAGCCGCTGGCCGAGCACGCGTTCATGGTGATCCTGCGGGTACATCAGCGGCGAGGGATACGGCGAGATACCCGCGCCGGCATCCTGCAATGGAAGGCGCGCGGCATGCTTGCCACGGGTCCACATGTTGATCGCCACCATGCGATGGCCGGCGGCCATGATGGTTTCGGTGAGGTCGAGCTGGCGGTAAAGCTCCAGCGTGCGCGCCTGCACCACCATGGCCCTCGAGGTATCCCCAGGACCATCTTTCTTGTCGATGATGCGGACCTTGATGCCCTGGGCAGTGAGCCAGAGGGCGAGCACCAGGCCCGTGGGGCCTGCGCCGGTGATGAGTACGTCGTCCATCGTGGGCCTCGTAGCTCAGGGGTGTAGGCCCTTCAATGCGCGCACGAGGCGGGTGCTGTCAACTAGGCCGTGCGCCTGGCTGTTGTGGGAGCGCGCTTGCGCGCGATGGGTGCTTGCCGCCAGACCCATCGCGCGCAAGCGCGCTCCCACAGGGTTACAGCGTGGCTTCGAGGTTGCTCAGGATCGTCTGCCAGCCGTGCGTGCTGGGCTTGAGCCACTGCTCTTCCACCTCATGGGTGAGGTTGAGCTCGCAGCCGCCCGGCGTGCTGGCGATGTGGATATGCACGTGCACCGAGCCGGGGTCGTATTTCGGGACGGAGAAAGTGAACTCGAGGTCGTGCGGCGCGTCGATGCGTTCGTAGACGCCGGTGTGGAGGATGTCGCCATCCTCACGGCGTTCAACGATACGGTAGCTGCCGCCCACCTTGGGATCCAGCGCGATCTCGATCATCTCGCCTTCGGGCGTTGCGAACAGCCATTCGCCCACGGTGTCCTGATCCAGCCAGGCCTGGAACACCCTTTCCGCGGGAAAGGGGAAGAAATGAGTAACGTTGACGCGGTGCACCAAGCGATCCTCGACCCGGGGGCTGGTGCCAACGGTGGCGTATTTTTGCTTAAGAAACAATCGCCATGATTTGTATCGAGATAACAAGGCGGTTGTGGGAGCGGGGGGGGGGGGGGGGGGGGGGGGGGGGGGGGCCCCCCGGGGGGCCGGCGGCGCCCCCCACCTACGGGGAGGGCGGGGGTGGGGGTTGGGAGGGGGGCGGCCCGGTTAAAAACCACCACA
>NZ_JBVJMK010000007.1:266292-267223 GCF_055584245.1 Luteibacter sp. NPDC104163
CGCGGGGCCCGCCGGGCGGGGGGGGGCCCGGCCCCCCGGCCGCGCCCCCCCGGGGGGGGGGGGGGCGGGGGGGCGGGGGGGGGGGGGGGGGGGGGGCCCCCCCCCCCCCCCCGCCCCCCCCCCCGCTCCCACAAGGCTCTTTACAACGTGGTTCTTGCGCGTTTGCGGCCTAGCCACCAGCCGATCGCTGCGCCGGCTAGCAGCCAGCCGACGACCTGTTCGATGAGGTAGGCAAACGTGAACGGTGCCGGGAATCGGTACCAGTTCCAGAACGGCACGCTGAGGGTTAGCCAGGTGAAGATGCCGAAGCCGATACCGAACATCAGGCCGCGGCCGAAGCTTGCGCCGGCGGCGCCGAGGATCAGCGTGACGATCAGTGCGGCCGCAGTGTCACTGAGCCACTGGTGGAACAGGTTGTGGCCCATCGCCATCGGGTTGCGCCCTTCCGGCTGGTACACGATGAAGGCGTAAGGGTTGGCTTCGTTCTTGGCGATGTAGGCCTGCAAGGCCTTGTCATCGCTGCGCATCGATGGATCGAAGTGCGGGATCACGTAGACACCCGACTCCTGTGGCAAGGCGGTTCGCATCGTTTCGAGCAGGCGATTTTCATCGGTGGGTGCGCGCATGGACATCTCCCCCAGCGGCAGCACCATGTGCGCGAACGCGCCCCAGAAGAACATGATCAGGCCGCCAATAAGGGTGGCGATGGCGATACGCATGGCGGCTCTCCCGTGGCTGGTGGCCCGAGGGTACGACCGCGCGGGCCGGCGGGAAATCGGCCATTTGGCAGGGGTTGCGGGCGGTGTTGTGGGCCCTGTTGTGGGCCCTGTTGTGGGAGCGCGCTTGCGCGCGATGGGGCTTGCGGCTAGCACCCATCGCGCGCAAGCGCGCACCCCCCCGGGTGAGGGGTGCGTCATTTCGCGGGCTGCGT
>NZ_JBVJMK010000007.1:267233-273211 GCF_055584245.1 Luteibacter sp. NPDC104163
GGCGTTTGGGTGGGCCTGTGTGGGGCCGCGGGGGGGGGGGGGGTGGGCGCCCCCCCCCCCCCCCCCCCCCCCCCCCCCCCGCTCCCACGAGGGTGAGAGGGGCTACTTTTCGCGGGCTGCTGCGCGGGCCGCGCGGAGGGCTGTTAGCTTTTCGCGGAGCTTGAGCTCCAGGCCGCGGTCGACGGGTTCGTAGAAGGTCGTGCCGACGAGTTCGTCGGGAAGGCAGACCTGGTCGAGCGCGACGCCGCCTTCGGCGTCGTGGTCGTACTGGTAGCCTTGCCCGTAGCCGAGGCCTTTCATCAGCTTCGTCGGTGCATTGCGCAGGTGCATGGGGACGTCGAGCGTGCCCATCTGCTTCACCACGGCCTTGGCCTTGTTGTAGGCCATGTACGCGGCGTTGCTCTTCGGCGCGATCGCCAGCCAGATGGCGAGCTGGGCGAGGCCGAGTTCACCTTCGGGGCTGCCGAGGCGTTCGTAGGTATCCCAGGCATCGAGCGCCATGCGCCACGCCCGCGGTTCGGCCAGGCCGACGTCTTCCACCGCCATGCGGGTCATGCGCCGGGCGAGGTAGAGCGGATCGCAGCCGCCATCGAGCATGCGGGTGAGCCAGTACACGGCGGCATCGGGGTCGGAGGAGCGCACCGATTTATGCAGCGCCGAGATCTGGTCGTAGAACTGCTCGCCGCTCTTGTCGAAGCGGCGCGTGCGGTCGGCGAGCACCTGTTCCAGCGTGGCGTCGTCGATCTTGCCGCCATCGGCGAGTTCGCTGGCGATTTCGAGCAGCGTGAGCGCGCGGCGCACATCGCCATCAGCGGCCGAGGCAATCAGTTTCAGCGTCGCGTCGGCGACATCGAGCTTGAGTTCACCGAGGCCACGCTCGCTGTCGTCGAGCGCGCGGCGCAGCGCGGCTACGATGTCGTCGGGGCTTACCGCATCCAGCACGTGCACGCGGCAGCGCGAGAGCAACGCGGAATTCAGTTCGAACGAAGGGTTCTCGGTGGTCGCGCCGACGAAGATGATGACGCCGCGTTCGATGTACGGCAGGAACGCATCCTGCTGTGCCTTGTTGAAGCGGTGCACCTCGTCCACGAACAGCACGGTGCGACGGCCCTGGGCGAAATTACCTTCCGCCTCGGCGAGTGACTTGCGCACATCGGGCAAACCGCTCATCACGGCAGAGATCGCACGGAAATCGGCGTCGGCGTAGCGCGCGACGAGCAGCGCGAGTGTGGTCTTGCCGCAACCGGGCGGTCCCCACAGGATCATCGAATGCACCCGCCCTGCTTCCAGCGCGCGGCGCAGCGGCTTGCCCTCGCCCACCACGCGCTGCTGGCCCACGATCTCATCAAGACCGCGCGGGCGCATGCGCTCGGCAAGGGGCTTCAAGGCTTCGGGTTCGGCGAACAGGCCGGGGGAGGAATAAGACGGCATGACGCCATTATCGCGCGTTTGACCGTGCGTTGCCGGTGATGCCACGCCCCGTAGGAGCCCACCCTGTGTGCGACGCCTTTCGCCTCATCGCCGCAGGCCTTGTGGTTCTTTCGCGAAAGATGTCGCCCACAGGGTGGGCTCCTACGGGGTTATGGGTCTTCTGGGGGCGGGGGCGGCTTGCGTAGCAAGGCCGCGGCCATGCCTACCACCAGGGCGGCGCCTAGCAGCAGCACGATCCACAGCAGTGGGCGGGTCCAGTCGAACGGGGCCTGGGTGGTGAGGGCCTTGTCGCCGGCGAGGGTGTGGCCGGGGCCGAGGGTCACCGGCTCGGGGCGCCAGGCGGCGCCGTTGCGGGTGCGGAGCGCGGCGATGGCGTCGTCGACCGGCCATGCCGCGCGGCGGGCGGCGGCGCTGCCGACCTGCAGGCGATACGGCGGCGTGCCTTCGGGAAGGAACACGAAGCGATCCGGCCGCCAGCCGACGCTGAGCTTCGGCGGGCTGCGCAGCGAAGTCGCGGAGTGCAGGCGTATCAGCTCGCGGCGCTGCGGGGAGACGCCGAGCGGGCGGGTGTCGTCCTGGCCTGGCGTCACGACGATCGTGCCGAGGTTGTCGCCGCTCACCGCGCCATTCACCGAGATCACTTCGAGCCGCGCGACGCTGTCGCCGCTGCCGAGCGTGACGCGGATCGCGCTGACCGGCAGCGCAGCAGGCAGCTTGTAGTCGTAATTCATGCCACCGCCGCTGACGTCGGCGCTGGTGTTGGCGACGTCCAGCCACATGCGCTTCGCTTCGTCGCGTGCGGCGGCATCGACGACGCTGCCGGAGAGCGTGACCTTCGCGCCCTCACCCCACGGCGCATCGTCGCTCTGCGTGCGCACGCGGTAGTAACGCGCGGCGGGGCCATCGAGCTTCACCACGCGCGCATCCACGGAACCATCGCCGTGGCCGAGCATGACGATGGACGCACCGACGACACGCACCTGCCAGTCCTGCAGGTTGTTGCTGGCATCGATATCGACGCTGAGCTTCACGTCGCCCTGCGTGGGCGGAAATTCCAGGCGTTCGGCCGCGATCGCATGGCGCGCGTCGAACAGCCACTCGTGCACCTTGCCGGTCGCCGCGGCGGCACCGGGTTCGATCAGGATGTCGCCCGTGGTGGTGCGGCGGATGCTGGGACCTGCCACGCCATCGGACCCATTCGGCACGGGCAGCAATGGCGCATCCAGCGTCATCGGGTGCGAGGTAGGCGCCGCGGCCTCGTACGGACCGACCGCGACTTCACGGCCGTTGGCGTCCACGACCACCACATCGGCAAGGCCAGCGTCGGGGCGTGCCCACGCATAGGCTTCCTGCGGCAGTTCGAGCAGGTAGGCGCTCGCGCCGGTCGGCACATTCACCGGCCAGCCGTAGGCATAGAGTGGTTCACCGCCGGCATGCGCCGGTGCAAGGGCCGCGGTGAGCGCGGCCACGTAAATCACGAACAGGCCGAAGCGTCCATCACGGCGCATGCTTTGACTCCGGAGCATTCGATGTTGCCTGCCTTGGCGGTGCGGGTGCGAGGTAACCAATGACCGTGCAGAGCAGGCCATAGGCGATGAAGGATGCGATGCCGAACAGGTTGCCGAGGTGGCCGCGGTCGATGAGCAGGAGCTTGGCCAGCACGATCGCCATGCACGCCGCCCCCGCCATCCACAGCAACCGTTGTCCCCTTCGCGAGCCCAGCACCCAGGCGACGACGCCTGTCACGCTCCACACCACCGTAAGCCACAATTCGGCCAGGCTGGAGGCAGGCATGTGTTCATCCCAGGGCACGCCGCCCAGGTGATGCACGGCGCGCAGGGTCATGCTGGTGGCGATGATGAAGAAGGCGACGGCGAGCACCGCCGGGCGCACGGCGCGCCAGCCCGCCGGGGTCTCGTCATCCCACAGCGCACGGGCGAGCAGCCCGAACACCGCGACGAGCACGAGTTCGACCGGGTTGAGCACCGGGATGAAGGGCAACGGGCTCGGGTTCCCGTCGATGGCGAGCGCGAACGCGCCGATCAACAGGCTCAGGCCCAGGCCACCGATACCCACCACACGACGGATGCCCGCGGCATGCATGCTGAGTGGCGGCGTGATCGCGCGCGGCCACCACAACGCGAGCTTCGTAACGAGCAGCGTGGGCGCGACATAGGCGATCAGCAGCCAGCCATCGCCCACCGCCGGGCGGAAGCCGAACGCGATATGCGTGGCGGTGTAGATCAGCGCGAGCCAGCGGACCCACCACAGCGTCTGCGCGGTGATCGCCGCCACGTCGTGCGTAGCGATGGCGCGTAGCGTGAACCAGCCGGTCACTGCCGCGACGACCACGGCGACGAGCGGCCAGCCCGCGAAGACCTGGATGTCGTATGCGTCGGCATAGGGCGCCATCGCCGCAGTGACAGCCAGGGCCAGCGGCGCCGACCAGGCGAGCATCAGGCCGAGGTCGAGCTTGCGCGCCCGGCCGTTCATCACTGCCAGCACCAGGCCGGTAACCGCCAGCAAGGCCATCCAGCCCGCCCAGCGCTCGCTCTCGGCCTGGACGAACGTATAGAGCTCGCCGGTGACCGCGAACAACCACCAGGCGACGCTCCACACGAGCAGCCACACCCGCACCAGGCTACCCACGCCCTTCGATATGCTGTGCCGGTCGTACTGCCACAGGCAGGCGACGCCGCCGGCGGTCATGAGCATGGCGCTCAGGAAGTAGGCGTTGAGGAACGGCGTCTTCAGGTAATGGTTGTTGAAGAAATCGGCCGCGATCCACGCGAAGGCCGCGAATACCTGCAGCGCCAGGCCCGCCCAGCGCGACAGGCGCCGCTGCTGGCGGAAGCCCAGCCAGACGAGGCCGGCGCCTTCCAGTGCGAACACGCACGCGGTGACACTGGCGCTCAGCGCAAGCGGCACGGCAAGCGTCGCGAACGCGACCGCCAGCACCGCCCAGGTCTCGCGCAGCAGGCGCATGTCCTCACGCTTGCGCACGGCGAACGCGATGGCGACATATAGCGCCGCGGCGATCAGCGTCGACACCGCCAGCGGCATCGGACGCCAGTCGAGCAACGCGCCCTGCAGCAGCAGGCTGACGATGGGCGTGCCGAACATCAGGCAACCATCGAGGATCGCGCGATCCGGCCGCGGCGAGCGCAGCACGTGCAGCCAGGGCACGGCGACGTAAAGCAGGAAGAACAGCACGAGGAACGGCTCGGTGCTGCCGAAGAATTCAGGGCGATACGCCAGCACGCCCCACGCGGTGCCGACGCCGAACGTACCGACGAAGCCGAGTACGTTGAGGATCCGCCAGGCCTTCTTCCAGGCGATACCGAGGATGCCGAGGTTGAGCACCGCGTAGTACGAGAACAGCGCGACGTGGTTGCCCTGCCCGCTCGACGCGATGATCGGCGCGGCGAAGCCGGCGATGAGGCCGAGCACGGCGAGTGCGAGCGAATCTTGCAGCACCGCGAGGATGCCCATGCAACCCACGAAGATCACGAGCAGCACGAACGTCGGCAGCGAATCGATCAGGCCGTAAAGGCGATAGGCGGCGAACACCGTCATCACCAGCACGCCCAGCGCACCGCCCTGCAGCGACAGGGCGAACGAACGGCGCGTATCGCGCTGCATCCAGCCAAACACCGCGCCGGCGATTGCGGCAATCGCCACGATGCTGAGCCGTACCGAGATCGGCACGTGCAACAGGCCCTGGTCGGCGGCGTACTTGAGGAAGGCGGCGATACCGGCGAACAGGACGAGCATGCCGACCTTCACCGGCACGTTGCCCTCGGTGAACCAGCGCTTCGCCGTATCGACCAGACGCTCGATGGCTGACGGGCCCGCAGGCTCGACCGGTTGCCACGCGGGTGGTGGCGCCGGCGGACGGGCCGCGGGCGGAGGCGTCTGCGAGGCGGGCGGGTACGCGCCGCGTTCGTCGGGCGGCAGCGATGCGGAGGCCGGCTGCGGCCGCAGTGGCGGTGGCTCGGGCCGGGTCGTCGACGCGGAGGCCTGCGGCGTCGACGACGAAGCCGCCGGCCTCGGGGTGTCTGGCCAGGCCTGGTAGGCATCGGCCGGCTGGTCCGGGATGTCTGCCCGACCAGCGGGCGCGGCCGGTGTGGACGCACCAGGCACCCGGGCGATTCCTACCTGCGCACGTAATTCATCCAGCTCGCGCCGCGTATCCAGCAGGCGCGACCAGAGCACGCCAATGGCAAGCCCGGCGACGGCCCCGGCAAAGCTTTGCCCGACCACCCCGCCGATGATGGCGCCCACGATAGCCCACAGTGCAACCATGCCCCTGCTTACCCCCAACACATCCCATGTCTTGAAGCAGAGTCTTGCACGAAATCCGGGTAGTGCAACGAAGCCGGGTGTCGGGAACACCTGTGTTGCCTACCCTTGTGGGAGCGGGGGGGGGGGCGGGGGGGGGGTGGGGGGGGCCCCACCCCCCCCCCCCCCCCCCCCCCACGGGAGGGCACACAAGGGGTGACCCCACCCCGCCGGCGTTGACGACACCGCTGTAGTGCTACAAACAT
>NZ_JBVJMK010000008.1:0-45199 GCF_055584245.1 Luteibacter sp. NPDC104163
CTTCGAACCAAATAAACCCCCCCCCTGCTGTGTTTTAACACTACCTCGCAGATAAAAAACAACGGGGGGTGGGCGCGGGCGGGGGGGGGGGGGGGGCCCCCCCCCACCCCCCCCCGCCCCCCCCCCCGCTCCCACAGGTTTTAGTGGGTGATATCGATGTTGACGTTCGTGCCGTCGGGGAGATCCTGCAGCTCCTGCAGGACCGAGCCGGTGAGCTCGAAGTGCTCGCGCGCCGGAACCGGGTTGAAGTTCTCGACGGTGTACTCGCCCTCGGCGAAGACCGGTAGCGTCACGTACGTGTAGCACTCGCCTTCCGCGCAGACCTTGCCGGCCTCGATCAGTGCCTCGACCAGCGGCGGCAACAGCCATTCGTCGGCGATCTCTTCGCGCAGCTGCTGGTTGAATGCGTCGACGTTGTCCGCCACGCGCTCGACTTCCGCCGTGCCGGTGTTCAGCCAGTACACCGCCTCGCCCTTGTCGCTCTGGTAAAACATGTCGCCCAGCGCGGTGAACAGCAGCGGCGTGAAGTCTTTACCGATCTGCCATTCCCACGATGCCGCGAGCGACTTGATCGCTTCTTCGTCCGGCGTGCAGGTCAGTTCGTTCCAGGAAAGCGGCATGGGGGAAGGCCTGGGGTGGGGGAGCCCCGATTGTACCCCTTACGGCTGGGCGTCGATGGCATGGGTCACGGCTCGTACGAAATCGCCGCGCGTCTTCGCCTGCGCATCGTCCGTGGCCACCGGCCACGCCGCCAGCTGCACGATGACGAGGTGGCGCGCCGGGTCGACATAGAGCAGCTGGCCGAAGATGCCGATGCCGGCAAAAGCCCCGTCGTCCCACGTCCACCACTGGTAGCCGTAACCACGCCCAGGTGCGCCGATATCCGCATGTTTCTTCGTGGCATCGGCCAGCCAGCCGTCCGCAAGCACGGCATGCCCGCCGGCCATGCCGCCGTCGAGCAGGAACTGGCCGAGGCGCGCATAGTCGCCCAGCGTGGCCGACACGCCCGAACCACCCGCTTCCGTACCGTCGATCGCATCCTTCAGCCACAGCGCATCGTTCGCCATGCCGTAAGGACGCCAGATTTTTTCCGAAAGGTATGCAGCCAGCGTCTTCCCGGTCGCCCGGTTGACGAGGATGCCGACCAGGTCGGTTTCGCCGGTCTTGTACCCCCAGCGTTCGCCCGGCGCGAACTCGCGCGGCAGCGGTGCCATGTAGGTCACCAGCAAGGGTTCACCGGGCACGCGGCGGCCCTCGTACATCTGCGCCACATCCGAGTGCGGATCGCTGTAATCCTCGTTCCAGCGCACGCCCGAGGTCATCGTCAGCAACTGGCGAACCGTGACATCACGGTATGCGCCCACCGCGACTTCGGGGATGTAACGCACGACCTTGTCATCGAGCGAATGGATCGCCCCATCGCGCAACGCGGCGCCAACAAGCGTCGATGTGAATGACTTCGCGACGGAGAACGATGTCCAGCGCGTCCGGGCATCAGCGCCGAGCCCGTAACGCTCAAGCCGCACCCTGCCGTCCTGCAGGACCATGATGCCTGCCACATGGTGCGCAGCCATGTACGCCTCGAGCGAGGTGCCATCGTCGAGCACGGGCACGATCGGTTTGCCGGCGGGCAACGGATGCGCGACGCCATGCTTCACCACGTTGCTCGCGTACTGCGTGTCCATCGCGCGGAAGTTGGCTTCGCGCTGCGCCTGGTTCCAGAACAGCACATCGGTGCGACGCGCATGCGGGGTAGCGGCGCAGCCTGCGAGCAGCGCGAGCATCAGGGGAACCAGGTATTTCATGCGACTTTCCGTGCGCGCCGGCGGAACTCAAAGCCACCCAGTGCGATCGAGGCGATGACGAAGGGGCCGAAGCCATAGATCACGCGATACGCGAGCAGCGCGGCAAGCACCTGCGCGCGCTGTTCCTGCGGGAATGCGGCGAGCGTGAGCGCCTCGAACGCGCCGATACCGCCCGGCGTATTGCTGATGATGCCGGCGAGCACCGCGCCCACGTATATGGGTGCGAAATCGAGGAAGCTGCCGGCGATGTCGGGCGGCAGCAGCAGGTACATCGTCAGGATGGCGCCCACCATCTCGACTACGCCGATCGCGATCTGCGCGGCGGCGGAGCGCGCCGAGGGCACCGGCGTGGTGAACTTCCACACCTTGAGTTCATCGTGCTTGCCCGCGAGCCAGTGCAGCAGGAGCACGAAGGCGACGACGAGGCCCATGCCCAGCCAGCGGCCCCATTCGTTCGCGATGGAGGGCTCCATGACCAGCGCGATGCAGGTCACCGCGGCGAAGCCCATGCCGACCGCGAAGCCGACGAGGCCGACGACGCGCGCGACGTCCGCCGCACGCACACTCTGGGTCGACAGCAAGCGGTAGCGCAAGGCCGTGCCGGTGATCGCATGGAAGCCGAGCGCATTGCAGATGGCGTGGGTCGTGGCGCCGGAGAAGATCTTCATCTTCATCGACACCTTGCCCGGCACCACGGTCTCCACGGCGAACACGTCGTAAGCCGTAAGGCAGGCCCAGCTCGACAGCGCGGCGCCGATGGAGCCGATGATGTGCCAGCGCGGGATGCGGGTCAGCGCATCGCGCACGTCGTGCCAGGCCATCTTCGCGATATAGCGATGCAACAGGAACGCCGCCGCGCCTACGATCGCCAGCGTCACGCCGTATTTCAGCGCGCGGATGGCGAGGGCTTTCCCCCGGGGATTCTGGCTGGGCGTGCTCAACGATGTATCCGGGCGGGGACGATGGCTGCCGATGATAACCGACGGTTCTTACGCACCGTGCTCATGCCACGACGCGTCCGTCGCGGAGTTCGATCGTATGGCCCTGCAAGGCCTCAACATCCGCTGGGTCATGGGTGATGACGAGCAGTTGCAGGTCCAGCCGCTGCTGCAGGGCCAGCAGCTCCGTACGCATCCGGCCGCGTAGCGCGGGATCCAGTGCCGCGAACGGTTCGTCGAGCAGGACCAGGCGTGGCTCCGACACCAGCGCACGCGCGAGGGCGACGCGCTGGCGCTGGCCACCCGATATGCGCGAGGCGTAGCTGTCGGCGACACCACCCAGTTCGAAAAGCTCCAGCAGGCGCGCGACGCGGGGATCGCGTGCGCGGCGCGATGGATTCAACCACCCGCGGACGAGTGAGAAACCGATGTTCTGCGCGACCGTGAGGTGCGGGAACAGCGCATAGTCCTGGAACACGTAGGCGACCCCACGCTCCCTCGGCGGCAGCGCCACGCCGGCGGCGGCGTCGAACAGGGTCTGGCCATCCACGCGGACGTGCCCGTCATCGGGCACCAGCAGGCCGGCCACCGCACGCAGCGTCAGGCTCTTGCCGGCGCCGGAGGGGCCGAACAGCACGATGCGCCGCGCATCCGAGGCAAAGGCCACGTCGAGGTCGAAGTGGCGATCGTCGTCACGCAGCACCTTGCGGATCGCGACATCGACGCTCACGGGCGACTCCGGCGCAGGTGATCGGGCGCCAGCCAGCCCGCGAGCAGCAGCGCCACGACGCAGGTCACCGACGTCACCGCCACCATGATCGCGGCGCTGCGGTCGTCGCCAGCCTGCACGGCGGCGTAGATCGCCACGGAAAGCGTCTGGGTGCGTCCCGGCAGGTTGCCGGCGATCATGAGCGTGGCACCGAATTCACCCATGGCGCGGGCGAAGGCGAGCAAGGCGCCCGCGGTGATGCCGCGCGCCGCCAGCGGCAGCGAGATGCGGAAGAACACCGCGCCCTCGCGCAACCCGAGCACGCGCCCTGCGTTTTCCAGCTGGGGATCCACCGCCTCGAAGGCCGCGCGCGCCGCCTTGTGCACGAGCGGGAACGCCACGAGCGTTGACGCCACCACCGCGCCCTGCCAGGTGAACACCAGCTCGATGCCGAGGCGGTCCAGCCATTCGCCGAATACGCCGCGCCGGCCCAGCAGCACGAGCAGGTAATAGCCGAGCACCGTGGGCGGCAGGACGAGCGGCAGGGTGAGGATCGCATCGGCCACCTCGCGCGCATGCGAACGCCAGCGCGAAAGGCCGAACGCCACCGCCACGCCGAGGACAAGGTTCAGCGCGGTCGCCCACAGGGCGACCTTCAGCGTCAGCAGCAGGGGTACCCAGAGCGAATCCACGCCGGGCTTACGGTGCCTCGAAGCCGAAACCGGACAGGATCTTGCGACCCTCCGCCGACTGCACGAAGGCTTCGAAGGCGGCCGCGTCCGCCGGCTGCTTCGAACCGGCGACGACCGCGATCGGGTACGTGATCGGCTTCGGCGTCGGCACGGTCGCGGCGACCTTCACCTTGTCCTTCATGA
Organism: Luteibacter sp. NPDC104163; assembly: GCF_055584245.1. Lineage (NCBI taxonomy): Bacteria > Pseudomonadati > Pseudomonadota > Gammaproteobacteria > Lysobacterales > Rhodanobacteraceae > Luteibacter > Luteibacter sp. NPDC104163. Next base: position 4,328 of record NZ_JBVJMK010000008.1, read on the forward strand.
TCGCGGCGTCCGTCGCGAAGACGAAGCCCGCGTCGACCTCGCCGCGGGCGACGTAATCGAGGCTCTGGCGGACATTCTGGGCGAGCACGCCCTTGGCCGACACCGCGTCCCAGAGGCCCTGTTGCTCCAGCGCCGCCTTGGTATACCGGCCCACCGGGACCGATGCCGGGTCGCCGTAAGCCACGCGCTTCACGCTGTCGGCCTTGAGGTCGGCCGGCGAACCGATCGTGGCCTTGCTGTCCTGCGGCACGACCAGCACAAGCCGGTTGGAGGCGAAGTCCTTGCGGGTCGACGGATCGATGGCCTTGGCCGCCACGGCCTTGTCCATCGCGGTCTGGTCGGCCGAGGCGAAGACATCGGCGGGCGCGCCGCTGGCGATCTGGCGCAGCAGCACGTCGGACGCGGCGAAGTTCAGCACCACGTGCGTGCCGGGATGCTTCGCCTCATACGCCTTGCCGACGGCCTGGAACGCATCGGTCAGGCTGGATGCGGCGGAGACGACGAGATCGGCGGCGGAGGCCGCTGACGCGCCGGTGAGCAGCAACAACGCAACGAAGGGGCGCAGGCGCATGGTGGGCGTTTCCGGCAGTGGGATCGGAAAGGACTATACGCGGCGCCACCGGGCACGGAAACCGGCGCCCGCGACGGACAAGGATCTCCAAGCCAGCCACGCGCCACGGTGGCAGCGTGGCCGGATCGAACGAGGGTATGGCCCACATGAAACTCGCCTTGCGCATCATCGGCGCCGTGCTGGTGCTAGGCACCCTCGTCGTACTGCTCTTCGCCTGGCTCGACCGCACGGAGACGACGACCGATGCCTATGTGACGGGGCGCATCCATCCGGTGGCGCCGCGCGTGACCGGCACGGTCACGGCGCTGTACGTCAATGACAACCAGCACGTCAAAGCCGGCGAGGTCCTGCTGCAGCTCGACACGCGCGATTTCGACGTGCGCGTGGAACAGGCCCGCGCGGACATCAATCGCGCGCAGGGCCAGGTGGCCAGCGCGGAGGCGCAGATCGCCGAAGCCGGCGCCGCCATCGTCGCCGCGGATGCCACCGTGCGGAAGACCGGCTTCGACCTCACCCGCGCCAGCGAGCTCGTCAACGAAACCCCGCGCGGCATCTCGAAGCAGGAATACGACGCCGCGCGCGCGGCTTCCGATTCGGCGAAAGCGAACAAGACCAGTGCGGAGGCGCGCAAGGTCGCAGCGACCGCGGCACTGGAATCGGCGAAGGCGCAGGTCGCCACGGGCGAGGCGGCGCTGCACGATGCCCAGCTGGCCTACGGCTACACCAAGGTCATCGCCCCGGTGAGTGGCTACGTCGGCCGGCGCACCGTCGAGGTCGGTGCGCGCGTGAGCGCGGGGCAGACCCTGCTCTCGATCGTCTCCGATGAAGTCTGGGTGGTCGCGAACTACAAGGAAACGCAGCTGCACGGGATGACGCGCGGCACCGAAGCCCGCATGACCGTGGACGCATTACCCGGCGTCACGTTCATCGGCCACGTCGACAGCATCTCACCCGCCTCCGGCTCGCAGTTCGCCCTCCTCCCGCCGGATAACGCCACCGGTAACTTCACCAAGGTGGTCCAGCGCGTGCCGGTGAAGATCCTGTTCGGCGCGGATGACCTGCGACGCTACCGCGAGCGCCTTCCGCCAGGCCTTTCCATGATCGTGAAGATCCGCGCCGGGGACTCGAAGTGATCCTGCGCCGCGCCGCGATCGTGCTGTGCGCGGCCGCCACGCTGGCCGGCTGCGTGCTCGGCCCGGACTACCAGCGTCCGGAGCGCCCCGCGCCCGCCGCATGGCAACACCCCACCACCACCGCGAGCACCCTGCCCGACCGCTGGTGGACGCTGTTCGGTGACGAAGAGCTCGGCCAGCATATCGACGCAACGCTTGCCGCGAACCAGGACCTCGCCGGCGCGCTGGCACGCTACGACCAGACCCGCGCGCTGCTGGGCGTAGCGCGGGCGGACGAGTTCCCGCAGGTGTCGCTCGACCCGGCCTACCAGCGCGCGCGCACCTCGGGCACGGTGTCGAACGCGCTGCCTGCGCTGGAGACCACGCTGTATCGCGTGCCCGTGGATGTGGCCTACGAAGTCGACCTGTGGGGCCGCGTACGCCGCAGCGTGGAAGCCGCGCAGGGCGATGTCGACGCCAGCGCCGACAGCATCGCCGCGTTGCGCCTGAGCCTGGCGGCGGCCAGCGCCTCCACCTATCTCTCATTGCGCAGTACCGATCGCGACATCGACGTGTTGGGTCGCACGGTGTCCCTGCGCGAAGACGCACTGAAACTCGCCGACCGCCGCGCGCACGCCGGCGTGGTCGGCGACCTCGATGTGCTGCGCGCACGCGCGGATCTAGCGCAGACGCGTGCCGACCTGGCCGACGCCCACCGCAGGCGCGACAACCTGGAGCATGCGCTGGCCGTACTCGAAGCGCGCGACGCGCCGGATTTCCACGTCGCGCCCAAACCGTGGACGCCAACGGTGCCGGATATTCCGGCCGGCCTCCCTTCCACGCTGCTCACGCGGCGCCCGGACGTCGCGAGCGACGAACGTGCACTCGCCGCGGCCAGCGCGCGCATCGGCGTGGCGCGTACGGCCTTCTTCCCCTCGGTGCAACTCACCGCCTCCGCCGGCTACGCCAGCAACAGCGCTGGCGACCTGGCCCAGCGCGATAGCCGGCTGTGGGGCATTGGCCCGACCGTGCACCTGCCGATCTTCGAGGGCGGGCGGAACCGCGCACGACTGGAGGCTGCGGAAGCGGCGTATCGCGGTGCGTACGCGCGCTGGCGCCAGGATGGCATCGTCGCGTTCCGCGAAGTGCAGGATGCGCTGAGCGACGGCACCTGGCTGCGTGAGCAGGGCACGGCGCTGGCCGCCACGGTCGATGCGGCGACGGCGGCGGCGAAGGTGTCGCGCTCGCGCTACGACCGCGGCCTTGCCGGGTATTTCGAAGTGGTGGATTCCGAACGCCAGGCGTTGGCGAGCCAGCGTGCCGCCATCCAGAACGACCAGCAGCGGCTGCTTTCCGCGATCTCGCTGGTGAAGGCCCTCGGCGGCGGCTGGCAGGAAGGCGATCCCGTGCCACGCCAGCCGGTAACCGCCAGCGTGACGGTACCGCGGTGAACGCGGTCGCCACGCCCGCGGCACCAGTACCGGCCACGGCGCCCCTGCCCTGGCTCGGTATCGTCGCCGTGCTGCTCGGCGCGGTCGCCACCACGCTCACCTCGCGCCTCACGTCCATCGGCCTGTCGGACGTACGCGGTGCCGTCAGCGCGGGCTTCGACGAGGGCGCGTGGATCCCCACCGCGTTCTCCGCGTCGCAGATGTTCATCGGTCCGCTGGCCATCTTCCTCGGCCGCGCCTTCAGCCCCCGCCGCGTACTCATGGTTGGCTGCGTGATCTATGGCGTGGCGGAGTTCCTGATCCCGTTCGCGCCGGACCTGCGCAGCCTCATCGTGCTGCAGGTGGTCGCCGGGCTGGGCTCGGGCACCTTCATCCCGCTCACGGCATCCTTCATCCTGCTTGGCCTGCCGAAGTCGTTGTGGCCCTGGGGCCTCGCGGCTTATGCGATGAACATCATCCTCGGCCTCAATGTCGCAAGTTCGCTCGAGGGCTGGTACGTCGAACACGCGACCTGGGACTGGATCTTCTGGCAGAACACCGTGGTCGCGGTGCCCATGTTCTTCCTGTACTGGTTCGGCCTGCGCCGGCTGCCGATCGACATGGAATACCTGCGTGGCGGCGACTTCCGCGGCATGGTGACGGGTGCCATCGGCTTCACGCTGGTCTTTGTCGCCCTGGACCAGGGCGACCGGCTCGACTGGTTCTCGTCGATGTTCGTGGTCGGCGTGCTCGCCGCGGGCATCATCGCGATCGGCCTGTTCCTGTTGCACGAGACGACGCTGCCCGCGCCCAGCGTGGATTTCAGCCTGCTTGTCCGGCGCAACGTGTTCCTGTGCATCCTGCTCATCCTCGCCACGCGTTTCCTCGTCACGTCGAGCAATACGCTGGTCGCGAACTTCCTGATCCAGGTGCGCGGCCTGCGCCCGCTCGAGGTCGGCAATGCGTTGCTCTGGGTAGCGTTACCCCAGCTGATCATCGCGCCGACCGTGGCGTGGCTGCTCAACCGCGTGGATGCACGGTTCGCGATCGGGGTCGGCTTCTCCGTCGCCACCGCGGGCTTCCTGCTCGCCACGGGCATCACTTCGGAATGGGCCGAAGGCGATTTCCAGATGGCCCTGCTGTTGCAGGCCGTTGGCGAGACGCTGGAACTCACGGCGGTCATCTACTTCTTCGCCCACCACATCGGGCCAACCGACGGCATCACGTTCGGCGCGATCATCCAGACCGCGCGCCTGTTCGGTGGTGAGCTCGGTACGTCGCTTCTTATCTCGTTCACCCGCAAGGCCGAGCAGTACCACTCCAACCTCATCGGCCAGCACGTGATGAACGGGGCGCCCTTGACCGATGCGCGCATCAGCGCCTACGCCAGCTTCGTCGGCCCGCTGACCCAGGGCACCGGTGGCGCGGAAGCGCGTGGTGCGGGCCTCGTCGCCGCGGCCGTGCGCGCCCAGGCGTACACACTCTCGATCCTGGATGGCTTCCTGCTTGCCAGCTGCATCGGCACCACCGCCGTGCTGATCGTCCTGTGCCTGCGTAACCCGCCGGAGCTGGCGACACCGCCGGCGGTCCCGCCGTTACCCGCACCCGCTGCCGCGAACCGCGCCTGACCCGCTGGTGCGCCCGGGGCGACACCGTGTCGCACGCCGTTCACCCGCGTCCGTGCCATTATCCCTGGACCCGGGTCCGGGGTTGTCATCAGGGAGACGCCAGGTGCGTCGTGGAGCGCTGAAAATGCGTGGGTTGGGATGGATGGCGATCCTCGCCGTCTGGCTCGCCGCGCTCGCTCCCACGATCTCCCGGGTCAGCGCCTGGAGCTTCCCCGACCTTGGCGCCTGGTGCGAGCCGGCGGACGCCCACCACCACGGCGGCGGATCGCAAGGCCACGGCGATGACGGCGCCGCGTGCGGGTACTGCACGCTTTTCGCGCACCACCCGGGCCTGGCAGGCGCCTCGTTTGCCGCCAGCGTGCCGCGGCTCGCGGTCCACGCGGATGTGCCCATGCCGGCGCGCGACGGGTTCATGGTCCGCGCCACCTTCCACGCCCACCCACGAGGTCCGCCGGTCGACGCGCACGCCTGATCGTTACCGATCCCGCCGTACGCACACGACCCACGGACCCCAAGACCATGACTTTCCTTGCCATCGAGGGACGCGCACTTGCGCGTGCCATTGCCTGCGCCATCGCCAGTGGCGCGTGCGCCGCGCATGCCGCGGACGCACCCGAACTCCCGCCGCCCGCCACCACCAACCTGCACGAGGTTCGCGTATCGGCGACCAGCCACGGTGCCGCCATCGATCCCGACATGCCGGCGGCGGTCGAGACGATCACGCCCGCGAAGCTCAAGCGGCTGAACATCGTGAACACCGAGGACGCCCTGAAGTACCTGCCGGCGTTCGGCATCCGCAAGCGCTTCGCCGGCGACGAGAACGCGACGTTCTCCGTGCGCGGCACGAGCAACCAGCAGAGCGCGCGCGGGCTCGTCTACCTGGACGGTCTGCTGCTCTCCAACCTGCTGGGTAACAACTGGGCCAACCCACCGCGCTGGTCCATGGCGTTCCCGGACAACCTCGCCCGCATCGATGTGATCTACGGGGCCTATTCCGCGCTGTATCCGGGCAACAGCATCGGCGCGACGGTGGTCATGACCACGCGCATGCCCGAGAAGCTCGAGATCACCGGTGACGTGCAGGCCTTCACGCAGCACGTGCACACCTACGGCGTGGATCGCGACTACGGCGGCAGCAAGCAGACCGCGACCATTGGTGACCGCGAGGGCCGCTTCGCGTTCCTCATCGGCGTATCGCACCTGCAGTCGAATGGCCAGCCGCTCGTGTACGCCGTGCAGAACCGCTCGGCGGTGCCGGGCAACAGCCGGCCGGTCACCGGGGCCATCGGTGACACGGGTGCGAACGGCCTGCCGCGCGAGGTGCTGGGCATCAACGCGGAAGGACAGGAAGCGACGAGCCAGGATGAAGCCCACGCGCGCTTCAGCTACGACATCACGCCCGAGCTCACGGCCGCCGCGACGCTCGGTTACTGGAAGCAGGATCTGTCGCATCGCACGGAGACGTTCCTGCGCGATGGGGCCGGCAACCCGGTGTGGTCGGGACCGGTCAGCATCGATGGCCGTCAGTACACGTTGCCCGCCAACTTCTTCGCGCCCGGGACGCGGCAGAGCCGCAACTACCTCTACGGCCTGTCGCTCGGGACGCATCGCGCGACGGGCTGGAACGTCGAGGGCAACGTGTCGTATTTCGACATGGACCGGAACCGTGACCGTACCGCCAACGCCGTGACGTACGATGGCCCCGGCCTGCTGACCGCGGGCGATGGCAGCCGCTGGCGCACCCTCGACCTGCGCGCGAGCCATACCCCCGACACTGCCGGCCCGAACACACATGCCGTGAGCTTCGGCTACCACTACGACGGTTACCGGCTCGACAACGCGAGCTATGGCCTCGACAACTGGCGCCGGGGCGATGCCGGCGCGCTCACCGCCGCCAACGGCGGCAGCACGCAAACCCAGGCGATCTACGTCCAGGATGCGTGGCAATGGGATGAACGCTGGCGGTTGACCACAGGTGCGCGCTACGAGCAGTGGCGCGCGTTCAACGGCACGCGCGCGACGGCGAGCGCCAGCACCGGCTATCCCGAGCGCAAGGAAACCCACACGTCGCCGAAAGTGTCGCTGGCATACGCCGCGTCCGACGCGCTGACGCTGCGCCTTTCCGGCGCGCGTGCCTACCGCTTCCCGACCGTGAACGAACTGTTCCAGGGCACGTTCAACGGCATCAGCCTGGTCAACAACGACCCCAACCTGAAGCCGGAAAACGATCTCTCCCGCGAACTCTCCGCGGAGTGGTACCACCCCGGCAACGTCACGCGCTTCACCGTGTTCCGCAGTGACACGCGCAATGCGCTATTCAGCCAGACCGACACCACCGTGTTCCCGAACGTGACGAGCGTGCAGAACGTCGACCTGGTGCGTACCCGCGGCGCCGAGGCGAGCTTCGATGGCGAGGCGGTGCTGGTCCCGTGGCTGGATCTGTCCGCGAACGCGGCCTATACGCAGGCCACGACGGTACGCAACCATCGCAATCCCGCCTCGGAGGGCAAGCAGTTCTACCGCATCCCACGCTGGCGGGCCAACCTCGTCGCCACGATGCACGTACGAACGGACGTGGCGTTGACGCTCGCGGGTCGTTACTCCGGGCGCCAGTACAACACGCTCGACCACAGCGACACGAACCCGGATACCTTCGGCGGCGCCAGCGACTTCCTCACGCTGGATGCGAAGGCCGCATGGACGGTGAATCCGCATGTCGAACTGAGTGTCGGGATCGATAACCTCACCAATCGTCGCTACTACGTTTACTACCCGTATCCCTCGCGCACCTGGCTGGCGGAAGCGAAGTTCCGCCTCTAGCCGCTCAGGCCGCCGCCACGCTGCGTGGCAGGGTGGCGGCGGGCAGCGCTTCATCGAGCATGAACGAGGCACTGCCGCCCTGCGTGAGGCGGTCGAGGAAACTACCGACGCCTGCGTTGCCGGTGGCGAGGTCGCAACTGATCCGCGCGAGCTCCGCGCCCGGCACGGCCAGTGCATCGCCGCGCGGCAACAGGAACGGCTCGATGCCACAAGCGACACGCTTCGCCTCGTCGTGATAAAGCGCGGCACGCTCCGGGAAGAACGCGGCCAGATCGAGCAGCGTGTCGCCCACGCCGGCGAGCCCGTCGAACAACCCGGGCCGGATGGCGTGGCGGCGAAACAGGTCCGCTTCGGCGCGCAGGACGATGTCGCGGTAACGATCGTCGCGCGTGCACGCATGCATCCGCGCGGCGACGGCGAGGACGCCGGCGGTGCCTTCACGGAGATAGGGCAAGGTCGTGGCTGAGCCCTTCCACGCCGGCCACGCGAGGGTGCCCCCGTCGCCCGGCAAGCCGTGCGCCAGATCGAAGTCCAGCGCGTCACGCGCCGCGGCGAGGTAGCGTGGTTCGCCGGTCGCCATGTGCAGGTGGAGCAGGAACAGGGCGACGCCGCTCGCACCATGGCCCAGGCCAAGTGGCTGACGCTCACCGGACGGCCAGTGGATGCCTTCCGCGGACGCATGCGCATGCGCGAGCACATGCGCGCCCGCGGCCACCGCCGCATCGAGGAATTCGCCCTTGCCCGTGGCGTGCCACGCCTTGAGCCGGGCGAGTCCCCATCCGGCGACACCCTCGTCGAGGCCGGCGACGTCGCAGATCGCGCCGTCGAGCGGGGTGGCGCGTAACACGTGGCACGCAAGGTCGGCGTCGCCCGCGTCGAACAGGACCCACGCGATACCGGCATCGCCACCGAGCAGGCCGGCACCGCGTTCGTGCGCTTCGCCTAACCCATCGCGAAGCCAGGGCAGCAGGTTCTCGGGTGGTTTTCGCCGGCTGCGCTGGTACGCGTGGAGCACGCCCGCTGCACCATGCGCGATACCGAACGGATGGCTCTCGAACACTTCCGGCCCCGCGGGAACAAAGCGATCGGGCCGTGGTGCTCGCGCCTGCTGCTCCAGGTAAGCGAACACGCGCGCGGGGATGCCCGGCGTGGGGATCGCGGCCCGCATGCGGTGGGCCACGAGAGCGTGATCGCTCGGCATCGCGGCCACTGCCTTCCGCAGCGCAGCCATCGCGACGACCGGATCAGGCCGCATCATCGGCGACGGATGCATCAGTGACTCGACCGTGTCCGCATAGGCCGGGGGGTAGTCCATGTCCTCGACAAACTGGCGGAGGAACCGCCCCGTCGCCGCCGGATCCAGGGCCGCCAGCGCATTGACTGGGGCGCACGCGGCGAACAGGTTGGCACCGAATGCGTAGCGATCGGCGGCGATCGCCGCGGGATGGCCCTCGCGTGAGGCAAGCGCAGGACCGAAACCCGGCGTCCACGCATCCGCGATCCGGTCGAGGCCATCCTCCACGGCGGTTTCGAGGTCGATCAGTCGCACCGTGCCCGTCGGTTCGACGATCACGTTGTGGAACGACAGGTCGCCAATGGACACGCCGGCGTCGTGCACGCGCGACAGCGTTGCCGCGAGTTGGCTGAACACATCGCAGACTTCGTCGAAGTAGCTCGCCACGTCGGCACGCGAAGCGCGGCTGCGCAATGCCGGGTAGCGACGGGCAAGCCAGGCGCGCAAGGTGTCGCCTTCCAGCATCTCCTCAGCAAGGAAGCTGTGTTCCCATTCGCGAAAATAGGCGACAGGCCGCGGCGCGACCACCAGCGGCGCCAGCCTGCGCAGCAGGCGAAATTCCTTGCGCAGGCTGCTGGTGACTGGCTCCGCCGCACCGATGTAGGGGCGCGCTTCCTTGATCACGACGCGACGGCCCTCGTAAAGATCGTCCGCGACGTACACGCCGCCCGCGGCGGAGAACGTGAGCGCCTTGAGCGGGCGGAAGCGTCCGCCGCCCAGCAGCGGCGCGTCCGTTTTCGACAAGCCGGGCTCATCGCCGAGGGGATCCGCGAGCCAGTCGGGTACGCGATAGCGCGGCTGGCGATCATCGGGTTCGGCGCCACCATCGGGCCGCCGCAGCAACCACTGGCGGCGGCCACTCGGATCGATGCGGTACGCACTCAGCATGCCGCCGTAGCGGTAGGAGACGACCGGGCAATCCGGATGCCGGCGGTCGGTCAGGATGTGCGGCCCCACGTAGCCCCCGAGCGCGGCGGCCAGATCCTCGAGCAGGCGGCGGAACGTGCGCAGGTCGGCGGGATAGACCGTGATGAACTTGCCCGCGCCGCCGCGTGGCCAGCGCTTGCCGTTGATGGCGCCGAGCAGGCGGAGATCACCGGCGAACTTGAACGGCGCATCGTTGGCGATAAGGATCGCGGCGGTGATGGCCAGCACGATCCGCGCCGTCGCGGCCACGGACGATACGTGGATCTTCCAGCCCTGCATCGGCAGCTTCGCGCTTTCGCGCTGGGCCTGGATCCATACGCCGGAGCGGCGCATGACCCAATCCGGAGGCAGCTGCCCCCGTACGACGTGCTCGAAATCATCGGGATTGATGCGGTGCTGCGCGTAGGATTCGAAGAACTCACGATCCACCGCCGTATACGGCCACAACTGCCTGTAGCGCTCCATGCCGATCACTGCCCCCCGCGGGTGGACCCGGCCCTCGTGCCGACCCGGACGTCGGCACGGGGGCCATCGCTCCCGTGTGCCTTACGACTCCGCCCGACCCATGGATGGGCGATGCACCCTTACCCTTCGCCGAGATCGGCGGCCCCGATGATGCAGCCGGAACCGCTGTAGGAACTCTGGGGTGTGTCGAGGCCCGGGACGGTGGCCTCGACGTCGAGCTGCTGAAGGGCAAGGATGGAATGCATCGTGATTCTCCGTTGCGGGTTCGGGCACACCGCCGGAAGTGCGGTGCGGCTCGAATCTAGGAGCGTGGCCGCGTGGCGGACAATCCGGTTCAGCCACTGCGTGCACCTGTTCTCCCCGCATCTACCCGCTTTTCACGCGCCAGGTCCGTTTCCGGTCACCCACGATGTCCGGATCCGGACAGTGCTGTCCGCATCCGGACATCTAGCCCGCCAGCCTCAGCCGCACGGTCGCCACGGCACCACGCTCGCCGTCGCAACGGTTGGCGAGGCCGACGCTACCGCCATGGCCCTCGACAATGAGCCGCGCCAGGCTCAGGCCAATGCCGGATCCTTCGGGCTTGGTCGTGAAGAACGGCACGAACAGGGAATCGGTGACGGGCAACCCGATGCCGCTGTCGACCACCTCGACCCACGCTTCCTGGCCCTGCGCGAACCAGTCGATGCGCACGCCTCCGTCGGTAAGCATCGACGACTCCGCGGCGTTACGCACCAGGTTCACCAACGCCTGCCCCAGCTGGTCCTCGTCACCATGGACGACGAGTGCCACGCGCCCTTCGAGCGCCACGGGAACGCGCTGCTCCAGTTGGGCGATCCTGGCCAGCGCAAGGTCCAGCCGGAACGGTTGCGCCACGATCGGCGGAAGGCGCGCCAGCCGGCCGTATCCGCCCACGAACCGGGCGAGCGATCCGGAACGCCGCGCGATCGCCTCGAGGCCGTCGCGCAACTCGACCTGCGACGTATTCGCACCGTAACGCGCGAGCAGGGTCGTGAGCGTTTCCGCGAGCGATCCGATCGGTGTCAGCGAGTTGTTCAGCTCATGGCTGAGGACGCGGATGAGCCGTTGCCAGGCGCGGTGCTCTTCCTCGTTGAGCGCCGCACTCACGTCGTGCAGCATCACCAGCGTGTGTTCGCGGCCGTCGCTGTACCACGTGGCGCGGCGTACGGCCCAGCGCCCGCTCGCCGCAGGAAAGCGATGCGAGAGGATGCTCCCGTCAGGCGCACTCATCGCCTCCGCGAAGCCCAGCGTCGCAGGATCCGCACCGATGACTGATTTCCTTTCCGCACCGATCAGCTGCCGCGCGGTGGGGTTGATCAGCCGGATCGCGCCATGCTCGTCCACGACGATTACCGCGCTGTGCAAGGCGACGAGTGTCTTGCCGAGGAAGCGCGATGCCTCCGTGCGCACGCGACGGCCACGTCGCAGTTCATCGGATAGTTCGTTGACATCCGAGATCAGGCCCTGCAAGGGATCGTGGCCGGGACGCACGTGGCCGCGCAGGCCGAGGTCGCCTTCGCGCAATGCGCCGAGCAGGTCGGCCACCGTGCGTAGCGATGCCAGGATGCGCCGGCCTCCGATCCAGCCCACCAGTAGCGAGCCGCCCACGCCAGCCACCAGCAAGGCAGCGCGCACCAGCGGCTTCTCGGGCGGGCCGCACGCCAGGCACACGGCCGCCGCCACCGTCGGCGCCATGAAGCCCAGGCCCCACAGCGCCACGCCAGCGGCGGGTGAAGGGGCGAAGTGTGTCTGCGGCGGTCGCTCAGGCATCGGGGCCTCGCTCACTCGACGGGTTCCGCCGGATCCCGTGTCTTTCGCTTGTCGAGCCGTCGGTACAGCGCCTGCCGCGAAATACCCAGTGCATCCGCGGCACGCTGCAGGTTGTTCTCGTTGCGGTCCAGGGCCTGGGTGATCAGCAGGTGCTCCGCCTCCGGCAAGGTCAGGCGATCCAGCAGCAGCGGCGCATCTTCGGGCCGGTTGAGGGCCAGCGCATCCGTCTCGATCTCGGTGCCGCCCGTGCTCGTGAGCACGGCGCGTTCCACGGCGTGTTCGAGTTCGCGGATATTGCCCGGCCACCCGTAGTTGCGCAGCGCCCGCTCGGCCGATAGCGAGAACCGCGCGGCATCGCGACCGAGGCGCCGGCATTCCCGCAGGAGGAAATGCCGCGCGAGCGGGATGATGTCCTCGGCCCGCTCGCGCAACGCGGGCAGCCGGACCTGCATCGCGTTCAGCCGGTACAGCAGGTCCAGGCGGAAGCGGTTGGCACGCGCCTGCGCTTCGAGGTCGGCGTTGCTGGTCGAGACCACGCGCACATCGACGCGCCGCGTCTGGCCGGAGCCGTTGCGCTCGAGCTCGCCCTCTTCGAGCACGCGCAGGAGCTTGACCTGCTGGAAGACCGGGATCGTGGACACCTCCTCGAGCACCAGGGTGCCCTTGTCGGCCACCTCGAAACGCCCGGGATGTTCACCGGACGCGTCGCCGAACAGCTCATCCGTGAAACGCGACTCGGCCAGGCTGCCCATGTCGATACGGACGAGCGGGGCCGCCGCACGCTTCGAGCGTGCGTGGATGTCACGGGCCAGCAGGGACTTGCCCGTGCCGTTCTCGCCGAGTACCAGCACGTTGGCGTAGCCCTGCGCGATACGCTCGACCAGTTCGAGCACGCGGCGCATCGCCGATGATTCCGTCGCACAGATGCCTCCCGGGCCCTCCCTGTACAACAGCGCTTCCGCCTTGAGCCGGCGGTTCTCCTCGCGTGCGTCGTACAGGGCCACCTGGTTCTGCACGGTGCTCAGGAGGCGCCGTTTCTCCCACGGCTTTTCGATGAAGTCCGCAGCGCCCCGCCGCATGGCTTCGACCGCTAGATCGATACTCCCCCACGCGGTCATCGCCACCACCGGCATGGCGGGCGCGAGCTCACGCAGGCGCGGCACGAGCTCCAGGCCTTCATGCCCCGAGGTGGTATCCGCGGTGTAGTTCAGGTCGACGATGGCGCAGGACAACACCCGGCGCGCCGCGATATCGCGGGCCGAAGCGGGGGATGCCGCCTCGACGGCGGCAAGGCCTTCACTGCGCAACAGCATGCATAGCGCGAGCCGGACATCCGGATGGTCATCGACAACAAGGACCGGCGCATGAAGTGTGGTGCGGTTCATTTCGATGTCCTCACGGGCTACGCAGGACGACCCAGGCGGGAGTGCCCGCCGAGCGCCATGCGGGTAACAGCGCCACCGCCGCGGTGAGCAGCAGCATGGCGATGGCAGCGATGAGCGCGGCGGCGGGATCGAGCCGTACGCCGGGCACGAGGCCCGGCGGAGGCCACCGGCTCAACGCGAACGCGGCGCCGAGGCCGAGCGCGATGCCGAACGATCCACGTGCGACGCCGCGGGCGAGGCACATGCCAAGGAGCACGCCGGGAGATGCGCCAAGCGCCGCGCACAATCCGAGATCGCGCTGGCGCGAGGCGACCTCCACGCGCTGCGCGGAATAGACGCCAACGAGGCCGAGCCCGAGACCGACGCATGCGAACCACGCGGCCAGCCAGGTGTCGCGCGCGATGTCTGCACCGGATTCCCGCCATGCGCGAGCCAGTGGCCGCGGTGGTTCGACGGTGAGCCACGGGTTCATCGCATGCATCGCTTCGGCGAGATCGACGCCGGCCGCGCCGGCATCATCCGGGCCACGCACGACGAGGTAGTACGAAAGGAGGTTCCGCAGGTTCTGGAACTCGCTGGCCGGCAGCTGCGCGAACGGCATGATCGCCAGGGGCCGCGGCGCACGCGCGGGACCGGCATCACGCGTGTCGGCGACCACGCCGACGATACGAAGGGGGCGGTCGCCGAGGCTGCGGGACACCTTGAGCACCGTGCCGCCGAGCTTCGCACCGGGAATGCTGGCCAGGAATGCCCGGTTCACAAGGACGACGCCGGGCGCGGCGCTCCCGTCGTCGCTGTTGAGGTCCCGGCCCGCGAGGAGCCGCAGGCCCAGCGCGCCTCGCGCACCCGGCGTGTGCAATGCGAATTGCGTCTCCACGGGGACGCCGCCAGGGCCGGCAAAGGCCACGTTGAAACTGGTGCTCGCCGGGAGCTGGATGGTGATGCCCGTGCTGACGACGCCGGGCAACGCGCTCGCGCGGGCGTCGATGGCACGCATGGTCCCGACCATCGCCGCCACGACGTTGATGTGTGCTGTATCAGGCCGGAAGCGCGCCGCCACCGCGTGCGCCGGCTCGAAGCCCGGCGCAACCTCCTGCGCCCGCCAGGCCTGCATGCCGCGCACGACGCATAACGAAAGCAACACCGTGGCGAGCGCCAGCTGGAACTGCACCATGGCCACGCGAATGCCGCCCGCCGTGACCCGTTCCGACGGCTGGCGGTAACCCCCGATGTATTCGTGCAGCAAGGCGTCGCCGTGCTCGTGCAGCGTGCCGCCGATCACGGCGAGCGCCACGACCGCGAAGGCCACCACGCCACTCGCCACGTACACGTGCCAGCCGATGGCGAGCGGGCCGGCGTTGATCCGCCAGGCATCGGGGATGTCGCCTTCGCCGGCGCGGACGAGGGCGTGGCCAAGCACCACACCCACCGCCAGCCCGACCACGCCGATCACCGCGGCTTCGATCGCCGCGGTCGTCCACGCACCCCAGAAGCCTGCACCCAGCGCCCTGCGCAGCGCCGTCTCCTGGCCGCGTCCCAGAGCGCGCGCCAGGATGAGGTTCGCCAGATTGCCGCATGCCGTGGCCAGCACGAGTACGGCGCAGCCGAGGAAGAACCACAACGTGGACGCGCTGGCTTCGGTGAGCGCATCGACAATGGGCGTCGCGCCGAATCCCTCGCGTGCCCGCGCCTCCGGCGAGGCCGCACGCGCACGCGTCGCGAACGCATCCGGGTTTTCGCCTGGCGCCAGCCGGGCCACCGCGATGTAGTTCGATACGGTGGCGCCCGCTCCAGGCACCGCGCGCAGCGGGAGTAGCACATCGACATCGTCGAACAGCCGGTACGTTTCGGGCAGGACGCCGGCGATGGCGAGCTCACGGCCATCCACCGCCACATGGCGGCCCACGATCGTGGCATCGCCGCCAAACCATGCCTGCCAGAGACGCCAGGAGATGAGCAGGCCATCGGCACCGCCGTGCTCGAGTGCGATGCCACCGAGCGCAGGCACGACTCCCAGCGTCGGCAGGAAGCCCGGATCCACGCGCTGGATCATCAATAGCCCGGCATGGCCTTCGCCACGCACCGACGCCCATTCCACGCTGCGCGCCAGCCCGCGCGAAAGCGCGCCCGCCGGGAGGCCGATGGCATCGTAAAGCGAAGCCGCCATGCTGCGTGGCGCACCCGGGCGCACGACTTCGCCATAGAGCACCACGCTCCGGTGGTGATCGAAGGCCGGCGGCCGGAGGAGCAGCGCGTCGACGAGGGCGAAGGTCGCGAAGAACATGCCCACGGCGAGCCCCAGGGTCGCCGAGCCGAGCAGGAAGTGCCCTGGACGGCGCAGCAGCGCGTGCCACAACCGACGAAGCGCGACAGCATGGAGACTCACGGGAAGATCTCCATCGTCCGCCGCTCGTCGAGCCCACATTCCGCCTCACGCTGTAGCTGGCGGAACGTCGCCTCGTCGACCACCCGGCCGTCGAGGAGCCGCACGGTGCGCTCGGCGGCGGCACCGAAGCGGTCGTCGTGGGTGACCATGCAGATGGTGGTACCCGCAGCGTGCAAGCGGCTGAGCAGGGCGATCACCGTCTCGCCGTTGCGCAGGTCGAGGTTCCCCGTCGGCTCGTCCGCCAGCAGGATGGCAGGCTCGCCGACGACGGCGCGCGCGACGGCGACACGCTGCTGCTGGCCGCCCGAAAGCTGGCCCGGGTAATGGCCCATGCGGTGGGCCATGCCGACGCTGGCGAGCGCGGCGGCGGCGCGTTCCGTCCGTTCGCGCCGGCCCATCGCGCGACGGAAGGCGAGCGGCAAGGCCACGTTCTCCGCCACGGTCATGTCGGCGATCAGATTGAAGGCCTGGAACACGAAGCCGACGTGGGCGTTGCGCAGCAGCGCCCGCCGGCGCCCGCACAGGCCACCGATGGGTTCGCCGAGGAAGCGCAGTTCGCCGTGGGTCGGTGTATCGAGCAAGCCCATCAGGGAAAGGAGCGTGGTCTTCCCGCAGCCGGAAGGCCCGCCGATCGCGACGAACTCCCCGCGGCGGATCACCAGCCGGACATCCGTCAGGGCATGGTTTTCGATGGCCCCGGCGAGGAACACCTTGCCGACACCGTGCATCTCGATGACAGGCGGGCTCGTTGGCGAAGGCATGGGCGACCTCGTCGTGGCGCGGCCGCTGGGTGGGCGACCCCGTGCCCAACATAGGGGGACGTCGCTGTCGCGTGTACGTCGCGCGAAGGCCGGAGCGGCAGTCTTGCCGATTAAGCGCAGCAGATGCCGTCCGAGGGCCATTCCTTAACGGAATCCTTACGGCAGGCTCAGCCCATACCGACGGATGGGTCGAATTGCTGTACTCCAAAGCTTACAATTAGCTTAGGAGGAGGGGGAACGCGGGCCACGACAGGCCGCAACGTTTTCCTGGGCGTGACGCAGGTGCCACGGCGCGGGGGCGCCGGCGCAAGCGTCATGCATGGAGTTTCTTCTCATGGTTCAACGATTTTCCCTGGGCGGCCGCACCGCCTGGCTCAAGCGATACGAAGCCGATGGCTGGTTGCGGCCGGCGCTGGTCCGGCTCTGGAACAGCCTTGCCGCCCGCCTCGAACTCAACGCCTTGCGTTCGCCGCCCCGCCACGCGGGCGATGACGCCAAGCGGGTCGAGTCACGCCGGATCGAAGCACTGCGCGCGTGTGGTGCGCCGGTGCCGCGCATCCTCGGCGAGGGCCCGCGCAGCCTGATCCTCAGCGACATGGGCCCGACCCTGGCGCACCGCCTCAAGCGCCTGCAGAGCGCCAACGATGCCGACATCCTGGTCCGCCAGACCGCGCATGCGATCGGCGAGCTGCACCGCCATGGCGGGTACCTCGGCCAGGCCTTCGCACGCAATATCACGGTGGGCGACCACGGCGTCGGGTTCATCGATTTCGAGGAAGACCCCAGCGAGATCATGTCGCTCCCGCAGGCCCAGGCCCGCGACTGGGTCATGTTCACGACCGGCATCAGCCGCTATTACGTGGGCCGCATGGATACGCTCTCCGAGCTGATCCGCGAGGAGGCCGAAGGCATCGCGCCGCAGGTGGCGCTGGAAGTGCACCGGATCGCGCGCAGGCTTTCGTTCCTCGAGCGCGCCGGGCGTTTCTTCGGCCGCAAGATGGGGAACATGGGCGCCGCCATCGGTGCGGTGCGCAAGGGCTTCGCCGCCATGGCGGTCGCCGCGCTGATGGTCGATGTGCTGAGCGATGGCGACTGCGACATGCTGATCGCGGTGGTGGATGCGGTGCGCCACGCCGCGACGTAACCCATCGTGCGGGTTACCATCGAGGCTTCGCCCTCGTTCCGCAGGCCCGTTGCATGAGCGTCCCGCCGCCAGAGCCGCTTTGGTTCCTCCCGCCCGATAGCGAGATGGGCCAACGCATAGGCTCGTACGACTGGGCCTCCACGTCGCTCGGCCCCATCGCCGGCTGGGGGCCCGCGCTTTGCCACGCGCTCGCCACCGCGCTGCGCTCGCCCGCACCCATGGGCCTGTTCCAGGGCAGCGATGGCGTGTTCCTCTACAACGATGCCTACAGGCAGATCGCCGGCGTGCGCCATCCGCAGGTCCTGGGCCAGCCCATCCTCGAGGCATGGCCGGAGGTCGCCGACTTCAACCGCCACGTGCTCGCGACGGTGCTGGCCGGCGGAACGCTCTCCTTCCCCGACGTGCACATCGTGCTCAACCGCGCCGGCACGCCCGAGGATGCGTGGCTACATATCGATTTCAGCCCACTGGTCGACGAGGCATCCCGCGTCGCGGGCGTGGTGTTCCTGATCACGGATACCACCGCGCGCAAGGTCGCCGAAGCCACCCTCGCCAGCCAGGCGGCGACCCTGCAGGATCGCGTGAACCAGCGCACGGCTGAACTACTGCGCACGCAGGATGCGCTGCGGCAGAGCCAGAAGATGGAGGCGATCGGCAACCTCACGGGTGGCGTCGCGCACGACTTCAACAACCTGCTGCAGGTCATCAGCGGCAACCTCCAGCTGCTCGCCGAGGATGTGCAGGGCAGCGAGCGTGGCGAGCGCCGCGTGCGCAATGCCATGGCGGGCGTGGCCCGCGGTTCCAAGCTCGCCACGCAGCTTCTTGCGTTCGGCCGGCGCCAGCCGCTCGCGCCCAAGGTCGTGAACGTCGGCCGTTTCGTGCGCAACATGGATGATCTCCTGCGGCGCACGCTTGGCGAGGGCATCGAGGTCGAGACCATCGTGGCCGGCGGCCTCTGGAACACGCTGATCGACCCGGGCAACGTTGAGAACGCCCTGCTCAACCTGGCCCTTAACGCGCGCGACGCGATGGATGGCCAGGGCCGCCTCACGATCGAGGCCGGCAATGCGTATCTCGATGCGGACTATGTCGACGGGCTGGATGACGTGGTGGCAGGGCAGTACGTGCTGCTCGCCGTCACCGATACCGGTGAGGGCATCGACACGCAGACGCTGGAGAAGGTCTTCGAACCTTTCTTCACCACCAAGCCGGAGGGGCGCGGGACCGGCCTCGGGCTGTCGATGGTCTACGGCTTCGTGAAACAGTCGGGCGGCCACATCAAGCTGTACAGCGAGCCCGGCCACGGCACGACCGTCAAGCTCTACCTGCCACGCACCACGCAGTCGGAAGACATCATCGTGGACGTGGATGCCGGGCCGCTCACGGGCGGCAGCGAAACCATCCTGGTCGCCGAAGACGATGAAGCCGTCCGCGAGACCGTCGTCGCCATGCTGGCGGACCTCGGCTACCGCGTGCTGAAGGCGCGCGACGCTCAGAGTGCGTTGTCGATCATCGACAGCGGCATCCCGATCGACCTGCTGTTCACCGACGTGGTGATGCCGGGCACCCTGAAGAGCCCCGAGCTCGCGCGCAAGGCGCGCGAGCGGTTGCCGGGGATCGCGGTGCTGTTCACCTCGGGCTATACGGAAAACTCGATCGTGCACGGCGGGCGGCTCGATGAAGGCGTGGAACTGCTGAGCAAGCCGTACACGCGCGAGACGCTGGCGCGCAAGCTGCGCCAGATGCTGTCGAGCCAGGCGCAGCGCAACGCGGGCAACCCTGAGACCGTGGTCGCACCACCCGCGGCTTCGCCGCCCGCGATCCGCGTCGTGCGCGTGCTCGTGGTGGAAGACGACTGGCTCGTGCGCACGACCGTGGTGGAGATGCTCCAGCTACGCGGCCACGAGGTCTTCGAGGCCGCCGACGCGCCACGCGCGCTGGAGATCCTCGAAGGGCAGCCGGTCGACGTGCTGGTCAGCGATGTCGGCCTGCCCGGTATGTCCGGTGTCGAGCTGGTCGCCGCGGCACGGGTACTTTTGCCGGGGCTCGCCGCCGTCTATGCCACCGGCCACGCGCACATGGAAGGCGTGCAGCCAGATACCCGCACGGTGGTCCTGGTGAAACCCTATGGTTCGGAGGCGCTCAATGACGCCCTGGCGCGGCTCTTCCCGCCGCCCGGCATCGCTCGCACGGCCCCAGCGGACGTCCGCTGACGCCGCGCCCTTCACATCCGTGAAGTCTTTGGGCGCCAAGGACGTAATCGTTTACACGTAACGCCATTTACGTGCCCACGACGGGGCTGGTTGCCAGTATCCTTCCCCGCCGTGGCCCCCCGCAGGTGCCGCACGCCATTCCCCGCAAGGCAAGCCCATGACCCGCAATACCCGCATCGAAGACCTGATCGCCCGCATGACCGTGGAGGAGAAGATCGGCCAGCTCGGCGTCTTCGCCGATGCCGTCCGCCCGTTTGCCCCGGATATCAACCCGGAAGCCAACGCCCGCGGTGCCGCCGAGGTGCTGGAGCAGGTCCGCGCAGGCCGGGTCGGCTCGCTGTTCAATGGCGTGGGTGCCGCCGAAGGCCGCGAAGCGCAGCGCGTCGCCGTGGAAGAGAGCCGCCTTGGCATCCCGCTGATCTTCGGCTCCGACGTGATCCACGGCATGCGTACCGTCTTTCCCATCCCGCTCGGCGAGGCGTCCACGTTCGAACCCGACCTGGCTGAGCGCACCGCGCGCGCCACGGCCGTCGAAGCCACCGCGGCGGGCATCCACTGGACCTTCGCACCGGCGGTGGATATCGCGCGCGACCAGCGCTGGGGCCGCGTGGCCGAAGGTGCAGGCGAGGACGTCGTGCTCGGATGCGCGTTCGCCGCCGCGCGCGTGCGTGGCTTCCAGGGTCCGGACCTCAAGGCGGACGATGCGCTGCTCGCCACGCCGAAGCACTTCGCTGCCTATGGCGCCGTCCTGGGCGGCATGGAATACAACCAGGTCGACATGGCGCCGCAGACGCTGCGCGACGTGCACCTGCCGCCGTTCAAGGCCGCCATCGATGCGGGCGCGCTCACCATCATGAGCGCGTTCAACGACATCAACGGCGTGCCCGCCTCGGCGAACCGCGAGCTGATGACCGACATCCTGCGCGGTGAGTGGGCATTCAAGGGCTTCGTCGTTTCCGACTACACCGCCGACATGGAGCTGATCGCGCACGGCTTTGCCGAGGACGAACGCGATGCCTCGCGCCTGGCATTCCTCGCCGGCGTGGACATGAGCATGCAGAGCGGCTTCTACGCCGCGAACCTGCCCGACCTCGTGGCGAAGGGCGACGTGCCGATGGCCGTGCTCGATGAGGGCGTGCGCCGCGTGCTCGCCGTGAAGGATGCCATCGGCCTGTTCGACAACCCCTACCGTTCGCTCGACCCGAAGGTCGAAGCGGACACCTCGAAGAACGCGGAACATGCCGAGCTTGCCCGCGACGCGGGGCGGCGCTCCATCGTGATGCTGAAGAACGACGGCGTGCTGCCGCTGAAGAAGGCCGGCCAGAAGATCGCGTTGATCGGGCCGTTCGGCGCCGATGTCGAGAACCTCGAAGGTTGCTGGACCCTGTTCGGCGACAAGGCACGCCATGTCGCCATCGATACCGGCCTGCGCGGTGCGCTCGCCGATGCCGCGTCGCTCGAAGTGGTCGCCGGCAGTGGTTTCGAGGAGGAGATCGCTGGCGGGATCGATGCCGCGGTGGCCGCCGCGAAGCGCGCCGACGTGGTGCTGCTCGCCATCGGCGAGCCGCAGAACTATTCGGGTGAAGCGCAGGCCCGCACGCAGATCATCGTGCCGCCCGCGCAGCAGGCACTGGCGGAAGCCGTCGCCGCCACCGGCACGCCGGTCGTGGCGCTGCTGAAGAACGGCCGCGCGCTCGCCCTTACCGGCGCGGTGCGCGAAGCCAACGCGATCCTCGTCACCTGGTTCCTTGGCAGCCAGACGGGCCCGGCGATCGCCGATGTCGTGTTTGGCGATTACAACCCCTCGGGCCGCCTGCCCGTCAGCTTTCCGCAGGACAGCGGGCAGCAGCCGTATTTCTACAACCACCCGCGTACCGGCCGTCCCGAGCTCGCCGATCAGCCTCCGGCGTTCAAATCGCGCTACCGCGAGGTCACGTTCGAGGCGCTTTATCCGTTCGGCCACGGCCTCAGCTACACCACGTTCGGTTACGGCAAGCCCGTGGTGAAAGCCCAGGTGGGCTGGAACGAAACCATCATCGTCACCGCGACCGTGACCAACACCGGCGACGTCGCGGGCGAGGAAGTCGTGCAGCTGTACACGCACGACCGCGTCGCCAGCCGCGTGCGCCCGGTGCGCGAGCTCAAGGCGTTCCGCAAGATCCTGCTCGCGCCGGGTGCTTCGGAAGAGGTTTCGTTCGAACTGGAGCGCAGCGATCTCGCCTTCACGCACCGCGACGGCCAGACGTTCGAAGCCGAGCCAGGCACGTTCGATGTGTGGATCGCCGGTTCGTCGGCACTCGGCGAGCCTGCATCGTTCGTGCTCGGCAAGCCCTGAGCGCACCGCCATGCAACGCCCCGTCACGTGGCGGGGTGCATACTTCGCGGATCACGCCAGCGGAGTAACGACATGCATGACCTGAATGGCAAGGTGGCCCTGGTCACCGGCGCGGCGAGCGGCATCGGCCGCGCCATCGCCGAAGCCTATGCGAAAGCCGGCGCACGCGTCGCGGTCGCGGACATCGCGGCGGACAAGGCCGAGGACGCGGCGAAGACCATGGGCTCGCACGCGATAGGGCTGGCCATGGACGTCACCGACGAAGCCCAGGTCGATGAGGGTTTCGCGCGCACGGCGCGCGAGCTCGGCCCGGTGGATATCCTTGTCAGCAACGCCGGCATCCAGATCATCTCGCCCCTGGTCGACCTCGCCTTCGCCGACTGGAAGCGCATGCTCGCGATCCACCTGGACGGAGCCTTCCTGACCACGCGCGCCGCAATGCGGCAGATGATCGACGCCGGACGCAGTGGCTCCATCATCCTCATGGGCTCGGCGCATTCGCACGTGGCCTCGAAGTTCAAGGCACCTTACGTCACGGCCAAGCACGGCCTGCTCGGCATGGCCCGCACCATCGCGAAGGAAGGCGCGGCCCATGGCATCCGCGCCAACGTGATCTGCCCGGGATTCGTCCGTACACCGCTGGTGGAAAAGCAGATCCCCGAACAGGCGAAGGAGCTTGGCATCAGCGAGGATGAAGTGATCCGCAACGTGATGCTGCGCGACACGGTCGATGGCGAATTCACCACGCTCGAGGACATCGCCGATACGGCGCTGTTCCTTGCCGGCTTTGGCTCGAACGCCCTCACGGGCCAGTCGCTGCTTGTAAGCCATGGCTGGCACATGCAGTGAAAACGCCTACACGCGGCATGGCCCTGGCACTACGGAGCGTGGGTCGATGCGATGACAGGTGACCTGACGGTTACTACGTAGTCTTGTTCCTCCACGGCGCGTGGGATGCGCGCCGTTGCCCGCCCGTAAAGGACTACACGATGCCCGCTTCAATCCTTCTGTCGCACGGCGCGCTGGCGTTCGCCACCGTGCTGCTCAATCGACCTCCCGACCACACGCAGCCCGCGACTCTCGCCTGGCACGCGTGTCCTGCCGATGCCGTATACGGCACCTGGCCACGCCTGGGCTCGCGGCTGCAATGTGCCACGCTAGCGGTACCGCGCGATCCGGCCAGGCCGGGAGGCGAGACGGTGGATCTGCTCATCGTTCGCGTACGCGCCGTCGATCAGGCGACACCGGGAAGCGCGCTTCTCGTGGAGGACAGCGTACTCGCACCTCCGGCCACCTATGCGCTCCCTCGTGCGGCCATGCATTGGGCGACACTGTCGAAGACGGCGTGGCCCGATGTCGCCGCGAGGCGTGTGCTCGTCGGGGTTTCACACCGACAGCTAGCCGACGCCCCGCACGATTGCCTCGCTGCCAGCGCGACATTGCCTGCCCATGCGGCGCTTGGCGTGGATGCTTCCTCCGCCAACGTGCTGCGCGCGGAGAACCGCGCACTCGCCGTAGCCGCCGCGTGTGCCAACGACCCGATGGCACCCCACGTCGGAGCCGCCGTCCGTATCGCCGACCTCGAACAGGTACGCCGCGTGCTCGGAGGCGCGCCGTGGCACATGTACGCGACCGGCGACGCCGCATGGATGGCCACACGTTACGCGGAACGCCATCCCGGCAGCATCGCACGCCTGCTGATCGATGGCGGCGTCGACTTCGATGCCGCGCGCAGCGAAATCATTGAAGCGCCCGTCGCCGGCCGCGGCCGCCGGTTGCGGCGGCTGGTGCGGACGGCGGTAAGCGATCCGGTTCGCTACGCACTGGGAACGGATGAGGCCGCGCTTTGGCATGCGATATCGATGCTGCCACGCCTGCCTGCCGAGACATGGCTGCCGGCTGTTGCCAGCGTGGAAGCGCTGAAGGCCATCCTCGTCCTGGGCGCACATCTTGAGGCTACCGATTGGCATGACACGGAAACGTTGCTACGACGCGTCGAGACGTTGCGATACAGCCCCTATCCGGAGAGCGATGGCGCTATCCGGGCTGCGGCCCGGCAGGTGGTGGTGGCACAGGGCATCCATGCGGGTGTCGATCCCTTCGGCGTGCACGCGCTCACTGCGGGCCCTGGACGCGTGGCAGCAAGGCTCGCCGCGCTCTGCAATGACGATGCCTCGCTACACGGCGACAACGCGTGGTGGCGACAACGCACTGACGACCTGCGCGCCAGCTGGCCTGGCGCCGTGGGCAATGAAACCTTCGCCGGCCTGGTGTGCGCGCACTGGCCCCGCGCGTGGGCTGCCGAGTGGCACGTACCTGATACATCGAGTCAGCCGCCGATGCTGATGGTGCACGCGGAATACGATGTCGACGCGCCGTTGCACGGCGCCGTCGCATCGTTCCACCCGCGACAGAACATGTCATTGGTGGTGGCGCGCGGCATCGACGGCCACCGTGTCGCGGATCGCGAAGACCTGCCGTGTGTCGCCCGCGCGGCAAGTCGGTACCTCCTCGACGCGACCCTTCCAGCCGATCGATTGACCAACTGCCCACCCTTGGAGATTCGCTGACATGGACGTCACCAAGCACCACGCGTGCGCTCTGATGTTGCTTGCACTCTTGCCCGCCGGGGTCGCACGAGCCGGTAACGTGGCTGCTCCGGCCATCGCCTGGGCTGCATGTCCCGAAGGTGCCGGCACTGGCGACTGGCCCGAACTGGGCGGCCGCCTTCGTTGCGCGCAGGTCGATATGCCGATGGACCATCGCCAGCCGGACGGCCGGACGGTCAAGGTCGATGTCGTCCGTGTGCTGGCGGCCGATCCGGCACGTCGCGAGGGCAGCATCTTCTTCAACGTCGGTGGCCCTGGCGGACAACCCGCCGCGGTGCTGCCGTCGCTCGCCTCGGTGTGGATGGACCCAGGCCCCGGCGGCACACCCGAGCGGGAGAAGCAACGCCTCGCCGAACGTTTCGATCTCGTCGCCGTGGTGCCGCGTGGTCTCGGCGCCGGCTGGCGCTATGACTGCCTTACACCCCTGCAACCCACGGCGCGCTTCCTTCCCACCGACCGCGGTGACGCGAACTGGCAGCGTACGCTCGGCGATGCACAACGAGAGGCCGAGGCTTGTCGCGACGTGCCCGGGGCCCGCTCGATCAACACCGAACAGCACGTGCGTGACATGGATTACGTGCGCCGCGCCATCGGCGATGAACGCATCCATTTCTACGGCATCTCGCATGGCGCACTGGTCGGCGCCTGGTATGCGGCGATGTTTCCGGCGCACATGGGCCGGATGTTGCTCGATTCGCCGTTCTATTTCCGCGACAGCTACCAGACGGCGACGGTGCTCTCGCTGGAAGCCGAGCGGCGCCTGTTCAGACGTGACGTGCTTGCCCCGGCTATCGCATCGCCTGCCATGTACGGGCTCACCATGGAAAGCGATGACATCAAGCCGATGCTCTGGCGGATGCCCGGCGTGTTGCGCGAAGCCTGGCATGACCGGCTCACATCGCCGACGTACCTGGCTGCCGCGCTGACGATGCAGGGCTGGGTGGCCCAGGACGGCTGGGACGGTTGGGAAGCACTTTCCGCCAAGGCGGAGCGGCGCCCGTTTGCGAGCGCCGCCACGCTCGACGCCTCGCTGCGCACGGCGGCCCGGCAACTGCTCCTCCCTGCCAGCGCGCCCGGTCCGCTACTGCCGCCCTACCGCTTCAGCGCCCGGTACCGCGCAACACGGCCCGCGGGTGTACTCATCGGCGCGCCGAGCGATTCCGTCTGGATGGCCACGCTGTGCAACGACGGCCCGTGGTGGGGAACCGATGCGGCGATACGTGCGCGCGCCGATCACTTCGCCCTCAGCTTCTGGGAGGCTGACGGCACCGACATCGCGCCCTACCTGGTGTGCACGCGCTGGGGCGGGAACGCGGTCGACAAGCCCGACCTGGACGTGATTGCAAGCGGGCCGCCCTTCCTCATGCTGCAAGCGGAAGACGACGTGCCGACACCCGCGCGCGGCAGCGAAGCGCTGCTTGCGCACTACCCGAATGCGCATCTCGTGATGGCGCGGGGCAGTGACCTCCATGGCCTCTTCAATGCCTCGGGTGTTCCGTGCATCGAGCGCGCGGCGGCGCGCTTCCTGCTCACCGGCGAAGTCCCCGACGCGCCCGCCCGCCGAACCGATTGCCGCATGGATGCGGTGGCCCCCTGACCTACGCAAGGACGCGACATGAAACGAACTTTTTTCCTCTGTTTTTTCAGCGGTGGACTGCTCGCGCACTCGATCGCATGCGAAGCGGCACGCCCCCTGGATGGCCCTGCACCGCAGCTCACCTGGAGTCAGTGTGCCGCCACCGACTTCGCCGACACCGACGTCGCCGTGGGCGCCCTGAAAGCGCAACTGCACGCACACCTGGGCGACAGGCTGCAATGCGCGAACATGCCCGTGCCACTTGATCACTACCACCCCGATGGCCCGAAGATCAGCGTAGGGCTCGTACGGGCGAGGGCGCTGGACCCCGCGCAGCGCCAGGGCGCTTACTTCTTCCACATCGGCGGCCCGGGCGGGAATCCGCGCGATTTCATTCTTTCGATCGCTTCCAAGTGGGCCACCGGCGATGCGGCCGATCCCATCACGGGATGGCAGCGCAAGCTGTCCGACCGGTACGACCTGGTGGCGGTGATTCCACGCGGGATGGATGGGAGCTACACCTTTCGCTGCGGCAGCGTCGAGGATATCCGCATGCCGCCGGACGCGTTCGATGACTGGCCATCCACCCTGGATGCCGCGCAGTCGATCGCATACGACTGCGCGGGAAACCCGGCGACGCGCTGGATCGGCACGGAGCAGCACGTCTATGACCTGGAGCAGGCACGACGGGCCATGGCCGAAGACGTGCTCAACTTCGTCGGCTATTCCTATGGCGGGATGGTAGGCGCATGGCACCGGGCGATGTTCCCGGCCAGGGCGGGTCGCATGCTGCTGGATTCCAGCATCGACTTCACCGCAAGCATTGACGATGCCGACCTCGCCACGTTGCGCGAGCGCGACCGCGCGTTCCGCCGCCGCGCGGTGCGCCCCATGCTGGCGAAGCCCGAACGTTACGGTGTCACGCAAAGCGAAGAAGACATGATCCGGGCCGTGTCCGCGATGCACCCGCGGGTGAAGCAGGCATGGCTGCCGAAGATCGACAGCCCCGCCTCGTTGAAGGCCGCGCTGGCGCTCGCCCCGGTGGTCACCGCCTCGCCGTGGATCACGGAATCGGATTTCCGCGCTGCATTAGCCGGCCTGCGCTTTGCGCCGGACGACGCGGTCGACCGCAAGGTCCGCAAGCGCGCCGGAACGCTGGTCAGCTGGTTCTTTGGCGACGACACGCAGGTGGTCGATGCGGTCGATCCTCTCGACGGCGACGGCGAGCTCATCCATGCACCGGCCTGGCCCGTGCGCCTGCTGCCCAACCGCGAGTCGGTGATGCTCGCGACGCGCTGCAACGACAATCCGTGGAACCCGGCGGCAACGCATTGGCGCGACGTGGCCCGCCAGCGCGCGAGGGACTACCCGGCGAGCCAGCAAGGCATCGAGTTCTTTGCCCTCGTCTGCTCGATGTGGCAAGGGCGCGTTTCGACGCGTCCCTCGCTGGAGCCCATCCAGGGCACGGCGCCTTTTCTCCTCATCCACGCCGAGTACGACGTGCGCACGCCACTCGACGGCGCCTCGCGCATCCTGGAGCGTTTTGGCAATGCGCGCATCGTCGTGGCCCAGGGCGTCTCGGGCCATGGGATCGTGGCTGGCTCGCGAACCCCGTGCATCGAGGAGGCCGCCGGCCGCTTCCTGCTCGACGGCGTGGTGCCCACCCAGAAGCTCAACGGGTGCAAATACGTGCCCACGCCGAAGCCACCGCGCAAGCCAAGGGACGACGGTTCGCTATCACCTGCCGATGCCGGCGAGCTGGTCGAAGCCATGCTTGGCGAGAGCTAGCCGCCGTCAGAACATGACCTGCGCACGCACCTCGAACACATGCGGATCGATGCGCAGGTCACGCCGATCGCTGAACGCGCGCACGTAGTTGGCCTGGAGCTTCAGGTACTTCGTGAGGTACCAGTTGGCGCCGAGCGTCCAGTCGTGTTCGTTGCCACCACGGGTCGTGCCGTCGTCGAGGTCGAGGGTGCTGTAGCGCACCAGCACCTCGACGGCGCCCCACGGCCCCTTCGGCACCACGTCGGACACGTTGCCCGCGCTGTAGGAGCGCGACTCGCCGGTGAGCACCCAGCTGCCAAAGGTGTACCAGCCATGCGCCTTGTACGCCGGCTTGCCGACCAGCTTTACCTTTGCATCCAGGTATTCGCCCTGCACGCTGTACGGACCCTCGATCCACAACGCCTCCGCGCCGCGGCGATCGATGTGGCTGGCGGGCGACAGTGCACCGGAGTCGATGAGGCGCTGCGTGATCAGGCCCGCCTCGGGCAAGGCCCGCAGGCGCGCCGACGGCACGTTGTAGTGGCCGCGGCCATCCCACGTGCCCTTCGGGTCTTCGCGTGAGACGGAACCGCCAAGGTGCAGCACGTGGCCGGGCGCGTTGTTCGGCGTCCAGGCCGCGCGTGCCGCGACCATGCGGCCATCCAGGTCGCCCTGCAGGTTGCCGCCGTTGTAGTAACCCAGCTGGACCAGGTAGGCCTTGCGGGCAAGTGCCCAATCCACACCGATGCGGCGGTTGGCGTACACGGCCTGCATCGGTAACGAGGTTTCCAGGAACGAGGTCGTACCCGTGCTGGTGTTGCCCTCGAAGCCCACCGGTGTCTTCATGAAGCCCACGCGCACCGCGCCGGCATCGTCGCCGAGCAGCGCCTTGGTCTGCAGGCGGAAGAACACGTCGAGCCACGTCTTCGCCTGGAAATCGAACACCGCCGTGGCGTCATACACGCCCTTCTTGCGGATGAAGAAGCCGAACTCCTTGCGGCGGTTGGTCTGGGCGTCCTCGTACGTACCCTGGTCATTGCTGAAGCGATCCAGATCGAACTGGTACTTCACGGACAGGCCCAGGTCGGTGCCATCGGCGAACACATAGTGCGTCGGCCAGTTGTTGCGCCAGTCGTACTGGTTGCGCGGCGCGTCGTCCGCCATGGCGCAGGCGCTACCGGCCAGCGCCAGCAGCGCAAGGATCGTCTTCTTCACTCATGTACCCCTTCCTACCCCGCCACCCACTCCGGCGGTTCCAGCAAAAATTAGCAGCCATCGCAGGTTCCTGCGTGGCCAAAAAGGCACAGGCGGTCACAAAACTGTCATCTGGCCCTGCTGCATCGGCCGGAAACGGGCAGGCTTGAGGCAAAAAAAGGGGGAGCCGAAGCTCCCCCTCCCTTCCTCACCCCGAGGAATGCGATCAGATCGCGTAGTACATCTGGAATTCCAGCGGGTGGGTGCTCGCACGGTAGCGGGTCACTTCCTGCATCTTCAGCGCGATGTAGCCATCGATGAAATCATCGGTGAACACGCCGCCGGCCTTCAGGAACTCGCGATCCTTATCGAGCGCGGAGAGCGCTTCGTCCAGGCTCGCGCACACCTGCGGGATGTTCTTCTCTTCTTCCGGCGGCAGGTCGTACAGGTCCTTGTCGGCCGGTGCACCCGGGTCGATCTTGTTCAGGATACCGTCCAGGCCGGCCATCATCAGCACGGTGAAGGTCAGGTAGCCCGACTGCATCGGATCCGGGAAGCGGATTTCGATGCGACGGCCCTTCGGGCTGGCGACGTACGGGATGCGGCACGAAGCCGAACGGTTACGCGCCGAATAGGCGAGCATCACCGGCGCTTCGAAGCCCGGCACCAGGCGCTTGTAGCTGTTGGTGGTGCTGTTGGCGAACGCGTTGATGGCCTTGGCGTGCTTGAAGATGCCGCCGATGTACCACAGCGCCGTCTGCGACAGGCCGCCGTACAGGTCACCCGCGAACAGGTTCTCGCCGTTCTTCGACAGCGACTGGTGCACGTGCATGCCCGAGCCGTTGTCGCCGACGATCGGCTTCGGCATGAAGGTCACGGTCTTGCCGGCCTGGTGGGCGACGTTCTTGATGACGTACTTCATCGTCATCAATTCGTCGGCCTTCTTCACCAGCGTGTTGAAGCGGGTGCCGATCTCGCACTGGCCCGCATTGGCCACTTCGTGGTGGTGCACTTCGACCACCTGGCCGAGCGACTCGAGCACCTTGCACATGTCGGCGCGCAGGTCGCCCAGGCTATCCACCGGGCTGACCGGGAAATAGCCGCCCTTCACGCCCGGGCGGTGGCCGGTGTTGGTGCCGTCGTACTTGTAACGCGACGACCAGGCGGCTTCTTCCGAGTTGATCTCGTAGAACACGCGGCCCATGTCGTTCTGCCAGCGGATCGAATCGAAGATGAAGAACTCCGGCTCCGGGCCGAAGAACGCCGTATCGGCGATGCCGGTGGACTTGAGGTACGCCTCGCCGCGCTTGGCGATCGAGCGCGGGTCACGGCCGTAGGCCTGCATGGTGCTCGGCTCGAGAACGTCGCAATGCAGGATCAGCTGCTTGTGCGCGCTGAACGGATCGAGGTGGGCCGTTTCCGGATCCGGCATCAGGACCATGTCGGACTCGTTGATGCCCTTCCAGCCAGCAATCGAGGAGCCGTCGAACATCTTGCCGTCTTCGAAGGTGCCTTCGTCGATCTGGTGGGCCGGGAAGGTCACGTGGTGGTGCTTGCCGAGCATGTCGGCGAAACGCAGGTCGACGAACTCGATTTCCTCGTCCTGGATCAGGTTCAGCACTTTCGAAGCGGCGGACATGGGCAAAACCTCGGCAATAGGTGTTGGGGCGCAGGGCTTGTAGCAATCGCTATGCCAGCGGCCCCGCATGGGAAGACCGGCCTGGATCAAGCCCCGGCATCATAAACCCGCCAAATGACATGTGCTGGATTGCACCACGACGGTGCATTTATAAGCCTCATGCACCAAATCGGCTGCGTTGCGGCATGCCTTGCGCCAATGCGCCGCGCCCACGCAAGATGCGCTCGCCGAACGGGGCGGGGGCGTCGCGGCTTTCAGGGACCGGGAGAGAGCCATGGGTGCGAAGCCCCAGCGATGGATCGCGTGCTTGCTGTTATTGGCCTGGCACATGGCCGGTGCCCAAGCAGCACTGCCGCCGATAGACACCGCAGCCGTACGGGATGACACACGCCCCACCACGCGCGAAGGCAAAGACCTCGTTGCAGCGCTGCAAGGTGCGCCCACGGAGGGCGACCTGTTCGATCTGGCAAGCTTGGGACCCTCCGCACCCTCGGCGGCGGGAGACGCCGCCATCGCGCTGCTTGATAGTCCACGACCCGACATTCGCGCGATCGCGGCAGCCTCCCTCGGCTACGTCCGCTACCCGCCGGCACAGCAGGCACTCCAGCGCGTACTGGCCGATCCTGCCGATGCCTACGCCAGTGCCTTCGCGGCCCTTGCCTTGGGGCGCCTGGGCGACCGCGCCGCATTACCTGCGCTCCACCGGGCCGCCAGCGGCTATTGGTATCCACCGGTTCGGGATTACGCCGCGGCCGCGATCAACCAGATCGAGCACCCGGCGCCGCTTACCCCGTTCCACCGACAGGAATGGGCCCTGGGCCGCACGTTGCCTTACGACTCGCGTTGCGCGCTTACCGATCGCCCCATGGTTTTGCCGGAGCTGTCCATCGATGGTGGACGGCTATACGGCATCGACAAGGGCGAGTTCGGGGGTGGGCTGTACTTCGACGATGGTCAAGGCCATGTCAGCCAGCTAGGCGACATGAACGTGCAGGCCATCGCACGGCTGGGCACCGACATCATCGCGATCTCGGGTCTGTCGCACCTGGGCTGGGTGAATGGTGCCGTGTACAAGCTCGAGCGCGCCCAGCACGGCGATTGGCACGCCACGTACTGGCGCCGCCTGCCCTGGGCGCCTTACGGGGCCGTAGCCGAGCCCGGCCAGCTCCGCATCGTCCTACCGGCAGCCGACATCCTTCTCGCCACCGATGGGAGCTTCTCGATGGCACCGTGCCCCGGTACGCGTCACGGCGAGTGGCGTGATCGCGTGGGTTCACTGAGGCCGGCCTCACCTTCCCTCTTCCCGAAGTCCAACCCGCTTCTTCTTGCAGGCGAACCATGAGCAACGCGACCGCACCAACGCCGCAGACCGACGTCCTGACCATCCATACCGTACGCACACCCGCCAGCCTCCGCCGCAGCGTGATCGGCATGTACCGCTGGGCGCCGCGCGCCTTGTTCGTCATGGCGATCGCGGCCGTCGCCGTGATCGCTTGCTCCGTGGGTACGCCGAGCCATCGCCCCCTTGACTGGCTCCCGCCCATCGTCGGCATCGTCTCCGGCCTGGGCTTCATCGTGTGGATGATGACGACGACGGTACGCAGGCTTGCCGACAAGGCCCAGCGCGAAGGCTCACCGGTGTTCACGATCACCCGCGACACCGTGAAGTACACCACCACGGTCATGTCCGCCGAAGTGGCATGGCGCGCGGTACACAGCGTCTGCGTGTCACCACACACGCTGTACGTCTTCACCACGCGCTCCTGCGCGCTCTTCATTGATCGTGGCGCGCACGATGCGCGCTTCCTTGAACTGGCGCGCGCTGCAGGCGTCAGGGTGCGCGGAGCGTGACCGTGGCGAGTTCGCCACCCATCCGCGCCACGCTGGATCCCGAGGTCACGAAAGCATGGAGCGCTGCGCTCGCTGCGTACGGGAAACGCTTTGGCTGGCTCTACGTCGTGGGCGGCGTCGGGATGGTGGTTGGCCTGGCAGGCCAGTGGCTCGCGGGCAAGTGGATGCTCCTGGCCGTCATACCGGGCATGGGCGCCTTCTTCGCAGCGGCCGTAACGTCGAGGACGGCCGCGCCGAAGTGTCCCCATTGTGGCGAGTTGCCTTATCCACCCTTTCGGCGTGGGGTCGATCCCTACTCCGTCGAGTCGTGTACGCACTGCCTTTACTGGTTGCGCAAACCCTGGTGACGTTGAACAGACTTCCTGCAGACGTTCGCTGCAACGAAGTCGCGCACATAGTCTGCGCAGGCCTGGGGATTCGACTGCAGGATGCCGTGCGGTCCATCGACTGCCTTGAGAATCGAATCCGGGCGGGTGGCGTGGATATGCTCCGTCGCCGCTTGCGGCACGAGAACATCGCGTGTCGCACGCAGGCAGAGCAGCGGAACTACCGTCAAGGCGAGCGAGGAGGAGACATCCACCGATAGCGTGGCTGCCAGGCGCCCTCGAAGCGCCGCGTTCCCAATGCCCGACACTGCCTCCATATAGGATTGCCTCAACGCTCGCGGTGCACGATTGCCGATCAGGAACGGAAGCGATGCGTGCGCCCAGGCCCGGCTCATGAACATGAGTGGGACCAGGGACGAGAGATGCCTTGCCCAAGGCCTCGGGCTACGTGCGAACGTCGCGGCAAGCACCAGGCCACGCAAGCCGGGTGGCTTCTTCGCGGCCAACAGGATAGCGAGCGGACCGGCGAATGACTCACCCAACAAGATGAAGGGCGACGGCGGAAGCAACGGTGCGACGTACTCCGCGAGCTGGTCGTATCCGGCGCCGGCCTGATCAGCGTATGGAATGATCTGTACTCGCAGATCGTCACCCAGGCACGCCCGGAATGGTTCAAAAAGCATGCCGGTACCATCCATGCCGGGGAGCAGCACGAGTGTCGGCGCATTATTGTGGCTCATAGCCACCGGCGGGCACCGTCGTGCCCTGAACTCGTGAAACCATCTGCGCCCCTCGTGTTGACGAACCGATTTTATGAATACCCCAAAATCGGTGACTGGCACCCCTAATCATACTTCTCTATGCGGAATAGCTTATCGCGCTGGGACAGCCTCGTTACGATGAACACGTCTTGATTCAATTCAGCGGGAAGCTTGTCGCGAAGCATAGATGCAACGAACTGAATACCTTCACGTTCAGCGAGCGCGGCGATCCTCGCGAGCTGATTTCCGTGCATCAACTCTCGTTTATCGTTAAGCAGAAAATGAACGCAGGGGATCATCTGATCGTCGGCGAAAATTGTGTACGCCAGATCGAAGCAAGCGATCTCGCCTTGCTTCTTTCCGGAGCTCATATTCGTGTTGAACGCAGAAAACTTGAATATCGAGGCTCCACGTCTTGCAACTCGCTCGACTTTAACAGCGAAGCTCTCCCCATAAAGTTCTTGAGATACTTCGGAAAAAATGACATTAAACCGATTGAGTTGAGACTGAATGCGCTGCTGGGCATCACGCGAGAACATGAGACTCTCGAGATTCCTGAGGCTAACTTCTATCTCATCGATGCGAGCGTTTACCGATCGTATCGATGCAATTTGGCTTTCCGCCTCTCCCTTTCTTCTACTAAGGTCATTTAGCCTTGCGTTTAGGTCAGACAAACGCTCGTATGTCATCCCATCGAGCACCGAAGACGCCAGCGACCGTTCCTCGCTTACAACGTGGGCACGCAGATTCTTCAGGCTGGAAATGCGCTCACGAATTGACGTCAGGTCGCGTTCGATATATGCGGCCTTCTGCTCAAGCATTCCATTATGGAATTCTACAAGCTGTTCGAACGACTTCTGTATCCCGTCGACGTGATCACGTGCCGACATATAGAGCTGCCGTAAGGCCGCCATATCAATCGTGACACTTGAGGTGCGAAGCTCTCTCGCCGCATCAGTGATCAGCTTCTCCTTAAGCTGAAGATGCGATATCTCTTCAGATGCCACGTGAGCCTGGACCTTAAGATCGCTGAGTATCCTCAGATCCTCATCCATGCTAGCCCTAACGCCTAGCGAGGTGACCTCGGCGTTTATTCGCGAGATCCCGGCCTCGACGACGGCAAGCGTCGCCTCGTATCCAGATAACGATTGCGTTCGCTGAAGGCGAGCCAGAAAGCTCTGTTCAATGCGTCGATCAGCAAGAAGCATCTGCTTCTGCTCTCCGTCGGCCACGTCGCAACCGAACATGAAGAGATAGAGGGACTCATACTCCTCATCCCTCGTGAATTTGTCTAGCGTCTTCAGCGTATTCGAATTCGCCGATTCACTATATCGAATATTATGGGAAATGATCTGCCTGTATGTGGGTTTCTTCCCGAGCTGGCCCGGCACCAACAGTTCCGAAACCGCCTCTTTGAAGCCCTCCTCCGTATAAGACTGACCCGACACGCGCCGAATTGCTCGCTTGCGCGATAGGAAGTTGCGTTCGATGCACACGTCTCCCGAAGGGTCGGAGGAAAGATCTTGAGTTAGGCACAGCGAGACGAGAACCTCTTTTTCAATCAAGTAGTCCTTAACAAGACGATACTCGTCCTTACCAGTTTCAGGATCGGTATAGATCTGCTTCGGGCTTCCCCCCAAGCAGAAATCGACGAGCATGAGGGCCGTCGTCTTGCCCACACTGTTACCCGTAGACTTGCCCGCACCTGTTGGCGTCTCATCAACGATTAGGTTTAGGCCCTGACGGAACTTGATTTCTCGAATCAAGCCGTCCACTGATGATATGACCAAGGCTCTTAAGAACATAGGGCTAACCAACCATCTCCATCCAACTCCACAAGATCAAGTAGAAAAAGCCAGTCCAACGAGAGCACGAAAACGGGAAAAGAAATCTCCGACTTAACGAGTCCGAATAACTCGTAAATAGAAGCGCGACGAACCTCGTACAGGTGCTGAAGTAAAAGACCGCCGCCGAAGTAGGCCGATTGCCTTGGATTAACGTCTTCAGGCAAGAGCATGAACGACCCCTGGCGGTCTATCAAAGACCTTGCAGTTCATGAAAGCGTGAACGACAAGGGCAGCAGCCGCAAACTCCGCATCCTCCATCGCTACATGACCTGCGAAACCTTCACTTTCCGAAAAGCGTCCAACGACCAAAGAAACGAGCTTTAGAAACCTCTTATCGCTCGACGCCTCGTCAGAGGTACTTGCGTAAAGGGCGAGAATCGCCAGAAAAACTGATCGACTCTTGTTGTTTCCGAGACGGTCGAACTCCGCATATATAGCATCGACCTTCGCCGTGTATGGCGCGCACTCCTGAATGATGCGCCTGGCCTCAATCAGCTTGTTATGGTCGATCTTCTCGTCGATGGCAAAGGGGAGACCGGCGCTCGCCAGGCTTGAAATGGCTTCCGCCTCTGCAAGCTTAACGATCATGGCGCCGAGTGTGCTCTGAAGTTTAGCTGTCCGTCGTTCGACAAATTCGCTCTTTATGAACTCATAGACCGGCGCCTGATCAATGGCTCGAAGCGCCACTATGCAGTTCATGATAGAGATAACGTCGTGGATGTCCTTGACCGGATCAAAGCTTAGGCCCGATACATTCTCGTAAACCTGCTTTCGCAGCTTACTCGCGTCTTTACAAATTGATATGAACTGAAATCGGTCTACTTTGTAGGCGGTATAGTCTCTCGCCAAAGCCCCTTCAATCTTGTCCTTTGTAGCAGTTGCCGATACTTGAATGGCGAGTCCTGCAGATTCATCGATTAAGTCGATACCGGGCGCGTTCTGCGACGTGGTATTCAGATTTATCAGCTTCAGACCGAAGATAAGGTTGAGCAGATGTAAATAGAAGGTCTCGCAGTGCGTGTGTAGATGAAGGACATTCAGTCGACCAAGGGTCTCGACCTGCCCAGCAAGGGCCGTCAGCTTCTCAGCACAGAATTCTGCATACATCGAACGCAACATAGGCACCTCTTCCTTGACTCGAGAAATAATACCCTATAGCTCAGACGTTTAGGCCGTTGTGGACGTACGTAACGTCTGAATAGAATGTAGGGCATGAGCCCGGAGGCGGTAGGCGGCACCCTACGTGGATGAGGGTGACCGACCCACCCGCCCGTAAGCAAACCGCCGAAGGCCGGCTCCGTCTACCTCGGCGGCCAAATGGTGACCGCAGGCGTTTGCTCGCCGGGGCGACGATGTAACGCCGCTTATACTCTCTTGATTGGGGTAGCCTTTGAGCATGAGGTATCCATGAGCCACCGTACCTTGTGCCTCACCCTTTTAATGGCGCTACCTGTGATCGCGCGCGCCACGCAGCATACGTACGCCAATCCGATCGACATCGACTACCGGTACAACTGGGAGGTGATGAACGATGGCGTTTCGTTCCGCACGGGCGCTGATCCCACGATCGTGCGGTATGGCGACGCGTATTACCTGTTCCAGACCCTTGCCGATGGCTACTGGGTATCAAAGGACCTGCTGCACTGGGACTTTGTCAGCCCCGACCACTGGCCATTCGACGGGAATGTCGCACCGGCAACCCTTGTCGCCGACGGCAAGTTATTCCTTATGCAATCGGCATTCGCGCCGAAGCCGTTGATGGTGTCGACGGAACCGGCCCACGGGAAATGGAGCTTCTGGACGCACCAGTTGCCGCCCGTGCCTGGGGCGACGCGCTACGACCCCGCCGGGAATCTCGAGGTCCGTGGACCGCTCCCCCCTGGACCGTGGGATCCCGGTCTCTTTCGCGACGACGACGGCAAGGTGTATCTCTACTGGGGCTCGTCGGATAAGTATCCGCTCTATGGTGCGCAGCTCGACATGCGCCTCGACTCGAGCGAAGGCGAGGGAAAGCGCCTTGCGTTCGTGACCCAGCCGCTTGCGCTTCTGCATCTGGATCCCGCGAACCATGGCTGGGAACGGTTTGGTCCGGACCATACGATGGGCGACAAACCGGCGTACATCGAAGGCTCGTGGATGAACAAGCACGGCGGGCGTTATTACCTGCAGTACGGTGCACCCGGGACCGAATACAACGTGTACGGCACCGGGGTATATGTCGCGATTTCGCCGATGGGTCCGTTCGCCTATGCACCTTACAACCCCGTGGGCTATAAACCGGGTGGTTTCGCCACCGGCGCCGGACACGGCTCGACGTTCGACGACGCGTACGGCAATACGTGGAACACGGGCACCACGTGGCTGGGCGTCAACCAGACCTTCGAACGACGCATCGTCATGTTCCCCGCGGGCTGGCACGACGATGGCGAGATGTGGGTCGACACACGCTTCGGCGATTTTCCCCACCGCATGCCCGATCGCGCGCTTCGCGACGGCGAGACGACCTTCACCGGCTGGATGCTGCTTTCTTATCGCAAGAAGGCGACGGCTTCGTCCGCACTGCCGGAGCATGCCGCGTCGGCGCTCACCGATGAAAACCCGCGCACGTTCTGGGTCGCGAAGGAAAACCGCGCAGGCGAGAACGTGACGCTGGACCTGCAAGGCACGCCAACCGTGCGTGCCATCCAGGTGAACTATGCGGATTACCAGTCGGATCGCTACGGCGATGCACCCGACATCGTGACGCAATTCGTGCTCGAAGGTTCCACGGACGGCAAGCACTGGGTGACCCTCGCCGATCTTTCGTCATCCGACCGCGACCGGCCCAACGCTTACCTGGAACTCGATCAGCCCGCGCGCCCTCGTTATATCCGTTACGTGCATAAGCATGTCGGCGCGAAGCACCTTGCGATCTCGGATATCCGCGTGTTCGGAAACGCCGATGGCCCGGCGCCACAGGCGCCCCGGGACGTAAGCGCAAAGCGTGGCGCGGACACCCGCGAGGCAACGATAGCCTGGAAAGCCGTGCCGGGGGCGGTCGGTTATAACGTGCGCTGGGGCCTCGCGGCGGATCGGCTGCACTCGACCTACCAGCGTTTTGCCGATCAGCCCACATCGTTTACCCTGCGTAGTCTGAACAGGGGCGTCCGCTACGTCGTGGCGGTTGAAGCTTTCGACGAGCATGGCGTCTCCGAACTTTCTCAAACCGTGGAGCTTCCCCCTCGATAGCTCCACGCCCACGGTTCGCAGCGATGACCAAGAAGCACGATAACGATACCCCCGACACCGGCCGCCGCCGCCTCCTTGGTGGCATGGCCACCACCGGTGCGATGCTCGCGCTTGGCGGCACAGCGGATGCGGCCACGCCCGCGGCGAAGGCCCATGCGCCCGCGCCCACCGGCGCCGCGCTGGATGCGCTGCTCGAGAAGCACATTCACAACGTCGTGGTGATCTACGCGGAGAACCGCAGCTTCAACAACCTGTTCGCGAACTTCCCCGGGCTGAAGGAGCCGCTGAAGGACGTGCCGCCGGAGCGCTACATCCAGCGCGACCGCGACGGCTCGGTGCTGAAGACGCTCCCGCCGATCTGGGGCGGCCTGGTGCCGCACGAGCAGACCGTGGACCACCGCACGTACAAGATCGCGGAGGACGCGATCACCGGCCTGCCCAACGCGCCATGGGCACTGCATATCGGTGACGGCACGCCGCTGCCGCATGGCGTGGTCACGCGCGACCTGGTGCATGCGTTCTATAACAACCAGCTGCAGATCAACGGCGGCAAGAACGATGGCTTCGTCGCCTGGGGCGACAATGGCGCACTCACGATGGGTCATTACGCCGACACGCCGGTGCATCTCCGCCTGTGGCGCCTGGCCGAGCAGTTCACGCTGTGCGACCGCTTCTTCATGGGTGCGTTCGGCGGTTCCTTCCTCAACCACCAGTACCTCGTCGCCGCGCAGCCGCCGTTCTATCCGGATGCGGACAAGAGCCCGGCGCAGTTCGCCATCGCGGTGACCGAGAGCGGCAGCGCCACCGACTACCGCCTCAAGATGGACGAGAAGTCGCCGAAGAGCGCGATGCAGGGCAAGCCGAAGTTCGCTCACCACAACCAGCTCACGCCGGACTTCTACGCGGTCAACACGATCGGCCCGCCGTATTCGCCGGGCTTCAATGTCGATCGCAAGAATCCCTTGCTGGCGGATGCGACGAGCCCGAACACGCTTGTGCCGCAGAAGCACAAGCAGATCGGTGACATGCTCTCGGCCAGGGATATCGACTGGGCCTGGTATGGTGGCGGCTTCCAGGCCGCGCTCGACGGGAAAGGCGATAGCGACGACGGCACGTTCCCCTCCACGCCGAACTTCCAGCCGCATCACCAGCCGCTGAACTATTTCGTTTCACTCGCACCGGGAACGGACGCGCGCGCGAAGCACCTGCGCGATGGTGGCGTCGGCGAATCGCCGAAGACCAACAAGTTCCTGGCCGATGCGAAGGCCGGCAAGCTGCCTACCGTGGCGTATTACAAGCCGCAGGGCGACCTGAACATGCACGCCGGCTACTCCGACGTGGAAGCCGGCGATCGCCACATCGGCAGCATCGTGCACCAGCTGCAGCAGAGCCCGCAGTGGAAGAACATGCTGGTCATCGTCACCTTCGACGAGAACGGCGGCTGGTGGGATCACATCGCGCCGCCCAAGGGCGATCGCTGGGGCCCGGGTACACGTATTCCCGCGCTGGTCATCTCGCCGTTCGC
Source organism: Luteibacter sp. NPDC104163 (assembly GCF_055584245.1). Lineage (NCBI taxonomy): Bacteria > Pseudomonadati > Pseudomonadota > Gammaproteobacteria > Lysobacterales > Rhodanobacteraceae > Luteibacter > Luteibacter sp. NPDC104163. The sequence goes on from NZ_JBVJMK010000008.1 coordinate 44,913, forward strand.
GAAGAAGGGCCACGTCGAGCACACCATCTACGACACCGGCTCGATCTCCCGCTTCCTCACGCGGCGTTTCAAGCTGGAGAAGCTGCCGGGCCTGCAGATGCGTGACGATGCGATGGTGAAGGCCGGTGGGCCGGCACCGGGTGATCTGACCGAGACGCTGGCCTTCGCCTAAGTTGCCTATCGCTTGTGGGAGCGCGCTTGCGCGCGATGGGAGATGCCGCGAGCACCCATCGCGCGCACGCGCGCTCCCCCCAAAACCCGCGGAGTGCCCCCCCCGGCCGCCCGGG
>NZ_JBVJMK010000008.1:45209-208284 GCF_055584245.1 Luteibacter sp. NPDC104163
AGCCCCCTGCGGCGCGCGCGGGGGGGTTCCTACTTCCGGGGTGTTGGGGCCCCGCGGGGGGGGGGGGGGGGGGGGTGGGGGCGGGGGGGGGGGGGGGTGGGGGGGGGCCCCCCCCCCCCCCGCCCCCCCCCCCCGCTCCCACAACAGCCGGCTTAGTGCCCGCCCGTGCCGCCGGAGGCGAACGGCGGTTTCGCGAACCAGATGGCGACCATGGCCATCACGAACAGCAGGCCGAAGAGCCAGAACACGTCGTTCGCGGCGAGGGTCGCGGCCTGCATGTCGACGATGCGGTTGAGGGCGGCGTTCGCCGTCGGTCCCTGCGCGCCGAACATCTGCAGCTTGTCCAGGTATTCCTGCGTGGTACGGTCGCCGGCCACCACGTGCTCGGAGAGCACCGCGTGGTGGTAGGTCGTCCGGTGCGAGTACATGGTGGTACTCACGGCCGTGGCGATACTGCCGGCCAACGTTCGGAAGAAGTTCGACAGGCCCGAGGCGCTCGCCACCTGCTCATCAGGAATGCCCGCCAGGATGATCTGGTTCACCGGCACGAAGAACAGCGCCACGCCCGCGCCCATCATCATGCGCGGTAGCGCGAGCTCGTGATAGGGCGCCGACGTGTTGAGGTTCGCCATCCAGAACGAGGCCGCCGCGAAAATCGCGAAGCCCACGGTATTGAGCACGCGCAGGTCGAAGCGGTTCTGGAAGGCGCCCACGAGCGGCGACATGAAGATCGCCAGGATGCCGATGGGGGCGACGACGAAGCCGGCCCAGGTGGCCGTGTAACCCAGGACCTCCTGCACCCACATCGGCATGACGACGGTGCCGCCGAAGAACGCGAACATGCCGAGTGACAGGCAGAGCACGCCGACGAAGAAATTCCGCTTGCCGAGCAACCGGAGCTCGACGACCGGGTTCTTGTGCATCAGCTCCCAGGCGATGAGGAAGGTCAGGCAGACCAGTGACACGATCGCCAGCGTGGTGATCGTGTTCGAGGTGAACCAGTCATCGTCGTTGCCGTTGTCGAGCATGAACTGCAGGCAGCCCACGCCCACGGCCAGCAGGAACAGGCCGATGGCATCGACCGGCATCTTGACCACCTTCGATTCACGATCCTTGAGGAGGGTGATGGTGATGATTACCGCGAAGATGCCGACCGGGATGTTGATGAAGAAGATCCACGACCAGTGGTAGTTGTCGGTGATCCAGCCGCCGAGGATCGGTCCGAATACCGGGGCCACGACCACCGTCATCGCCCATAGCGCCAGCGCGATGGGCCGCCGCGCGGGTGGATAGTTATTGAGCAGCAGGGTCTGCGATAGCGGCACCATCGGTCCCGACACGGCGCCCTGCAACAGGCGGAACACGATGAGCATGGGCATGCTCTGCGCGAGACCGCAGCAGGCGGAGAAGATCACGAACAACAGGACCGAAATCGTAAACGTGCGGACTTCACCAAAGCGCCGCGCGACCCAGCCGGTAAGCGGCTGCATGACCGCGCTGGCCATGGAGTAGGCACTGATCGCCATCGTGCCTTCGTTGCTGCTGACGCCCAGGTTGCCGGCGATCGTGCGTACGGAAACGTTGACGATGGAGATGTCGAGCACCTCCATGAAGGTCGCCAGTGCGACACCCGCGGTCAGCAGCGCCAGCTGGCCGCCGTGCAACGGCTCCCGCGCGCCGTTTCCGTTCCCGTTGCCCTTACCCGCCATCGCTCAGCGGCCGCTCTTGGCCGGCACCGGCGTCGGCAGCGCCACCGTGTTCTCCCTGATGATCGCCTCCGCATGCTCGTCCGCCTGTCCCATCTCCTGCTCGTAGACGTTCGTCGTCGCCAGCGGTTTGCTTCGCGGCGTATCCGCGAGTACCCGGCCATCGCGGTCGTGAGTATCCACGGTCACATAGGTGGAGAGGCCGACGCGCAGCGGATGCTTGCGCAGGTCTTCCGGGTCGATCGAGATGCGTACCGGCAGGCGCTGGACCACCTTGATCCAGTTGCCCGTGGCGTTTTCCGCAGGCAGCAGCGAGAAGGCGCTACCGGTTCCCGCGTTCAGGCCGACGACCTTGCCGTGGTACTCCATGTCGGAATACATGTCCGTCGTGATCTTCACTGGCTGGCCGATCCGGATGTTCTCGAGCTGGGTTTCCTTGAAGTTGCCGTCAACCCACAGGTCCTGCAGCGGCACCACGGTGAGCAGATCCTGCCCGGCCTGGATGCGCTGGCCGACCTGCACCTGGCGCCTTGCCGCATAGCCTTCGATAGGCGACACGATGGCATTGCGGCCGTTGTTGACCCACGCGTTGCGGAACTGCGAGCGCGCCTGGATCACGGCGGGGTAGTTTTCAACCGTGGTGCCATCGACCTGCGCATGCGCTGCGGCCGCCTCGCGTTCGGCCGCCTGCAACGCGGCATAGGCCTGCTGCATCTGCCGCTTGCCCGTGTCGACTTCCTCCGCCGACACCGCGCGCCGCTCGAGCAGCGGGTGGCGGCGGTTGTACTCGTCGCGCGCCTGTTCGTACTGGGCGCGACGCTGGGGAATCGCCGCATCGGCCTGGTTAGCCTGCTGGATCTTCGCCTGCGCCTCGCGCACGGCCTGGGCGAGCTGGCCTTCCGCATTCATGAGCGCAACGTTGGCATCGACGGGATCGAGCTTGATCAGGACCTGGCCTGCGTGCACGCGCTCGGTCTCTTCCACCGCGACTTCGACCACGGTGCCGCCGACGCGCGACGAGATGGTGACCATGTCGCCCTTCACGTAGGCGTCGTCGGTCTTCTCGCGCTGGGTGAAAACGAAGATGTAGAGCAACAGCCAGGCGAGACCGGCGAGGATGAACACCGCTGCGATCACCGAAAGGATGATCACCTTGCGGCGCTTTTTCTTCGGGTCCTCTTCGTCCTTGTCTTTCTTGTCTTCGTCCTTGCCGTCTTTGTCCTTGCCGTCCTTGTCGCTCTTCTCGTTCTTCCCGTCCTTATCGTCGCCGTCCTTCTCCTCGTCCTTGCCGGCGCTCTTTTTGCCGTCGTCGTCATCGTCCTTTCCGTCCCCGTCGCCCTTACCAGGCTCCGAGGCATCGCCGTACTTGTGCAGGTACTTGTAGCGATACTTGTACGGCAGCGGCTGCTGGGCGCCCTCGTCGTCGTCGCGCGGGATCTCGTTCTCGGTAGTCATCGCGTGGCTTCCTTCGCGGCGGGGCCGGCCGGCAGCGCGGGGAGATCATCGGCGTAGTAGCCGCCGCCCAGCGCATGGATCAGGGAGAGGTTGGCGGAGAGCATCTGGCTGGTGATCTGCAGGCGCGCATCACGCTGCTGATCCACCTGCATGTCGGCACGCAGCCAGTCGCGGTCGTCGATAAGGCCTTTCGAGCGGCGGTCGCCGGCCTTGCGCTGCTGGGCCACCGTCGCGTCGTACTGCCTGTCCTGCTGGGTTCGCCGCGCGTCGAGTGTCTGCAACGTCGCGATACCTTGCGCGACGTCACCCGCCGCCTGCACGACGGCACTGTCGAATTGCGCCACGGCGCTATCGAGCTGTGCCTGCGCGGTCTCCACCTGCGCGCGCAAGCGGCCGCCACTGAAGATGGGTAGCTGGATCGAAGGCCCGATGTTGGCGAGGCCGAGATCCGTGCGCGTACCGGAGCCCAGGTCGGGGTAGGTGCGCAGGAACGCACCGAGGCCCATCAGACTCACATCCGGGTAGTAGGCCTTGCGGGCCTGGTCGATGTTTTTTGAGGAAGCCTCGATCTGCCAGCGCGCGGCAGCGATGTCGGGTCGCCGCGCGAGGAGACCAAGGCGCGCATCCTGGGGAAGCTGGACATCCGGCGTGGGCAACGGCACCGGCTTGAGCTCGCCGAGGTCCGCCGGTGAAACCCCCGCGAGTGCGGCGAGCTGCACCCTGTCGAGCTGCGCCGCACCTTCCAGCTGGGCCACGGCACCGCGCTGCTGCGCGAGCTGCGCGTCGGCCTGGTCGAGGGCGGTCGGATCATCGAGGCCATGCTTCACGCGCAGTTCGACGAGCGAGCGGTAGTCGTCGGCGCTGCGCACGACGTGCCGCGCGATATCCAGCCGGGCCTGCTGTGCCTGCCAGTCGAGATAGGTGTTCACCACGTTGTACTGCAGGGACGTCGCGGCGGACGCACGCTCGGCCTCGGCGGCGCGCGCCTGGCCCACGGCGGCGGCCACGGCATCCTTCTGCTTGCCCCACAGGTCCAGGTCCCAGGTGGCCAGCGCGCCCGCGGCACCGCTGTTGCTCCAGCTATGCCCGGGGCTGAGCTCGAAGCCCTGCGCCGTGCCGCCCGTAGCGCCAGGCGCCTGGCCGGTCACCGTGACGTCGCTGTAGCCATGGTTGCCGGAGAGCAGGCCGCGCACCTGTGGGTTCAACTCGGCCCTCGCCGAATCGACCGCACGCAGCGCGGCGCGGTAGCGCGCTTCGGCCTGCTCGAGGTTGGGCGAACCGCGCATGGCGAGGTCGACCACGCGATTCAGCTGCACGTCATCGTAACGGCGCCACCAGGCCGCATCGGGCCAGCCTGCCTGGCCGGTGGGCGTGCCGGCGAGCGGTACTTCCTCGCGCGGCGTGAACGCCGGTGGCCGCACCGCGGGGGCGCACGCGCTGAGGCAGAGAACGCCGGAGAGCAAGGCGGCAGGCAGTCCGCCGGCCCGGCGGCGCGGCGTGGGGCATGGCGCCATGGCAGGTCCGTGTGGAAGTTTTTACGAACGAGCGGACGCAAGAAGGCCCTCCCGTGACGCGGTCGAAAATATCAGCGCCCCGCGTGGGCACGGCGTGACGGCAGTCATGTAGGTCGGGCTAAGCTATGCCGCCGTCCCATCTGGAATCAAAGCCACGTGAACGATCTGATCAGCGCCATCCTCCTCGGCATCGTCGAAGGAATCACCGAATTCCTGCCCATCTCGAGCACTGGCCACCTGCTCATCGCCGAACGCTGGCTTGGCGCACGTTCCGACCTCTTCAACGTGGCCATCCAGGCCGGCGCGATCCTCGCGGTCACGTTCATCTACTGGCGCACGCTGTGGAGCTTCGTGCAGAACTGGCGCCGCCCGGAGACGCGCGATTACATCGCCAAGCTCGCCGTGGCGTTCCTGATCACCGCGGTGCTCGGCCTTATCGCCACCAAGATGGGCTTCAAGCTGCCCGAGACGATCACCCCGATCGCGTGGGCGCTGATCATCGGCGGTATCTGGATGATCGGTGCGGAACAGGTCGCGGCGAAGCGGCCCGACCAGGTGAAGATCACCTGGCGCGTCGCGATCCTCGTGGGCCTGGCGCAGATGGTGGCGGGTATTTTCCCCGGTACCTCGCGCTCGGCGGCCACCATCTTCGTCGCCATGCTCGCCGGCACCAGCAACCGCGCGGCGGCTACGGAGTTCGCCTTCCTCGTCGGCATCCCCACCATGTACGCCGCGACCGGCTATGAGCTGCTGAAGACGTACCAGCACGGCGGCGCGGCCGGCGAGGACTGGACCGGCCTGGGTGTCGCCTTCGTCGTCTCCACCATCGTCGCCTTCATCGCGGTGAAGTGGCTTCTCGGTTACATCCGTTCGCACCGCTTCACGCCCTTCGCCATCTACCGCATCGCGCTCGGCATCGCCCTGCTGCTGTTCCTGCCGTCCGGCGTCTGATCCGGCCTGACCCGTGGCGCGCGTTCGCCTCCTCGATCTCACCATCGATCTCGACCGCCAGCTCGTCGAACGCGCTGGCGGCCGGCTCGATGTCACGGGCCTCAGCTTCCGCCTGCTGGCCTGCCTGGTCGAGCGTGGCGACCGCGTCGTTACGTTCGATGAGCTGATCGAAGCGGTGTGGGCGCCCGCCGTGGTGAACGAGGAGACGATCACGCAGCGGGTGCGATTGCTGCGCCAGGCCCTCGGCGATGATGCCCGTGCACCGCGCTACATCCGCACCGTACGTAGCCGCGGCTACCAGCTTGGCGCGCCGGTGATCCCCGACCTCATCGAGCCGGGGCGCCGGCGTCTTGCGGTGTGGCCCGCTTTGGCAGCCGTGGGCATCCTCGCGGTCACCGCGCTGGGCGCGAGCTTCCTGGCGCGCGAGCAGAAGCCGGCACCGAGCGCCGAGCAGCAGATCCTGGAACGCGCGCATTGGTACGCGAGCATGGGTCAGCGCGACAACAACGAGCGCGCGCTGGCCTTGTACGACCGCGCGTTGCACGAAGCGCCCGATGACGTGGAGGCGCTTTCCGGCGCCAGCCGCACGCGCGCCGCACGCACCTGCCTTTACAACGGTGGCCTCGACGACGCGCGCGCCGCGTTGCGTATCGCGGGGCGTGCCGTGTCCGTCGGGCCCGAAAGCGCGCGCGCGTGGGCGACGCTGGGCTATGCGCGGGATTGCCTCGGCGATATCGGCGGCGCGATTTCCGCGTACGAAGCCGCGGTGCGGCTGGATCCCGAGGATGACGCCACGCGCTCGTCCGCCGCGTATCTCTACCAGGAGCAGGGCCGGCTCGCCGACGCCCTGCACGCCAACCTCGACATGCACGGCGATCCGGCGCGCGTGCGTTACCGCGAGGTGCAGCTCGCGCGCGAGTACGAGCTGCTCGGCTTCGTGACCCAGGCGGGCCAGCGCTACAAGCAGGTCTTCGAACTGGCCCCGGATAACGTCTTTGGCAACATGGGCTGGCCAGCCTACCTGTTCGCGCACGGGCGCTTCGACGAAGCCCGTGCCGCACTCGCCGAGGCACGGCAACGCGACACCGCGCGGCCGGAACTGGCGCAGCTCGACGGCGAACTGGCGCTCCGACGTGGCGACAAGGCCGCGGCTGCAAACGCCTTCGCGGAAGCACATACCATGCGTCCCGATGCCTCGCTCCCGGCATCGTTGGCATTGCTCTATGCCGACCCGGCGCTCACCGGCGAGCCGCTGCAAGAACGCATCGCGGCGACGCGGAAGGCGCTGGCCGACGACCCGTGGCCGGCCAGCCGCTTCGAGCTGGCCTGGCTGCTGCAGGCCGCAGGAGACCGCCGTGGCGCAGTCGCCGCGCTGGATGATGCGGTGGCGATGGGTTGGCGCGACGCAGGCTACCTCCGCGCTTCGCCACTATTCGCCCCCATCGCCGCGGATCCGGGATTCCAGGCCGTGATCGAGAGCATCGAGCGACGCACGCGCGCCGAGCGGGAGCGCGTGCTGGATGCATCATGGTGTCCCGCCGACCTGCCCTGCCACGAATCCCGCCAACGCGACCAGCCGCGGTGACACACCGCCTTGCGATTTGTGGGAGTGAGCTTGCGAGCGATGGGGTGTGCGGAAGAGCATCGTTCGCAAGCTCACTCCCACAAGATCCTTTTCCACAAGGTCATCCCCATGGCAAGTCAGCGCCTGGGTAGTGCCTTGAGCACCACGTCGCGGAACAACCCCTGCGACTGGGGATGCGCGATGCGTTCGTTGTAGGCCTGGCTGGTGATGACCGCCACGACGCCGCGCGATGGCACGACGAACACGTAGTTCCCGCCGTTGCCGCTCATCGCCCACACCGGCGTATCCACGCCATCGATGGGGAAGTGGAAGCGCCACCACTGGTAGCCGTATTCCGCGTCATCGCGCGCCTGGGCGTGCACGGTAAGCATCGCGGCGACCCATGCCGCCGGTAATACCTGGCGGCCCTGCCACTGGCCACCATCGAGGGCGAGCTGACCGAACTTCGCGAGGTCGCGCGCGCGGTAGCGGGTGCCGCCACCACCCATGCCGATGCCTTCGCTCGAGACATTCCAGTGTGAATCGGTGATGCCCAGCGGCGTTTCGAGCGCCTCGCGGGCAAAGCTCGCCAGGGGCTTCTTCACCGCCCGCTCGACCACTGCGCCGGCCACGAAGGAGCCCGCCGTGCAGTAGGCGAACGTGCGCCCATACGGGGAATCCGCCGGCCGCTTCACCCACGGCGCATACCCGCGCACCGGCAGGTTCAGCGCGAAATCGAGCCAGCGCTCCGACACGTACATCCGCTCCTCGTTGCCGGCGGAGAACTCGTTGTCGTCGTCGCATTCCCAGATCGAGCTCATGGTGAGCAGGTCTTCGAGGGTGATGCCCGACCGCCGTGTATCCACGCGGGCAAGCTTCACCTCCGGGAAGAAGGCGTACACCGGTGCGTGGACATCGCGGATGGCACCGCGCTGGATCGCCGCACCCACCAGCATGGCGGTGACGCTCTTCGTCGCCGAGCGGACGTCATTCAGGGCGTCGGCCGAGCCGCCGTTGAAATAGCCCTCGTAAACCAGCCGGCCGCGGTCGGCGACGACCACGCTGGTGATCTTCTTGTAGGTACCGTCGGCCATCTTCGCCGGGAGGCTATCGAGGGTCGCGGTGTCCCAGCCCAGCGTGGCCGCGCTGGCGACGGGCCAGCCATCAGGGCCTTGGGTGGGCGGTGCGTAGGCGGCGGCCAGGGCGGCCGGGGCGGTGAAGGCGAGCAGGAGGCAGGCAAGGCGCTGGCGCATGGAGGAGGCTCCGTATCAAGGGAGCCCCCAGTCCAGCGCCAGGCCGAATGAAATGCCTGAAATACGAATGAAGATTTATGAATCCGAGCGTATTCAGGCCACTGCGGCGATCGCCGGCGCCACCGCCTTCTTCTTGCGCACCGCTTCCAGGGCGGCCTGCTGCTGTTCGACCAGGCGGCACTGAGGGTCGCTGGTGCGCTGGAACAGCTCGCTGGTCCACTCGATGAACGCCTGCACGCGGGCCGAGAGGTGGCGCTTCTGCGGGTAGACGATCCACAGGTTCGAGCCGGTGGAGATCGTGTCGGTCATGATGATTTCGAGCATGCCCTTCGAAAGGGCACACGCGGCCAGGCAATGCGGCGCCTGGATGATGCCGAGGCCGGCGATCGCCGCCTGGATCACCGATTCGCCGTCGTTGATCATCATGTGCGCATCGACATCCACGGACACCCGACCGCCCGGCGAATCGAACTGCCACTGCGAGGGCTTGCCGGTGGCCGGGTGCACGAAGTTCACCGCGCGGTGGCTCTTCAGGTCCTCGATGGACCTGGGCATGCCATGCCGCGCCAGGTAGGCGGGGGAAGCACAGAGCACGTTGCTGAAATGGCCGATCTTGCGGGCGATCAGGCTGGAATCGGCCAGCTCGCCCATGCGGATCGCGCAATCGAAGCCTTCCTCGTTCAGGTCGAACGGGTAGTCGCACATGGTCAGTTCGAGCCGGATATCCGGATAACGCTGCTCGAATTCGACCAGGTTGGGGATGAGCGCCGCACGGCCGACTGAGGTGGAAGCGGCCACGCGCAACTTGCCCGCTGGCTTCGTCTTGGCATACCCGAGCGCTTCGGTCGCCTCGGTCAGGTCAGCAAGGATCTCCTTGCATCGTGCGTAGAACGCACTGCCATCGTCGGTCAAACGCAGCGAACGCGTCGACCTGAAGAACAACCTGGCACCCAGGCTTTCTTCCAGCCGGGAGATGGCCCGGCTCACCCCTGACGGGGTCATTTCCAGATGGGTCGCCGCGGCGGAAAAGCTCTTCGCCTCCACGACCCGCACGAACACGCTGATAGCGGAAAAGTCTTCCATCGCCAGCTCCGGTTGCAAGGGGATTAGTGACTCAGCGTCACAGCCGGAATGATTGTAGACCCATTTTTCGCTTGACGCGCAAGACCTAGGTTACGCCTCCTGACACGGACCGACTTGACCTCAACCAAAGTTGAGGTCGGATCCTGCGCCGCCCCGAACCCTTTCGGCTCCCCTACACACACTCATCGGATTCCCCTCCATGAAGAAGAAAATCCTGTTCGGTTCGTCCGCCCTGGCCGTCGCCATCGCGTCCGCCATCTGGCTGGGCTCGCCCGCCAGCACCCACGCCGCCGAGCCGCCGCACGCCATGCCCACCCCCGAGGTGACCGTGGCCCAGGTGCTGCTCCGCCCGGTCAGTGACAGCAACACGTTCACCGGCCGGATCCAGGCCGTCGACAGCATCCAGATCCGTCCGCGCGTGAACGGCTACGTCGATTCGGTGCACTTCCGCGAAGGCGCGGCGGTGAAGAAGGGCGACCTGCTCTTCACCATCGACCCGCGTCCGTACCGCGCCGAAGCCGACCGCCTCGCCGCGAACCTGGCCCAGGCTAAGGCCGAAGCGAAGAACGCCGACGCCAACGCCGCCCGCGGCAGCAAGCTGGTGCAGCAGCACGCCGTCTCGCAGGAAGAGGCCGACCGCCTCGATACCGCCGCCGCCAGCGCGAAGGCGCAGGTCGCCTCGGTGCAGGCCGCGCTCGACAACGCGCGCCTCAATCTCTCGTTCACCGAGGTGCGTGCACCGGTCGACGGCAAGGTCAGCAACGCGCAGATCACCGCCGGCAACCTGGTCACCCCGAGCGATACGCTCACCAGCGTCGTCACCACCGACCCGATGTACGTGTACTTCGATGTCGATGAGCAGAGCTTCCTGAAGCTCGACCGCCTGCGCCGCCAGAACGGCCACGCCCCGGAAGTCGACATGGGCCTCGCCGACGAGCAGGGCTACCCGCACATTGGCAAGATCGATTTCATCGACAACCAGGTGAAGGCCGGCGCCGGCACGATCCGCCTCCGCGCCGTGTTCCCCAACGCGGATGGCGCGTTCACGCCCGGCCTGTTCGCCCGCGTGGAACTGCGTAGCGGCGCCGCCCAGCCGCGCGCCCTCATCGACGACAAGGCCGTCGGCACCGATCTCGGCAACAAGTTCGTCTACGTCGTCGGCAAGGACAAGAAGGTCGAATACCGCCGCGTCTCCACCGGTGCGCTCGTCGATGGCCTGCGCGTCGTCGATAGCGGCCTGAACGCCGATGACGTCGTGATCGTGAACGGCCTGCAGCACGTGCGCCCCGGCGTGGAAGTGAACGCCAAGCGCGTGGCCATGGCCTCCCTGGTACCCGATAGCGCGCGCAACGTCGCCAGCCGCCCGGCCGGCGTCGATAGCGTCGCGCAGGCGAAGGACTGATCCTCCCATGAAAATCGCTCAATTCTTCGTAGAACGCCCGATCCTCGCGGGCGTGCTATCGGTGCTCTTCCTGATCGCGGGCAGTATCGCCGTGTTCAAGCTACCGATCAGCGAATACCCGGAAGTGGTGCCGCCCACCGTCGTGGTGAAGGCGACCTACCCGGGTGCCAACCCCAAGACCATCGCCGAAACCGTCGCCACGCCGCTGGAAGAACAGATCAACGGCGTGGAAGGCATGCTCTACACCTCCTCGCAGTCGACCAGCGATGGCGCGATGACGCTCACCGTCACCTTCGCCCTCGGCACCGACCTGGATAACGCCCAGGTGCAGGTGCAGAACCGCGTCGCCCAGGCGCAGCCGCGCCTGCCGGAGGAAGTGCAGCGCCTCGGCGTCACGACGACGAAGAGCTCGCCCGACCTGACCATGGTCGTGCATCTCACGTCGCCGGATAACCGTTACGACATGCTCTACCTATCGAACTATGCCCGCACGCGCATCAAGGACCAGCTCGCCCGCCTGGACGGCGTCGGCGACGTGCAGCTGTTCGGCGCCGGTGAGTACAGCATGCGCATCTGGATGAACCCGGAGCAGCTGGCCATCCGCAACCTCACCACCGGTGATGTCGTCAACACGATCCGCGAGCAGAACATCGAGGTCGCGGCCGGCGCGCTGAATGCACCCCCGGGCCCGAACAGCAACGCGTTCCAGGTGAACATCAACACGCGTGGCCGCCTGATCACCGAGGATGACTTCTCCAACATCATCGTTCGCAGCGACGGCGCCTCGGTCACCCACCTGCGCGATGTCGCGCGCGTGGAACTGGGCTCGAACAACTACGCGCTGCGCAGCCTCCTCAACAACAAGGAAGCCGTCGCGATCCCCATTTTCCAGCGCCCGGGCTCGAACGCCATCGCCATCTCGGATGAAGTGCGTTCGGAAATGGCGACGCTGAAGAAGGAGTTCCCGCAGGGCGTTGATTACTCCATCGTCTACGACCCCACCGTGTTCGTGCGCGGTTCGATCGAGGCCGTGGTGCACACGCTGTTCGAGGCGATCATCCTGGTCGTGCTCGTGGTGATCCTGTTCCTGCAGACGTGGCGCGCATCGATCATCCCGCTCGTGGCGGTGCCGGTCTCGCTGATCGGTACGTTCGCGATCATGTACATCGCGGGCTTCTCGCTGAACGCGCTATCGCTGTTCGGCCTCGTGCTCGCTATCGGTATCGTCGTCGACGATGCGATCGTGGTTGTGGAGAACGTGGAACGCCATATCGAGCACGGGCTCGATCCGAAGATGGCCACGCGCCAGGCCATGACCGAGGTCACCGGGCCCATCGTGGCCACGGCCCTCGTGCTGTGCGCCGTGTTCGTGCCCGCTGCCTTCATCAGCGGCCTCACTGGCCAGTTCTATCGCCAGTTCGCGCTGACGATCGCCATCTCCACCGTGATCTCGGCGTTCAATTCGCTGACGCTTTCCCCGGCCCTCGCCGCGATCCTGCTTAAGGGCCGTGACGAACCGAAGGACAGGCTCACCGTGTGGATGGACCGCAGCCTCGGCTGGCTGTTCCGCCCGTTCAACCGTACGTTCGAGAAGGCTGCGCACGGTTACGTCGGTGGCGTAAAGAAGATCCTGCGCTTCTCGGCCGTGGTGCTGGTGCTGTATGCCGGCCTCGTCGCCCTGGGCGTGTTCGGCTTCAGCAAGACCCCGACCGGCTTCGTGCCGACCCAGGACAAGCAGTACCTGGTGTCGTTCGCGCAGCTGCCCGACGCGGCATCGCTCGACCGTACCGAAGGCGTGATCCGCCGCATGGGCGATATCGCGCTGAAGGATCCGGGCGTCGAAAGCGCCGTACAGTTCCCGGGCCTGTCGATCAACGGCTTCACCAACAGCACCAACGCCGGCATCGTCTTCGTCACGCTCAAGCCGTTCGAGGAGCGCCGTTCGAAGGATCTCTCCGCCGAAGCGATCGCTGCCCGCCTCAACGGTCAGTTCGCCTCGATCCAGGATGCGTACATCGCGATCTTCCCGCCCCCGCCGGTGAATGGCCTGGGCACGATCGGCGGTTTCCGCATGCAGATCGAAGACCGCGGCGACATGGGCTTCGAGGAACTGTTCAAGCAGACCCAGGGCATCATCGCGCAGAGCCAGAAGACGCCCGAACTGGCCCACCTGTTCACCAGCTACCAGGTGAGCGTGCCGCAGTACGATGCGGATATCGATCGCGAGAAGGCGAAGTCGGAAGGCATCGACCTGGGTGACGTGTTCCAGACCATGGCGGCCTACCTCGGCTCACTGTACGTGAACGACTTCAACCGCTTCGGCCGCACGTACCAGGTGAACGTTTCCGCCGAGCCGGGCTTCCGCCACGAGCCGTCGGATGTCGCCAACCTGAAGACGCGCAACGCCGCGGGTGATCTCGTGCCGCTGGGCTCGTTCCTCACCGTGCGCCAGAGCAATGGCCCGGATCGCGTGCAGCACTACAACGGCTACCCCACCGCCGAGATCAACGGTGGCGCGGCACCGGGTTACAGCACCGGCCAGGCCCAGGCGGCGATGGAGAAGCTCGTCCAGTCGAACCTGCCGAACGGCATGACCTACGAGTGGACCGAGCTGACCTACCAGCAGATCCTCGCCGGCAACACGGCGGTGCTGGTGTTCCCGCTCTCCGTGCTGCTCGTGTTCCTGGTGCTGGCTTCGCTGTACGAAAGCCTGAGCCTGCCGCTGGCGGTGATCCTGATCGTGCCGATGGTGCTGCTCTCGGCGATCACCGGCGTGATCCTGACCGGCGGCGACAACAACATCTTCACCCAGATCGGCCTGATCGTGCTGGTGGGCCTGGCGTGCAAGAACGCGATCCTGATTGTCGAGTTCGCCCGCGAGGCCGAGATCGAAGGCATGAACCGCGTGGACGCCGTGCTGGAAGCGGCTCGCCTGCGACTGCGCCCGATCCTGATGACGTCGTTCGCCTTCATCATGGGCGTCGTCCCGCTGGTGACGTCGCACGGTGCCGGCGCGGAGATGCGCCACGCCATGGGTGTCGCCGTGTTCGCCGGCATGCTCGGCGTGACCTTCTTCGGCCTGATCTTCACCCCGCTCTTCTACGTGCTGATCCGCGCCTGGAATGAACGCTCCGAAGCGAAGCGTGCCGCTCGCCGCGAGCGCCGCCTCCTCGAACACGCGGCTCGTGAGGTCTGATCCATGAAAACGCTCTTCCGTTCCACGGCCCTGTTCGCGGCCCTCGTCCTCGCCGGTTGCGCGAGCGTGGGCCCCGATTACCACGCGCCGAAAGAAGCCCCGGTCACGCTGCAGGGCGTCGATGCCACGCAGCAGACCAGCGGTAACTTCCAGGCGCAGTGGTGGAAGCAGTTCGGTGACCCGACGCTGGATAGCCTTATCCAGCGCGCGGCCACGAACGCGCCCGACCTGAAGATCGCCCTCGCCCGCCTCAACCAGGCGCGCGCGGCGCTCGGCACGGCGAAATCGCAGCAGATCCCGGATATCAACACGGGCGTGTCGTACACCCGTAGCCGCGAACAGCAGCCCGGGTTCACCGACCAGCGCGTGACCACGACGGCGTACCAGGCGGGCTTCGATGCCGCCTGGGAGCTTGATCTGTTCGGTGGCATCCGCCGCTCGGTGGAAGCCGCGCGCGCCGATGCCGCCGCCGGCGAGGCGTCGGTGCAGGATGCGCAGGTCACGCTGTTCGCCGAAGTGGCGCGCAACTACTTCGACCTGCGCGGCACGCAGCTGCGTATCGATGTCGCGAAGCGCGATATCGCCAACCAGCAGGATTCGCTGAAGGTGATCCAGGCCCGTGTCGATGTCGGCACCGGTGCCGAGCAGGACCTCGCCAGCGCGAAGGCCCGCCTCGCCTCGGTCGAAGCGCAGCTGCCGGTGCTCGAGACCCAGGCGTCGGCCGACCAGTTCCGCATCGCGGTGCTGCTCGGCGCACGTCCGGGCGATCTCGACATCGATCTCTCGCCCGCGACGTTCAAGCCGATCGATGTCAGCCTCGCGATCGGCGGTGCCGACGACGTGCTTTCGCGTCGTCCGGATATCCGGATCGCGGAGCGTGAGCTTGCCGCGGCGAACGCACGCATCGGTGTCGCCAAGGCCGACTGGTTCCCGCACATCTCGCTGGGCGGCTTCATCGGCTTCCTCGCCGGACGGAGCAACGACTTCGGTGGCGCGGATTCGCGTGCATGGTCGCTCGCGCCGAGCATCTCCTGGCAGGGCCTCAACGTGCAGCGCGTGGCGTCCGGCGTGAAGGGTGCGAAGGCGCGTGCTGAGGAAGCGCGCGCCAACTACGACCGCACCGTGCTCACCGCCCTCGAGGACGTGGACAACTCGCTGGTCGGTTTCAACCAACAGCGCGAACGCGTCGAGAAGCTGCTCGTGCAGGCGAAGGAAAGCCGCCGTGCGGCGGAGCTGGCGAAGCTCCGCTACGACGCTGGCCGCACGGATTACCTCGAGCTCCTCGATGCCGAGCGCACGCAGCTCTCGGCGGAGGACCAGCTCGCCGAAGCGGAAGCCGCGATCAACGTCCGCGCCGTGCAGCTGTACAAGGCGCTTGGCGGTGGCTGGGAAGCCTGCGGTGATACCTCGTGCAGCGAGGTTGCGAAGGTGCCATGAGCAGCGCGAAGGTCCACCGCCTGCCGGTGCGGTCCAAACGGCCGTCAACCCTCGCCATGGATCCGCCGCTCAGCCAGCGCATCGCGCTGGTGAGCGGCGCGAGCCGCGGCATCGGGCTGGAGGTATCGAAGCAGCTCGCCGCGCTAGGCATCACCGTGTTCATGGGCATGCGCGAGCCCTCCAAGGGCGACAAGGCCCTGAAGGCCGTGCGCGAGCTCGGCGGCGATGCGTTTGCCGTGAAACTGGATGTGACGAAGCCGCGTGATGTCGACGCGGCCATAGCGCAGATCGAGGGCAAGTACGGCCGCCTCGATATCCTGATCAACAACGCCGGCGGTTACTTCGACCACACCGGCAAGTCCGCGGATGGCGACCTCACCAACATCCGCGGCGCGCTGGACGTGAACCTGCTCGGCGCATGGTCGCTCACCGCGGCGGCTCTGCCGCTCATGCGCCGCCACGGTTACGGACGCGTTGTGAACATCTCCAGCGAGTGCGCGGTGCACGCGATGTGCGGCGACAAGGCACCGGCGTACCGGATTTCGAAAGCGGCGCTCAATGCGTACACCCAGGTCATCGCGAAGGAAACCCAGGGCAGCGGCATCCTGATCAACGCCGTCTGCCCCGGCTGGACGGCGACCGACATGGGCGGCGCCGGCGGGCGCCCCGTCGCGGAGAGCGCCGAGGGCGTGGTCTGGGCCGCGCTGGTCAACGAGCAGGAAGCCGGCACCGGCGATTTCTACCGCGATAGGGCGCGCATTGCCTGGTAATGCAGTTGTGGGAGTGAGCTTGCGAGCGATGGGTCCGCGGGGGAGCATCGTTCGCAAGCTCACTCCCACAAGAGAAAAGATCCATACAACCGGGCGGTGACTCGCGGGCACTCACCTCGCATGAGCGTGAATGCCCTCCCAGCCCGTGGTTTGCTTGGCGACAGCACCGCCCGCGATTACAGCGGGAAGCTCCGCAGCTTCAACGCGTTTGCGGAGCCGGAGCTACGCGCGGCCATCCGCACCCTCGGGCTGCGCCCGGGCATGCGCGTGCTGGATGCCGGCTGCGGTACAGGTGAGGCGCTCGCATGGCTCGGCGCCGAGGTGGGCCCGACGGGTACCGTCGTGGGCATGGATCTCGCGGTCGCGCATGTCCATGCGGCCGGCGATGGCGCCATCCAGGCCGACCTGCTGGAGCCGCCCTTCATGGGCGGCACGTTCGACGCGATCTGGTCGGTCAACGTCGTCAACCACCTGCGCTCGCCGCTCGACGGCATCCGCGTCCTCGGCTCGCTCCTCCGCCCGGGCGGGCGTATCGCGCTCGGCCAGAGTTCCTTCCTTCCCGACATGTGTTTCGCCTGGGATGCGCGGCTGGAGCGCGTCGTGAACGAGGCGGTGCGTGCGTATTACCGCGAAAGGTACGCCGTCGACGAGCGTGGCCTCGCTGCGGTGCGCGCCAACGTCGGATTACTCCGCGCTACCGGTTTCCATGATGTGCGAGCGACGACCTTCGCCATCGACCGCATCTCACCCGTGCAGCCAGGGGACGAGCGTTACATCGTCGAGACCCTGTTTCGCGACTCATGGGGTGCGCGGCTGCAGCCGTACATGGATGCCGCTGACTACGCGATGCTTGTCCGCCTGTGCGATCCAGCGGACGAGGCGTTCGCCCTCGCCCGGCCGGATTTCCACTTCCTGCAGACGTTTACCCTCGTGACAGGTAGCCGGCCTTCGTAGGAACGCGACAAGCGGCCTGTGGGAGTGAGCTTGCGAACGATGCTCTTACGCGACCCCATCGTTCGCAAGCTCACTCCCACAAGATGTTCGCTAGCGGGAAATGATGTGCGCGAACCATTCCCAGCCGCGGAGTTTCGCGGTGATGAGTTTCACGCAGGTAAGCATCGGCACGGCGAGGATCGCGCCGGGGATGCCCCAGATCCAGCCCCAGATCAGCAGCCATAGCAGGATCGCCACGGGCGACAGGCGCGAGCGGCGGCCCTGCAGCATCGGGGTGATCATGTTCCCTTCCACGGCCGTGATGCCGGCAAACGTGGCGGCCGGCAACAGCGCGGGGCCCAGTTCCTGGAAGTGCAACGCGCCCACGACGGCCAGCACGGTGGTCGTGCTGATGGCGCCGACGTAAGGAATGAAGTTGGCGACGGTGGCGAAGCAGCCCCACAACAGCGGGTCGGGCACGCCGTAAAGATAGAGCATGGCCGAGGTGACCATGCCGAGCGTCACGTTGATGGCCGCGGTCAGCAGCAGGTAGCTCGATACCTCGACCTGGATGCTGCGTACGATGCTGACGGTATGCCGCTTATAGGCGAAGGTCGGTGATATCTCCACCGCGCGCCGCAGGATCTCGTCGCCGTACACCAGGAAGAAGAACACCAGCAGCGCGACGGTGAGCACACTGGCGATGATCTTCGGCGCGGTCGCGACGATGTCCCACGCCGTGAAAGAAAATGTGTTGGGCTGCTGCGAGTTCCGCGTTACCACGCCACCGGCCAGCGTCTGCGTCGCGCGGCTTGCCGCCTCGATCTGCTGGGTCATCGGCTTGATCTTGGGCGCGAACGCTCGCATCGCCGCGGGTGCGTCGTGGAACCAGTTAAGCGCTGGCGTCGAGAGCGTACTCACGGCGGTGACGAGCCCCGTACCGAGCAGCAGCATGACGACCACGGCCGCCAGCCAGCGCGGGATACGCCAGCGCGCGGCGGCGGCGACGATCGGGTTCAATGCCAGCCCGATGAAGCCCGCCAGCACCAGCGGCACCAGCAGGGACTTCGAGATCGCGATCGTATACAGCAGCGCCAGCAGGATCAGGCCGGTCAGGCCAATCCGGATCGCGCGGAGATGGCGCGAAATGCGCCGGGTGCTGCGGCCACTGCCGGGCTTGCGGCGCGAGGGCGTGACGGCCAGTGTCGAGACAGCGATGCCTGGCGCCGCGATGGGTGCGGACGGGACAGGAGCAGGAAGAGGGTTGGGCGGTTCGTTCACGGGGTCTCGTCGGCGGCATCGGCCGCATCGCCAGCCATTTCGCCGAGGAAGCTACCGGCAGCGATGGACACGATCTTGCCGACGAGGTCGGCCGTGCCACCCGCCACGAGGTTGCTGACGCCCGGCACGCCGAGCGGGTTCACCTTGACGCTGCTAAGGAGGAAACCGGACCCGGCGGCGAGGCCAAGCACGGTCAGTGGATGTTCGTAGCCGCGGGCGATCAGCGCGGCGGCGGGTTCGACGGCTTCGGCACGCGCGACGGCGACGCGGGCGCGCGCCTCGGTCACCTTGGCCATGCTGCGGAAAATACCCATCGTTTCAACCCCTGTCGCGAAGTTCACCTTCGGCCTTGCCCTGCGCCGCCGCCTGCTTCGCCAGGGTGGCGAGTTCGGCGCGGGTGGCCGGCAGGGTAAGCCAGCGCATGCCGTGGCGGAAGACCAGGATGGCCAGGAGCAGCAGGATCACCTGCAGGCCGGCGAGCGCGGCCAGCGCCCAGGCCCAGGAACCGAACCACTGCGCCAGGCCCCAACCGGCCAGCGCCAGCAAGGTAAAGCCGAGGCCGACCGCAAACGTAATGGCGGCGAGGCCCATGAACAGCATCATGACGATGCCACTCCGGGCCAGGCCAACCTCGGCCGCGGCGAGGCTCAGCTGGGCACTGAAAAGATGCTTCAGCCCGACGCCAAGACGGCGCAGGTCGTCGACCCACGCCGGCATCGCGAATGCAGGCCCCTTGGGCGCCTCGTCTCCCGGCTTCGGCTCACCCACCGGGTCCTGCCCCGAGGCTCCGTCATCCAGCATGAATCATCCCCCGGGCGCGGCCGATCAGTTACGCAGGATACGGCCGGCGAGCCAGCCGGCCGCCACGGCCAGCGCGATCGACTGTACCGGCTTCTCGCGCACGTATTCGCGGGCGACATCCAGCCAGTCGTTGGCCTTCTCAACGGCGTCGTCATAGGCCTCGTTCGCGCGGAGCTTGGCCTCTTCAGCCTTCTCGGCGGCGCGCGTGGCACCGTGCGCGGCACGGTCCGTCGCGTTGTGCAGGCCCGATTCGACGCGGTCGGCGGCGCGGTCCACCGCATCCTTCGTGCGGTCGGTAGCGCGGTCCACGGCATCGCGCGTGCGGTCCACGGCATCGGTGGTCGCCTGCTTCACCCGCTCGGCGCGCTCTTCGATGCGCGCGGCGGCCGACACGGTGTTCGCGGCGGCATTGGCGACGTTGGCGACGTGGTCGTCGGGCTTGGTCATGGCGGTCTCCGGTAGTCGGATGGTGGGTTGCAGAGGGTAGGACGGGGAAAGTGACGTTGAGGTGGTTGCGAGGCGGGGTCAGACCCTGGGGCCGCGGCCGCGGAAGAACGAGATGATCGCCAGGATCAGGAAGATGATGAATAGGATCTTCGCGATGCCAGCCGCCGTACCAGCGATGCCACCGAAGCCGAAGATGGCCGCGATGATGGCGATGACAAGGAAAACCAGGGCGTAGTGCAGCATGGTGGAGCCTCCCGTGTGTGCGCGGGACCATTTAGTCTCGCGCCCCGCGCATGCTGCGTGAAACGCCGCGCCGTTACTTGTCGATTCGTTCAGCCATCGTTTTCACCCGGCCGTCACGCCTTCACTTTCGGGTTGAGCGAATAGGTGGCGGTGATCACGGCCTCATCGACGACGTGGCCCTTGATGACATCGCGCAACTCTTCAAGGTTGAAGCCGTTCTCGAGCGGTACCGACGGCACGTCCAGCGCATACACATGGTAGTGGTAGTGATGGACGATGGAGTCGTTCCACGGCGGGCACGGGCCATCATAGCCGTGGTAATGGCCTTCCATGTCCGGATCGCCCTTGAACCAGCCGGTGTAGCTGTTGAGCCCCTGGACCGAGCCCGGCGGACCGACCAGGTCATCCTTGATCCTGCCGTTGCCCTTGCCGCGGGGAACGATGCCCTCGCCACAAGCGCCTTCGGCAAGCTCGCGGCATTCCAGCGGGATGTTGGCCATGAGCCAGTGGACGAACTCCACGCGCGGCAGGTTGCGCGGCACCTCACGGCCTTCCACGTTGACGTCATCCGGCTTCGAGGGCACGTCCGTATCGATGACCGCGATGACGAACGACTTCGCCTTGTCCGACACCTCGGTCCACGCCAGGTGCGGGGTCGCGTTGCCGCCGGGCTTGAGGTGTTCCGGTGCCGGCGCGGGCCCCATGAACGCGTTCTTCTCCGGTACCGGCTTGCCGTGCTGGATGCTGTCGCTGTTGAGTCGCATGCTTCTCTCCGTTTACTTCAGGGCCCAGCGTGGCACCGCCGATGCGAAGGCGAGGTCAGCGGGCGATGGCGTCGAACCGGGCGGCAATGTAGTCGTCGGTGAAACTGGTCATGCCGAAATCGCGGATGAAACCGCAGTGGCCGCCGTAGTTAGCGATATCGAGCTCCACGTTCGGCGGCAGGTCGAGCTGGTCGAATGCGGCCACCGGGATGACGGGATCATCGCGCGAGGTAAGGATCGTGGCCGGGATGTGCAGCCCCTTCAGGCGATCGCCCGCCACCGAGTAACCATCGAGGTACGCCTCGAGCGAGCCGAAATCGGTGTGGCGCAGCACGAGCGAGCGCGTGAGGTCGCGCATGTTCTGGTTGAGCTCGTCCAGCTCGAAATAGGTCTGCGTCGGGAAGGCCTGCTGCTTCTGGCGTAGGGAACGGCGCCACTTGCGCATGAAGTACGCCTGGTAGATCCAGGGCGCATCGCTTTCCAGCGAGAACAAACCTTCCGCCGGATCGATGATCGGGCAGATCGCAAGCACGTAATCCAGCGGCACCGCTTCCCGCGTGGCGAGCATCGCGGCGCGCAGCGCGAAATTGCCGCCGAGCGAGAAGCCAGCCAGGCCCGTCGCCCGTGCCGGGAACATGCGGCAGATTTCGCCCAGGGCCACGACGACTTCATCGATACGGCACGAGTGGAACAGCGCTTCGTTCAGGCCGTGGCTATCGCCGTGGTCGCGGAAGTTCAGGCGGAAGATGTCCCAGCCGTCTTCCAGCAGGCGGCTGCCGGTCTGCAGGACGTAGGTGGAATCGACGCTGCCTTCCCAGCCATGGAACAGGATGGCGAGGCCGCGCGATTCGCGGCCCGTAGCCTGCGCGGTGTATCGCCCGCTGAGGCGATCGCCATGGCCGACGTCGACCAGTACTTCCCGCGCATCTTCCTGCACCTGGTGCGCGCGCTTCGGCAGCAGCCGGCGACGCACGCCGCTGGAGGAGAGCATGGTCTGGATATGGCCGCTGCGCAGCGGCCAGGGTGGATGGAAATCGGCCCCCCGCGGCAGGTTCATGCCGGCGTGTCGGTATCCAGCGCCAGCGCGATGCGCTCACGCGCGGTCTCGGCCATGCGCCGGCGGCCATCGGCAGAGACGGCCACGGGTTCGAGGAAATGCACCTCCACGTCGAGCGGCGGGCCGCCGAGCAGGCGCACGATATTGCCGACGAAGCTCTCGCGCTCGCGGAAGCCGGCATCGATGACGCGACGGCCCTGGCTGGCGAAGCGCAAGGCCACCGGCTGCACCGGGACCTCGGCATCGAGCGCGGCCTGGAAGATGCGGGCATGGAAGACGCGGAGCACGCCGTTGTGGCCGGTGCCCCCTTCCGGGAACACCGCGACCGAGCGGCCAGCCTGCAGGCGCTCGACCATGACCGCCATGACCGATGCCAGGGAATGGTTGTTGCCGCGGCGATGGAAGATGGTGCCACCCTTCGCGGCCATCCAGCCGACCAGCGGCCAGCGCGCGATCTCGGCCTTGGCGACGAAGCAGGCGGCGCGCTGGGAATGCAGGAGCACGATGTCCAGCCACGACGTGTGGTTGGCCACGAACAGGACGGCATCCGGTAGCGGCGTGCCCTTGCGATAAACGGTGAAGCCGAAGATCCGCAGCAGCCAGGTCGACCAGAGGCGGATGGCCCGGTGGGCGAACGGCTCGCGACCGTTCTTCATGACGGCGTTGGACCAGCTCAGGATGAACGCGCAGATAAAGATCGCGAAGACGATATGCGCGATAACCAGCGGCACGCGCCACAGGTAGCGCAACGGGCGCATGCGGTCGCGTGGGGCGGGATTGGCGGTGGCGGCTTCCATGGAGCGCACAAGATTAACGACGCGCGGATCCCTTCGCTAGAGCGTTCTTAATTTTCCCTTAAACAACCGGGCGTTGGCACACCGTTGTGGGAGCGCGCTTGCGCGCGATGGGGCTTGCGGCACCCTCCTATCGCGCGCAAGCGCGCTCCCACAGAGGGCGGGCCGGGTCAGGCCTGGCGGGCGTTGCCTAGCGGCAGGGCGGTGCTGGCTTTGACCGTACGCAGGACGAAGCTGGTGTTCACGTCGGCCACGCCGGCGGCGTTGAGCAGGCGGTCGAGGAGGAAGGCGGAGAAGCCGTCGAGGTCGGCCACGTAGACCTGGAGCAGGTAGTCCATGTCGCCGGTGAGCGCGTGGCAGGCGACGACTTCGTCCCAGTCGGCGACGGTCGCGGAGAACGCGGCGACGGCATCGCTTTCATGCCGGGAGAGCTGGACACGGACGAAGGCCTGCAAGCCCAGCCCGATCGCCCGCGGCTCCAGCCGGGCGCCATAGCCCGCGATGATCCCGTCGCCCTCCAGCCGCTGCACCCGGCGCAGGCACGCGGACGGGGAGAGATTGACCTCGGCGGCCAGCTCGGCGTTGCTGATGCGGCCGTTCGCCTGGAGGGTGGCCAGGATCCTCAGGTCGGTGCGATCGAGGGTGCCTTGCATGATTGTTCCGCTGTATCGATCCAGTGCGCAACATCATTGCACACATATCCTCGTGGCGTGCAATAACACAACCCCATTGCGCCCGATTACGCCTAAGCTGGTGTTATTCCACCACCGCTGCAGCCCCAAGGAGGCCCGCCATGGACACCCCCCGTCGCGTCGAACACCAGCAGACCGATCGCGGATACGTGCCCGTCTATGCGACCGGCACCGTGGAGCAGCCGTGGGCGAGCTATTCGAAGACCGACCACGAGGTGTGGGACACCCTCTACAAGCGCCAGCGCGAACTGCTGCCCGCGTACGCCTGCAAGGAATTCCTTGAAGGCGTGGAGCGCTTCGGCTTCGGTGAAGGCGGGATTCCGCGCTTCGACGACCTGAACAAGGTGCTCGGCGAGGCAACCGGCTGGGAGATCGTGGCCGTCGAAGGCCTGCTGCCCGACGAGGTGTTCTTCGACCACCTGGCCAACCGCCGCTTCCCGGTCAGCTGGTGGATCCGCAAAGCCGACCAGCTCGACTACCTCTCCGAGCCCGACCTGTTCCACGACCTGTTCGGCCACGTGCCGCTGCTGCTCAACCCGGTGTTCGCCGACTACATGCAGGCCTACGGCAAGGGCGGCATGAAGGCCCACGCGATCGGCCCCGAAGCGCTGATGAACCTTACGCGCCTGTACTGGTACACGGTGGAGTTCGGCCTGATCAACACGCCGGAAGGCATGCGCATCTACGGCGCGGGCATCGTCAGCTCCAAGGGCGAGTCGGTCTACTCCATCGATTCGGCGGCACCCAACCGCATCGGCTTCGGCCTGGAGCGGGTGATGAATACGAAGTACCGGATCGATACGTACCAGCAGACCTACTTCGTCATCGACAGCTTTGACCAGCTGTTCGAGGCGACAGGTCCGGACTTTACGCCGATCTACGAAAAGCTTTCGCATGGTTCGCCGGTGGCGGCCGCCGCGGTGCTGGCCGACGACAAGGTGTTCCAGCGCGGCACCCGCGAGGGCTTCGCTTCCGGCGAAGACAACTGAAACTCAACGGCGGCCTAACGAACGTCCCCCTACGATGGAACCATCCAAGGTCGAACAGGGTGGATCCATCGTGGTTGTCTTCGATATTCCGTTTGAATCGGTAGGGCCCGGCCTCTGGCTCCTGCAAAAGAACGAGGCTGAATACGGCGAGTTCTGCTCGCGCGATGACGCCCTGGAATGTGCGTTCACCGAGGCACGCCGCATCGAGGCGGCCCGCGCGGATTCCGATATCGTGTTGAACATCGAAGGCAACGATGGCGTATGGCGGGCGTTCGATACGTCCATTCGCCCCTACGCGGGGCGCCTGCGCGGGTAAGCCGTTCTGACGGCATGGAGCAAGCGACGACGGGTCGGCGAAAGCCGGCCCGTTATTTTTTTGTCCGGACATTTCCTCCAGGCAAAATAAAACCCCGGCAGCCAGGGGAGGAGCTGCCGGGGTCGCGTCGGGTCCAGGCTATCAGGGGAAATAGCGGGACCCGGGATAATCAGTCGGCCAGTCTCTCCGCCGATTACCAACAGGTCGCTTCGCAGCGATCGAATACTTAGATAAGGGCTGGGCCGTGAAGTTCCCGTACTACTTACCGGCTTCGTTTGGCGTCTGTTTAACTTGCGCGGCCATCGCGTGGTCCGCGAGCCACGGGCGCACCTGGGCGACCCATAGCGCATAGCCCTTCGGGTTCATGTGCAGGCCGTCTTCCATGAAGAGTTCGGCCTTCGGCTTGCCGTTTGCGTCCACCATGGCGGGGGCGACATCCAGGAAGGCGACGCCTTTTTCCTTCATCGCCTGGTCGCGCACCAGCTGGTTCGCCCGGTCGATATTCGGCAACAGGTTGAACCGGGCGATGCTGGGCTTGATCGAGATGAAGGCGATCGGCACTTCGGCATCGTACGAGCGGACCTTCGCGACGAACGCGGTGAAATCATCCCGCACCTGCTCCGGCGTATCGCCGTTCTGCAGGTCGTTGTCGCCGGCGTACACCACGATGGCCGCCGGGTGGTACGGCTTGACGATGCGGTCGGCAAACGCCGTGGAGTCGTCGAGATCGGAGCCGCCGAAACCGCGGTTGATCACTTTGTAACCAGCGAAGTCCGAGTCGAGGCCCTGCCACAGGCGGATCGACGAGCTGCCGATGAAGAGCACGGCGTGCTGCGGGGGCGGTGCGGCTTTATCCGCGGCCTCGAAGGCCTGGATGTCGGGCTCCCACTTTGCGTGGTCGTTATCCTTTGCAGCGGCGCCAAAGGCGAGGAACAGCAGGGTGAGGAGGATCGTCAGGCGTTTCATGCCCCGACCGTAACCCGTTTAGGTATCGCGGGACAAACCGTGCCGCTCCACGGGAGTCACCTTGAGTACGGCTTCGATGCGTTGCCCGTTCCAGCGGTAAATAAAATGTTCGGCCTGCGTGCAGGGTGCGACCACATCGGGGTAAAACGCGGCGATGCATTCGCCGCCCGCGTGCCGGGCGCTGTCGTACACGATGCCGTTGGAGCCCGCGTCGCGCAGCTCGCGCGCCAGCCTGACGCTCGCCACGTACGAATCCGGATCGTGCTCGGGGACCCAGCCGCCGCGGATGTCGTGGAACTTGCCCGCGATCGACGTGCGGTAGCAACGCACCTGCACGTCGGTGGGCGGCTCGTGGGTGGCGGCCATGAAGGCCTCGCGGTGGAATACGGTCTCTTCGATGGCGGTGGCCACGGTGTGGGCGGCGTAGAAAACGCCCCAGTGGCCATCGGAGAAACGGCTGCCGTCCGGCGCGATATGTGCGAAGGCGGCCATGACCGGACTGGTGCCCGGGCCGCTGATGCGCCGCTCCTGCGGCACGAGGCTCAGTGCGCCGATCTCGTCGCGGAGGCGGGGGTTAGTCAGCGATTCGACCTGCATGACCGCGTCGATATCGCGCGGGTCGGCAATGCGATCGAACAGGCCGACGGGCGGGAAACGGCTTGAAACGATGCGGTAGGCGTGGCTCCAGCGGATCCTGCGGAGCGGCGGCGCGGCGCTCATCCGTTCCAGCCGCGCTGCGCGTCCAGGTACTGGCGGACGACGTAGAGGTCGGCGACGTTGCCGGAAAGCATGCGGTCGAGCGCGGAGCGGCCGCCGAAGAGCGGTGCGTTGTTCGCCTTGCGTACCCAGGCGTCGGCCTGGACCGGGTCGGGGAAGAGGATCTGCAGGTCTTTCCAGATGCCCAGCAAGTAGCTGATCCGCTCGATGACATCGCGCGAGGGCGCGCCATCCTGCTGCTTTTTCCACTTGAAGTAGGTGGATTCCGGCGGATCGCCGAGCAGGGTGCGCTGCTCGGCACCCTTCAGCTTCCAGTGCTCGGCCAGGCTGAAAAACGCCCGGAGGGCGGGGCCGCCCAGGTCGCCGCCGGCATTCGGTTCGGTTCGGATGGCAGGATGCATCGTGACTTCACCTGTGGAGTTGTGAACCAGTCTACTCCATTTATGGAGGATTTGTGTGTGTGTGGGAGCGCGCTTGCGCGCGATGGGTGCTTGCGGCACGCCCCATCGCGCGCAAGCGCGCTCCCACATGGTCCCCGGGACCTCAGCTCTTCCGGCTGGCGATCCACTCGTTCACGTGCTGCTCGAGTACCGGCATCGGCACGCTGCCGAGGGCCAGCACCATGTCGTGGAAGGCGCGCAGGTCGAACTTCTCGCCCAGCTGCTTTTCCGCGCGCTCACGCAGCTCGCGGATCTTGAGGTAGCCCAGTTCGTACGACAGCGCCTGGCCCGGCCAGCTGATGTAGCGGTCTACTTCGTTGGCGATCTCGCGCGCGCTCAGGGCGGTGTTCTGGGTGAGGTAGTCGATCGCCTGCTGGCGGGTCCAGCCCAGGTGGTGGATGCCCGTGTCGACCACGAGGCGGCATGCGCGCCACATCTGGTACGTGAGGTAGCCAAAACGCTCGTACGGCGTGTGGTAGATGCCCATCTCCTCGCCGAGGTACTCCGAGTACAGCGCCCAGCCTTCGCCGTAAGCCGAGATGTAGCCATCGCGGCGGAATGGCGGCAGGCCCTGCTGCTCGGCGGAAAGCGCCAGCTGCAGCGCATGGCCCGGCATCGATTCATGCAGGGTAAGCGCGGGCATGTTGAACAGCGGGCGCGACGGGAGGTCGTAGGTATTCACCAGGTACACATCGGCGCCACCGCGGCCCGAGGTGTAGTACGGCGCGATATCCGCCGGCACCGGCTTGATCGCGAAGCGCTGCCGCGGCAGCAGGCCGAAGTACTTCGACAGGTCGCCATCGACCTGCTTCGCCACCCACGCGGTACGCATCAGCAGCTCATCCGGCGTCTTCGCATAGAACTGCGGGTCGGTGCGCAGGAACTGCAGGAATGCCGGGAAATCACCCTTGAACCCGGTCTCCTTCATCACCTCGAGCATGCGCGCGTGGATGCTGGCGACCTCGCGCAGGCCGATCGCGTGGATCTGGTCCGGCGTCAGGTCCAGCGTGGTGTATTCGCGGATCTGCTGCAGGTAATACGCCTTGCCATCCGGCATCGCTTCCGCGGCCAGCGTGGTGCGCGCCTTGGGCAGGTAGTCCTGGCGGAAGAAGGTCAGCAGCTTCGCATAGGCCGGGATCACGCCCTTCGCGATCGCTTCGCGCGCGTCGGCGCGGAGTGCATCGGCATCCTTCGCCGGCATGGTGTTTGGCAGGCGCTTGAACGGCTCGTACAGCGCGCTGTCTTCGGGGTTCTTCAGCTCGGCGACCGTGGCGATGGACGCGTCGCGGCCATCGAGCACGGCGCGCGGCACAGTGAAGCCACGGGCCAGGCCCAGCTGCATGTTCGCGATTTCCTGGTCCATCCACGCGGGGATCTGCTTCAGGCGCGCGATGTAGTTGGCGTAGTCCTCGCGGGTGCGCAGGTCATCGCCGTGCATGACGTAGCCGACATCGGACCAGAACGCCGAGTCGCTGTTGAACGGCATCTGCCACTGCGCGAAGCGCTGCGCGGCCGCCAGGTTATAGACCTGCTCGCGGTACACCTGGTAATCGATGCGCGCTTCGTCGCCGAGCTGCTTCGGATCGATCTTGTCGAGCTGGGCCAGCACGTCGTTCCAGTAGGCAAGGCGCTTCGCCTGGCTCGCCGCATCCACCGTGTCCAGGCGGCCGTTGCCCGGCTGGGCTTCACCCGAGGTCAGGATGCCCGCCTGCCCGTTCCGCCACGCCCACTCCTTCTCGTAAATGCTCTTGAAGGCGTCATCCGCCTGCTGGGTAGCGTGAGCGGCGCCGGCGAAGAGACCGGCAAAGGCGATGGCACGGATCCAGGGCGTCATACGGGTTCCAATGGGGACGTGGAAAGGCCCGATGATGGCATGGGCAGGGCACGCGCGGCCCGTGACAGAGGTCCCGCCGCCTGGCCTTGTGGGAGCGCGCTTGCGCGCGATGGGTGGTGCGGCAGGCCCGATCGCGCGCAAGCGCGCTCCCACAACGGCTTGGGGATACCCGCGGTTATTCCAGTCCGGCGTAATAGCCGCGGATCGTCTCGAGGAAGGTTTTCAGGTCACGGCCGGGTACGTCTTCGAAGGTCTCGCCGGATTCGCGGCAGGATTCGATGCGGTCCGGGCGGAAGTTGCGGAAGTCCTGCCGGTGCCGGCACCAGGTGGTGAGCGTCCAGGCGCCGCCCCAGAACGACAGGCACAGCGGCTCGACCTCGCGCGTGCTCGCACGGCCCTGCGCATCGCGGTATTCGAGGCACAGCACGTGTCGCTGCAACACCGCTTCGTGCAAGCGGTCGAGCATGCGCGCGATGTGGTTCTGATGGGGATCGCGCCAGATCGGCGCAAAAATCTTCGACTGCGCCGCGCGCTCGCGAAGTTCCGGCGGCAGCACCGCTTCGATCTTGATCAGCGCGGCCTGCGCCTCGCGGGCCAGCCGCTCGCCGGCGAAGGCACGCACGAAACGCGTACCGGCCACCAGCGCTTCGAGTTCGTCGGCGTTGAACATCAGCGGCGGGATGTCCGAGCCCTTGCGCAGCAGGTAACCCACGCCGGCCTCGCCCTCGATGGGGACGCCGGAGAGCTGGAGGTCCGCCACGTCGCGATAGACGGTGCGGAGCGAGACCTCCAGGGTTTCCGCCAGCTGGCGCGCAGGCAGCGCGGTGCGCCGCCCGCGCAGGGCGTTGATGATGAGGAACAGGCGGTCGGCGCGGCGCATTCGCGCATCATCGCTTTCCGCGCGGCGCGCGGGAAGCGACGATGGTCACGCCGTGCCATGCCCGGGCGCTCAGGCCGCGGCCCGCTGCTGGGCGCGGGCGAGTGCTTCGTCCTGCTCAGCCGCGCGGATGATCGCCGGGCGAACCTTCAGGCGGGCCACGTAGGCCTCGAAGACCGGGCGCCGCGCCACCAGGCCGAACGACATGGTGTAGTCGAGCGCATTGGCCCACAGGATGTCGGCGGCGGTGAAGCGGTCGCCGAGCAGCCACGGGCCGCCCTGGAGCTGGGCTTCCACCAGGCCGAGCACCGACTCGTAATCGCCATACGGGCACGTGGTCGCCGGGGCCACCGCGTTCTTCATGTAGTTATCCATCACCGCCGGCTCGAAGCACGACCCGTAGAAGGCCAGCCAGCGCAGGTAGGGGCCGCGCAGCGGATCGCCAAGGCCCGGGGCCAGCCCGGCCTGTGGGAACAGGTCGGCAAGGTAGGTGAACACGGCGGGCCGTTCGGTCACCAGCTGGCCATGGTGGGAAATGGCCGGCACCTTACCCATCGGGTTGACCTTGAGGTAAGCGGGCTGGCGCTGCTCCCCCGCCGCCAGGTTGAGCACGTGCATGTCGTACTGGGCGCCCAGCTCCTCCAGCAGCATGAGCGTGCTGGTGGAACGGCTGTGCGGGCCATGGTGGAAAACGATGCGGCTGGTGTTCATTCCCTTCCCTCGTGGTTCAAGCGTGGCTTGGTGTGTTGTGGGAGCGAGCTCGGGCTCGAAGCGGTACTGGCCATCCATCAGCCGACCGAGCTGGCCTAGCGGTGCGTACGCCCGGGCAATGCGCTCAAGCAGCGGATTCATGGCGACCCCTCCCGTGGTGTCAGTGGGTAAGAGTCTGCGCGGGGGCTACTGACAACGTGCTGTCAGCAGCCCCCTCTGGCGCCGTTCACGCGGCACCCGGACAATGCGTGCTTTCGCGCCCGGACCCTGAGTGATGACGAAACCGATTTCATTGATCCAGTTCCTGATCGAAGAGAAGCGCGCCGGGCATGTGTACAGCGAGCTGAGCCTGCTGATCGAGGTCGTGGCGCGTGCCTGCAAGCGCATCTCCGTGGCCACGGGCAAGGGCGCCCTGGGCGGCGTGCTGGGCAATGCCGGCTCGGATAACGTGCAGGGCGAGGCGCAGAAGAAGCTGGACGTGATGTCCAACGAGATCCTGCTCGAGGCCAACGCCTGGGGCGGCCACCTCGCCGCCTGCGCCTCCGAGGAGATGGAAGACCCGCAGCCGATCCCGGATGCCTACCCGAAGGGCCACCACCTGCTCCTGTTCGATCCGCTGGATGGCTCGTCGAACATCGACGTCAACGTCTCGGTCGGCACCATTTTCTCGGTGCTGCGCTGCCCCGATGGCGTGACCGAGCCGACCACCGAGGACTTCCTGCAGCCGGGCACGGCCCAGGTCGCCGCTGGCTATGTCGTCTACGGCCCGAGCACCCTGCTGGTGCTCACGTTCGGCCACGGTGTCCACGAATTCACGCTGGATCGCGAGCACGGCAGCTTCGTGCTGACCCGCCGCGACATGACCATCCCGGCCGAAACCGCCGAATTCGCCATCAATATGTCCAACCAGCGTCATTGGGAAGCCCCGATGCAGCGCTACATTGGCGAACTGCTGGCGGGTACCACCGGGCCGCGCGGCCGCGACTTCAACATGCGCTGGGTGGCCTCGATGGTGGCCGACGTGCACCGCATCATGACCCGCGGCGGCGTGTTCTATTACCCGCTCGACGCCAAGATCACGGCCAAGGGCGGCACCGGCAAGCTGCGCCTGATGTACGAAGCCAATCCGATGGCCTTCATCATCGAGCAGGCGGGTGGCGCGGCCACCACGGGCCGTGAGCGGATCATGGAGCTGCAGCCGACCGCCCTCCACCAGCGCGTACCGGTGTTCCTCGGCTCGAAGAACGAGATCGAAGTCGCCACCCGTTACCACCTCGAAGCCGACCAGACCCGCGGCTGATCCTTCCCCGAGAAAACCCACGACATGATGTCCCGCCGCCTTAGCCGCCTGGTTCCGCTGCTGTTCGCCACCCTGCTCACCGGCTGCTTTGGCGGTGGCAACACCGTGAAGCCCAACGAGCGCCCCGACACCGCGGTGCCCGTGCTCGCCGCCAAGCCACGCATCGGCCTGGCGCTGGGCGGCGGCGCGGCCAAGGGCTTCGCGCATATCGGCGTCATCAAGATGCTCGAGGCCAGCGGGATCCATCCCGACGTGGTCTCGGGCACCAGCGCGGGCAGCGTCGTGGGCGCGCTTTACGCCAGCGGCATGGATGCCTTCCGCCTGCAGGAAACGGCGTTCTCGCTGGATGAGGCCACCGTGCGCGACGTGCGGCTGTTCTCCGGCGGCCTGGTCCAGGGACAGAAGCTGCAGGATTACGTGAACCAGCTGGTGAAGCAGCAACCGATCGAGAAGCTGCACACGCCGTTCGCGGCCGTCGCGACCGTGCTGGAGACGGGCGATCGCGCCATCTTCGTCCGCGGCAACACCGGCCAGGCCGTACGCGCGTCGAGCAGCATCCCCGGTGTGTTCGAACCGGTGGAGATCAACGGCAAGCATTTCGTCGACGGCGGCGTGGTCAGCCCCGTGCCGGTCGATGCCGCGCGCCAGCTCGGTGCGGATATCGTCATCGCCGTGGATATCTCGGCCCGGCCGGACGGAAGCAACCCCGGCAGCATGGCCGGCATCGTCGGCCAGTCCATCACCATCATGGGGCGGAAGCTGGCGGAGCAGGAGCTGGGCCGCGCGGATATCGTCATCCGGCCCAAGGTCGGCCAGATCGGCCCCACGGATTTCGACCAGAAGAACGTCGCGATCCTGGAGGGCGAGCGTGCGGCGCTTGCCGCGATCCCCGCCATCAGGGCGAAGATCGCCGAAAAGGCGGCTGCCATGGGCAAGCCGCCGGTGCCGACTAAGTAATCAGCCGGCTTCGATCAGCGACAGGGCCGACTGGCGCCCCACCGTCAGCAGCTCGTTCGACATCCCCTCGTCCGCGACGGCGCGGGACAAGGCGAGCGAACCCACCATCGACGACAGCACCGCGGTCGCCAGGAGGCGCCGGCGCTTGCCGCGCACGCCGTCCGGGAGCGTGGAGGCGATCATCTCCAGCATGTCGCCGACGCCGTCGGTGAAGACCGCGCGGGTTTCTTCCGGGCGCCGCGCGAGTTCGCTGGCCAGCGACGCTGCGACGCAGCCGCTGGCGGGATTATCGCGGTGTTCCGTGGAGAGATACCCGTTGACCAGTGCGCGGTAACGCTCGCCGCGTGACGACGCCACCTTGTCGGCCATGCGCTGCGTGGCGCTGGCGACA
This sequence comes from Luteibacter sp. NPDC104163, assembly GCF_055584245.1. NCBI lineage: Bacteria > Pseudomonadati > Pseudomonadota > Gammaproteobacteria > Lysobacterales > Rhodanobacteraceae > Luteibacter > Luteibacter sp. NPDC104163. Next base: position 78,051 of record NZ_JBVJMK010000008.1, read on the forward strand.
CCCGTGGCCACGCATTCGCGCACCAGGTCTTCCTTCGACGGGAAGTGGTTGTAAAAACCGCCCTGCGTAAGCCCCACGTCGCCCATCAGGCTGACGACGCCCACCGCATCGATGCCATCGGCCCGGAACCGTTCCGAAGCCGCTTCCACAATCCGTTGCCGTGTCAGCTCCTTGTGACCCTTGTCGTACCGCATGCCCGTTGCCCGTTCATGAGTGCTTGCCCCACCCTGCGGCCATTGTAGCCAATCCTTGCGTATTGAAATAACGAGACCAATGGCAGGGTGTGAAAAGGCGCGACGACGTGCCATGGCCGGGCGACCGCTCATGCCAGGCTTCACTTCGCGCCGTGGGCCTACCGCGTTTTAGGAGTTCGCCGGATAGCGGGTCCGTACTTGCCCGGCTACGTTTTCGCCGTGCTACGCGCACATCCCCGATACGCAAGGAGGCTCCATGAAACGCACGATCCAAACCGCCGTTCTTCCGGCCATCACGCTGCTGGCGCTCGCTGTCGCTCCCGCCGCAAAAGCCCTCGATTACGACCCCTCCCACGCCTACCCCGCCGGCTGCGTGGTCAACTGGAAGCAGGCCGTGTTCAAGGCCAAATGGTGGACGGCCCCCGGTCATACGCCTGACGAGGTGGCGTCGGCAACGAATCCGTGGGACACCTCCTGGGAGCGTGTACCCGATGACACGCCCACCGGTTGCCAGGGCGAACAGCCCATCCCGCCCGATCCAGGTACCGGTGACCCCGGTCAACCTCGTGAAGTGCTACTCAGCAAGCTCCTGGCCGACGAAGCCGCGATGGCTTCGGCGTTTCCCATGATGGATCCGGTTCGCGAGTCCATCCGCACGCTCGATAACGCTTCGGTCGAGGCCGTGCAGCCTGGTCGCGAGCAGAACCCCGATAACGTTCGCCGGGTCGAAGGCATCGTCGACGCGGCGAAGTTCGATTACCTGTTCCCGCTGCGGGCTCCGGAATACAGCTATGAGGGATTTCTCAAAGCCGTCGCAAAATTCCCGGCCGTGTGTGGCGAATCGACGGCAGCCGCCTCGGCCGAGGCAGTGTGCCGCAAGACGCTTGCCACCATGTTCGCCCACTTCGCGCAGGAGACCGGCGCCCACGAAAGCTGGCGTCCCGAACCTGAGTACCGCCAGGGCCTGTTCTATGTGCGCGAAATGGGCATGACCGAAGCGTCCAACGCCTACAACGGCGAGTGCGGCCATGCGAGCTGGTCGACCGAGGCGTGGCCGTGCGGCAAGTGGGCCGATGGCCGGTTCAAGAGCTATTTCGGTCGCGGCGCGAAGCAGCTTTCCTACCACTTCAACTACGGGCCGTTCTCGGATGCAATGTACGGCGACGTGAAGGTGCTGCTCGACGCACCGGAGCGCGTCGCGGACACGTGGCTGAACCTGGGCAGCGCCACCTTCTTCTATGTCTACCCGCAGCCGCCCAAGCCCTCCATGCTGCACATCATCGACGGCACCTGGCAGCCGAACGCCGCCGACATCGCGGATGGCCGCGTGCCGGGATTCGGCGCGACGACCATGGTGATCAATGGCGGCGTCGAGTGCGGAGGCACGGGGCCGGAGCATGCGGCATCGGCCAACCGCATCAGCTATTACCGCGGTTTCGCCGCGACGCTGGGCGTACCGGTCGATGAAGGCGAGAAGCTCGGCTGCCGGAACATGAAGGAGTTCACCGAGGCCAGCGCCGCGGCGCTCCCGATCTACTGGGAAAACAACTGGACCAGCGATCCGGGATGCAAGCTGGTGACCTACCAGACCGCGTTCTCGGCGCTGAAGGCAGGCGATTACGTGCAGTGCGTACGCAAGGCATTCCCGGATGTGAGCATCATCGACGACCTGGATAGCTGAGTGATCTTGTGGGAGCGCGCTTGCGCGCGATGGGGCTTGCGGCAAGCGCGCTCCCACGGAAAGCGGGACGCTCAGCGCAGCGTCTTCGGCGTCACGCCCTCAAACGTCATCTTCACCGGCAGGATCTTCCCGTCCTTGTCGAATTCCATCTTGTCGATGCAGGTTTCGCGGTCGTTGCCGTTGGTGTCGCCCAGCGGGTGGCGGTGGTAGACGATGTACCAGCTGTCGTCCTTCGCCACGTGGAACACCGAATTGTGGCCGGCGCCGGTGCCGATCTTCGGGTCGGTCTTCAGGATGGTGCCGATGCGCTTGAACGGGCCCATCGGCGAATCGCCGATCGCGTAGGCCACCGAGTAATCCGGGCCGGTCCAACCGCCCTCCGACCACATGAAGTAGTACTTGCCGTTGCGCTTGAACATCAGCGGGCCTTCGACGTACTTCTCCGGAGTGATTTCCTTGTACACCGTGCCGTCGGCCATGGGCTCGACGCCGGTGAAGTCCGGCTTCAGCTTCACGATGTTCGCGTGCTTCCAGCCGCCATAGATCATGTACCAGGTGCCGTCTTCGTCATGGAACGCAAACTGGTCGATGGGCTGGGCGCCGTTGTGGAAGGCGCCGATCAGCGGCTTGCCCAGCAGGTCCTTGAACGGACCATCCGGCTTGTCCGCCACGGCAACGCCGATCCCGCCGAGTTCCTTGTCGCTCTGGATATCGTTGGCGGCGAAGAAGAAATAGTACTTGTCGTTGTTCTTCACGACGGAAGGCGCCCACAGCGCCTTCTTCGCCCACGGGATGTCGCCGATCGCGAGCACGTTGGCGTGCTTGGTCCAGTGCACCAGGTCGGGCGAGGAGAACGCATCGAAGCCGGTCTGCTTCGCGTAGGCGAGCGAGGTGGTCGGGTAGATCCAGTAGGTATCGTCGAAGATCGCGGCTTCCGGGTCGGCATACCAGCCCGGGAAAACCGGGTTGCCCGAGTGGCCGGGCGGCGGCGCCGCGAATGCCGCGGTGGAAGCCAGCGCGCCGAACAGCGCGAACCCAAGAGCCTTGCGAATCCCCATCCCCATCTCCCCACTCATTTGTACGACAAACCCCGATCCTACCCCGACGCGGAGACAGGATGGAACCATGTGGGAGCGCGCTTGCGCGCGATCGCGCGTAAGCGCGCTCCCACAAGGGGCTTTGTCAGTTCAAGCAAACAGGGATCTCGATCTGGGCCCGTCAGCCGATATGGAACACTTCCACGGATTCGCATGACGGACAACGGTAGCTCCGGAGATTGCCCGACCCATAGGACGAGTCCCCGTCGAACGAGCCTTGGGCCACCATTTCGACTTGCTTCCCCTCCTTTGCGCAATCGCTGCAATGCACCGGGCCGTCCGGTAGTGATGGATAGGTTTGCGCCATGACAGGCCTCCGATGGATGACGGGGAAAAAAGCTGTAGAGCGTCGCGCCGCCATCGTCCGTTAGTGAGCGGGATTGCGCTTGCCGAAGGTGATGCCGAGTTGGACTTCCGCGTTGTGCCGGGCATGCCGACTCGTATTTGCGAATGAATCTCATTAATATGGCGGCCGCCCGTCCCCCGAGAGAGTCCATGCCCCGTCCCACCTCCACCGGCGCGCCCGGCGCACGCCTTGCCCACGCCCTGGACGTCGCGTCACGCACGATCCTTGCGGCCGCCGGCGGCTACGTGGCCGCCGCGCTCACCGCGGCCGGCTTCGCCCGGTGGCTCCCGATACCTAGGGTCGAGGCGGTGATGACCGGCATGCTCGTGTCCTTCGCCGTCTACGCGGTGGTGGCGATCTTTGCGTTCGCGGTGGCCCGGGCCGCGCGGGTCTGGTTCTGGACCAGTGCCTACTGCGTACCGCTGGGCGTGGCGCTCTATCTCTCCATGCATGGGGCCGGCGCATGAACGGGGGCATCCGCCAGTCGATGGCCTGGCTGCACACCTGGGTCGGCCTGCTGCTGGGCTGGCTGCTGTTCCTGGTCTTCGTGACCGGCACGGCCGCGTATTTCCAGGATGAGATCACCCGCTGGATGCAGCCCGAGGTGCGCGGCCAGCACAACATCGACGCCGGTGCCGAGGGTGCCGTGGCCTATATGCAGAAGCACGCGGCCAACGCGGAACAGTGGTCGATCGAGCTGCCGGGTGAACGCGCGGTCGCGACCACCGCGTTCTGGAAGGAGAAGGGCGAGACGTTCGCGCAGTGGCGCGACCATGCGTTCCTCGTCGACGGCCACGGCCAGAAGGTGGATGCGCGTGACACGCTGGGCGGCTGGCGGCTGTACCGCATGCACTTCGACCTGTACTACCTGCCGGTGCTCTGGGCACGCTGGCTCGTGGGCCTGGCGGCGATGTTCATGCTGGTGGCGATCATCAGCGGCGTCATCACCCACAAGAAGATCTTCGCGGATTTCTTCACCCTGCGCTTCGGCAAGGGCCAGCGCTCGTGGCTCGATGGGCACAACCTCACCGCCGTCCTCGCGCTGCCCTTCCATTTCATGATCACGTACACCGGCCTCGTCACGCTGGCCGCGCAGTACATGCCGTGGGGCGTGTCCGCGGCGTACGAGAACCGGGCCGCGTACTACGCGGATGCGTTCGGCGCCGACGAGGCGCCGAAGCGTTCGGGCAGCAACGCCACCATGGCTCCGATCGCGGGCATGCTGAAGCAGGCGCGTGAAACCTGGCAGGGCGCGGAGCCCGGTTACATCTTCGTGCCGATCCCCGGCGACGCGCATGGCGTCGTGAAGATCATCCGTTCCACCGGTGCCGGCATGGACACGCGTGGTGAAACGCTGACCTTCGATGCTGCTACCGGCGTGATGCACGCCCGGCCACCTGCGCCGGGCGCCGCGCGCGAGACCGAAAGCGTGATGATCGGCCTGCATGCCGGCCGCTACGCGCCCGTGCTGTTGCGCTGGTTCTACTTCCTGTGTGGCCTGGCCGGCACCGCCATGGTCGCCACCGGCCTCGTGCTGTGGACCTCCAAGCGACGCATGCAGCTGCCCGATCCGGAGCGCCCGTATTTCGGCTTCCGCCTGGTCGAACGCATGAACATCGCGACCATCGCCGGCCTGCCCTTCGGCATCGCGTGCTATTTCATGGCCAACCGCCTGCTGCCCATGGATGTGGTGCAGCGCCCGAACTGGGAAGCGAACTGGCTGTTCATCGGCTGGGGCGTGCTCTGCGTGGTCGCGATCGTGCGCCCGGTGAAGCGGGCATGGGTCGAGACCCTGTCGGTCGCCGCGGCGGGCTTCCTCGCGGTACCGGTGGTCGACATGATGACGACCGATCGCGGGCTGTTCGTCAGCCTGTGGCATGGCGACCTGGTGTTCGCGAGCTTCGACCTGATGATGTTCGCGCTGGCTGGCCTGCTCGGCTTCTGCGCGTGGAAGGTGCACAACCGCAAGGACGTCGTGCGCGTGCGCCGGAAGAAGGAGGCCGTCGCATGATGCTGCTGTGCCTGATCACAGCATTGCTGGGCTTTGCGGCGCTCAGCATGGGCATGTCGCGGCACCAGCGCGATGTACTCGGCAAGGCCTTGCCAGCCGCCACGACGCGTAGCGTGAAGCTCGCCGGCTGGTTGTTGCTCGCCGCCTCATGGGCCGCCGCCATCGCCAGCGATGGCGCCGCGCTCGGTTCCGTGTACTGGCTCGGCGCGCTGACCTTCGGCGCGCTGGTCGTGGCCTTGTCGGTTACCCGCCTGTCGCGTTGAACGCGGGGCGCGAGCCCGGCAGCGCCCACAGGATCCCGCGCGTGATGATCGTGGGGAACACCGTGAGGTGATCCTCGCCCGGCACGGTCATCAGGTTCACATGCAAACCCGGGTAATGCTTCGCCTGCAGTTCCGCGACGAAGCGGCGGTTGTCACCGACCATGTCGACGCCCGTGTTGAAGCGGCGGTCGGCCTTGTCCTTGCTGAGTGTCTCGAACCCGCCCAGGATCACCAGGACGTTCGCCGGGAGATCCTTCCGGTTCGCCAGCGCCTCGTGCATGCGGGTGAACTCGACGCCATGATCGAACTGCAGCGACGGGCTGCCGAGGATGTAGTGGCTGAACATGCCTGGGTCGTGCAGCAGGATCTCGTAGCCGAGCAGGCCGCCGTAGGAGTGGCCCACGTAGATCGCGCGTGACATGTCCGCGCGGTAGTTCGCGGCGATGACCGGGAATACGTCGTCCCTGATGGATTCGCGATACGCGGTGGCTTCGCCATGCAGTACCGGGCGGCCCGGCATGTCGGAGGTAAGGCCGCTCGGGCCGTGGTTTGTCGGCGTGTAATCGCGGCGACGGCTGTACACCGGGGTATCGCCCACCGCGTACGAAAGGCCGACGAGAATGAAGTCCCCGGTGCCGTCACCGTGGTCACCGAGGCGGCGGGCGATGCTACGGACCAACGGGAAGCCGTAGTTCGCATCGGTGACGAACATCACCGGGTACTTGCGCTCCGGGTGCTGCGCGTAGTCCTGCGGCAAGCTGACGAAGACCTGGTAGTCCCGGTTGAGCTTCGGTGCGTGGATCGTGCGGACTTCGGTGTCGTCGAGCACGTAACGCTGCACGGCTTGTACCGGTACACCGGTGACGGTGGAACCCGAGACCGGTACGGGCGCCACCTCGGCATGTGGCGCGGTCGTCGCGGCCGACTTCGGCGCCTCGGTCTCGGGCGCCTTCGAACAGGCTACGGTGAATACGCAGACCGCGAGCGCGGCAACCCATGTGCGACGGACCATCCGATGTCGTTCCCTATGCCTGGCGAACACGCATTGACGCACGGATGGCCGCGCGAGTCACGCCACCAGCAGGTCTTCGTAGAACGCGCCGATCGGCAGCGTGGGATGTGCGATCTGGATCTCCAGGATCCACAGGCCCGGGACGGGTTCGGCATCGAGGTCGCCGAGGTTGCCGGCCTTGTGCACGGCATGCGGGTAGTCGCCGACGCGGTGGCCCTTCGTTGCATGGTTCAAGCGCCAGCCAAGCGAGTCGGCTTCCGCGCTGACATAGTCGTATAACGCTACGCCCGTCACGCCTTCGCGCCAGCGCGCTTCACCGCGGCGGAACAGCTCACGCGCCGCTGCAGCGCACGAGTGCATCACGCTGTCATCGCCCACGACGAAGGTATCGCCGACGTCACCTTCGTGGCCTTCGAACACCGGCCCCAGGTCGACGAAGAAAATGTCGTTATCGGCAAGCACGGTATCCGGTGCCGAACGCTGCCGGAACGTCTTCAGCGTGTTCGCACCGAAGCGGATGATGCTCGGATGCCAGATGCGCTGCATGCCCGCGGCGTGCAGGCGCTCACCGGCCATGGCGATGGCTTCGGGTTCGGTCATGCCGGGGGTGATATGGGCAGCGATGTCGCGGAGCGCGGCCCAGGAGCGCTCACGGGCTTCCTGCATGCGCTCGTTGGAGAATCTGGCGCCGGTGGCCTGGGCGGTGGGACTGGACATAAAGGGCTCCTGAGCTCGCCGGTACTTTACTCCAGCTATGGGAATCACGACGCGTCTCGCGCGTTCGATCACGCGCCGTCGGGAAGCAGCCCCGGCAAATCCCGCCCAGCCTTGAACCGCCGAACAAGGTTCCACGGCTTCCGCCCCAGCTTCCCGAACTCCCCACGCCTGAAAGCAGCCACCGCATCCAGCACCCGTTCGCTTGCATGCCCATCATGCGAAGGATGGATGTTGTCCGCATGCGCCTTGATCGCCGCCATCAATTCCGGCGGATGCGTCAGAGCAAGATCGATCGCCGCGTCGACATCATCCGGTGTCGGCACGTCGAGCATGAACGCATGCGGCACGCGGTTCGCGATGGTGACGACGGGCTTGTGCATCACGGCGAACTCATGGATCACCGATGAGGTATCGCAGACGAGCACGTCGGCGGCGCGTTCCAGTTCGATCAACTTATCGGACGTGTAGAAACGCGCGTTCTCCGCTTCGAGCCCGCGATACGCGGCGACCAGTTCCTCGCCGCATTTCGGATGCAGGGTCAACAGCCACTGCCGGTCGCCGCGGGCGATCATCCGGCGGAGCGGCTCCACCATCGCCGGTGCCGCGCTCAGGCGGTGGCTGAAGGTGGAGGCATACATCACGACGGGCCGGCCATCGCGCGGCAGGATCGAGGGATCGGGCGTCGGCGGCGGCTGGATGAACAGTGGATCGAGCTTGGGCCAGCCGGTTTCGCGGACGGCGAAGTAGCGATGTTCCTTCGCCAGCGCTTCGAACGGCTGCGTCGTGGCGGGCCCCTGGGTCACGTACAGATCGAAGAAGCCGCGTATCGCGAAGTGTCCGCGGCCTGGCTCGCGCTTCTCCGCGTTGAAGCCATGGAAGACCTGGACCTTGATGCCGGGCAGGCGCGGGGAGACCCAGTTGGCGGCGCAGTACACCGCCTCGGGCTGCAGCGCTTTCGCGGCCTTCAGGCTGGTGATGCGTTGTTCGCCTGACGCCAGCTGCGCGGCCACGGAGGCCGGGACGATCCAGCCGACCTGCTGCCCGCGCGCCTGCGCGGCAGCGGCCAGCGGGCGCAGGATCGGCAGCGCATATTCCTCGGTGGCGAACATCAGGCACGCGGCCACGGCAAACCTCGGTCGGGGGCAACGTGGCATTATGGCGCGTCAGCCCCTTTCCTTCCCGTGCTTTCATGACCCAGCGGCCCATTTCCCTCTGCGTGATCACCCAGAACGAGGCCGACCGCATCCGGGATTGCCTGGCGAGCGCCAGCTTCTGCGATGACCTGGTCGTGGTGGATGGCGGCTCGAGTGACGACACCCAGGCGATTGCCCGTGAAATGGGCGCGCGCGTGTTCGAGCGCAAGTTCGACGGGTTCCGCAGCCAGAAAGCCTTCGCCGTGGCGCAGGCGAAGCACGAGTGGGTGCTCTGCCTGGACGCCGATGAGCGCGTCGGTGACGAACTGCGTGCGGCGATCGAGAAGGCCTTCGATGCCGGCTTCGCCGGTGCGGCCGGTTACCGCTTCTACCGCCGCAATGATTTCTTCGGCCGCTTCATGCAGCACGGCAACGCCGGTGCGGACAAGGTGCTGCGCCTGTTCGACCGCCGCCAGGGCGGCTGGCGGGGACCGCGCGAGATCCATGAATCGGTGAGCGTCGATGGCGACGTGAAGATGCTCGGCGGCTACCTCGATCACTACCCGTACCGCTCGCTCTCCGAGCTGATGGCCAAGCAGGAGCGCTACGCGCACATGATGGCCACCGAGGAGTTCGCCGCGGGCAAGCGCGCGACGCTCACCCAGATCATCGTGAGCCCGATGTGGCGGTTCTTCCGCGGCTACGTGCTACGCGCCGGGTTCCTCGATGGCTGGCGGGGCATCGTGTATGCGCTGCTGCGGGTGGAATACGTGCGGCGGAAATACGTGAAGCTGTACCTGCTCCAGCACGGGCAGAAGCCGTAACTTCCCGTCGGCGGGCCGAGACGCGTGGTGTGGGAGTGAGCTTGCGAACGATGCTCTTCCGCGCGCCTATCGTTCGCAAGCTCACTCCCACAAGATCGTGGCCTACAAGAGCTTTGCAGCCTCGTCGGCGATGCGGCGGGTGATGGCTTCGGCGCTGCCTTCCCTCGCCAGTGCGCCGGCCTGGCCGCTCCAGAGCGGCTGGAAGTCGCCGTGGCCGAGCTTCTCCGTTGCCGCGCGCATGGGCGCCAGCGCGCCGCCGGCCAGCGGGAAGGGCAGCGCATCCGGCGATAGCGGCCCAACCTCACGCATGATCCGGTTGATCACACCGCGCGCGGGGCGGCCGGTGAGCACGTTGGTGACGGCCGTGTTGTCGTCGCGGGCCTGCTTCACGGCGGCCTTGTGCGCGGGCACGCTCACCGATTCATCCGAGAGCAGGTAGGCCGTACCGATCTGGACGGCGGAGGCGCCCAGGATCAGCGCCGCGGCCATGCCGCGCCCATCGGCGATGGCGCCGGCGGCGATCACCGGTACCGACAACGCGTCCACCATCTGCGGGACCAGTGCGAACAGACCGGGCTGGCTCGCCATGTCATCAGTGAGGAAGTTGCCGCGGTGGCCGCCGGCTTCGTTGCCCTGGGCGATCACCGCGTCGACGCCCCGGTCGGCGAGCCAGCGGCCTTCGGCCACGGTCGTGGCGGCGGCGATGATCTTCGCGCCGGTGGCCCGGACCCTTTCGAGCAGCTCGCGGGCCGGCAGCCCGAAATGGAAGCTCACCACCTCCGGCTTCAGCGATTCGACCATGCGGCACATGGCGTCATCGAACGGCGCACGGCCACCGGCGGACGTGAGGCTGGCCGGGTCGACGCCGAACTCGGCGAAGTAAGGCGCCAGCCGCCCCAGCCAGCGCCGCTGATCGTCGTCGTTCGGCGTACGCGGCTGGTGGGCGAAGAAGTTCAGGTTGATCGGGGCCGCCACGGCGCCGCGGAACACCGCGACCTCCTCGGTCGCCTTCTCCACGCTGATCGACGCACACGGAATCGAACCCAGCCCGCCCGCCTTCGCCACCGCGATGGCGAGTGCCGACCCGCCGGAGCCCGCCATGGGCGCAAGCAGGATGGGCGTGTCGATGCGGAACAGGTCGAGCAGGCGGCGGTCGGTCCAGGTGGACATGAGGGGGAAGCTCCCGGGGACGGAGGAAGCGCCCATGATGCGCCCGTTGGGGCCATCCCGCTTGTCCCCACCCACCCGCGGTTCGTCCCCGGGTTGGCGGTTTTCCTCCCCGCGGCCGCGCCAGCGCCCGCGTCACGGCGCAGGATCGGTGGCAACCCAAAGGAGAACGACCATGGACCGCCGCACCCTGCTGAAGACCGCCCTTGTCCTCCCGCTGCTGCCGCTGGCCGCGAAGGTGGACGCCTACGTCACCGGCGGCGGACGCTGGTTGAAACCGGGTGCCGCGGGCTGGCCGACGGATGCGGACTGGGACGCGCTGAACCGCCAGGTCGGTGGGCGTCTCTCCATTCCGAAGAACCCGCTGCTCGACCCGGCGACCCGCGAGGACGCCCTGGCCCACATCGGCAACCAGTTCTACGTGGGTGACCAGCCGGGCCTGACCCAGACCGGTGCTTACTACAACGCCTGGACCTCGACCCCGAGCGCCCGGGCACTGGCCGCGGAGAGCGCGCAGGACATCGCCACGGCCGTGACCTGGGCACGCAAGCACCGGGTGCGGCTGGTGATCCGCGGCGGCGGCCACAGCTATCTCGGCGCCTCCAACGCCGCTGACTCACTGCTTATCTGGACCCGGAAGATGAACTCGGTCCAGCTCGTGGACGGCTTCGTTCCCCAGGGAGCGACGGCCGGCACGGCGGGTGTTCCCGCCGCACACGTCGGCGCCGGCGCCATGTGGATCGACGCTTACCACGCCGTCACGACCATGGGCGGCCGCTATATCCAGGGCGGCGGTTGCACCACGGTTGGCTGCGCCGGCTTCACCAACGGCGGCGGCTTCGGCAGCATGTCGAAGGGCTTTGGTACCGGGGCTTCCAACCTGCTGGAGGCCGAGGTCGTCACGGCCGATGGGGTGATCCGCGTCGTGAACGCGTACAAGGATCCGGACCTGTTCTGGGCCCTGAAGGGTGGCGGTGGCGGCAGCTTCGGCGTGATTACCCGCCTGACGTTCCGCACGCACTATCTGCCCCAGTCTGTCGGCGTCGTCCGCGGCAAGATCCAGGCGGATAGCGACGAGGCGTTCCACGCGCTGGTCGCAAAGGTGATGGCCCACTTCCGTGACCGCCTCTGCAACCCCCACTGGGGCGAGCAGATCGAGTTCCACGGCGACCGGCGGATCGACCTGCAGATGTTTTTCCAGGGCCTCGCGGAAGACCAGGCCAGGGCGGCCTGGCAACCCTTTCTCGACTGGGTGGCCGCCAGCAAGGCGTACACCTGGACGAGTCCTTTCTGGCTGGCGACCCTGCCTGCCCGGCACCTCTGGGATATCGATTTCTTCCAGGCGCAGGGCCTGAACTACGCCGTGCCGGATAACCGGCCGGGCACCCCGGGGTATCACATGGCCTGGGCCGGCGACCAGGAGCAGGTCGGCACGTACATCTACGCCTACACCTCCGCCTGGATGCCTTCGCGCCTGCTCAAGGAGGAACACATCGGGACACTCGCCACGGCCATCGTCGAGGCGGCGCAGATCCGGGGCTTCTCGTTCCATTTCAACAAGGGTCTCTACGGCGCTTCGGAAGAGACCCTTGCCAGGGCGCGCGACACGGCCATGAACCCCGAGGTGCTCGACGCGTTCGCCCTGGTCATCATCGGCGCCGGTGGCCCCGCGGTCTTCGAAGGGCTGCCCGATGCCCACCGCGACGACGTCAAGGCGAAGCGGGAATCGGATGCCGTGCAGAAGTCCTACGCCAGGCTGACCCAGGTGGCGCCCGGTGCGGGCGCCTACTTCTCGGAGAGCGATTACTTCCAGAAGGATTACCAGAAGGCCTACTGGGGCACGAACGCGCCCCGGCTGGCCTCGGTCAAGCGAAAGTACGACCCCGATGGCACGTTCGTAGTGCGCAACGGGATCGGCTAAGGGCCCGAAAGCCTTGGGGCAGGCCGGGTTGGATCAAATACCTGCGACAGGCTGTTGCTATGCAACAGCCGTGTAATGCGCGATACTTGAGACCTATTCTCATTTCCATTCGCATTACTGGGTGCCACGCCACCCACCAGGATCCGCCATGTTCGCCTCCCGCCTGCCCCGCCGCCGCCTCGCGGTCTCTGTCCGTAGCGCCCTTGTCGGCGCCCTCCTCGTCTCCGCATCGGTGCATGCCGCCGACGCTGACGTGGCCGATGCGCAGAAGAAGGCCCAGGAGAACGCCACCACGCTTTCCGGCGTGCAGGTGAGCGCTGACATGGCAGCGCCGACGGCTGCCTACGCCGGTGGCCAGGTCGCCCGCGGCGGCCGCTTCGGCGTCCTCGGCAACCAGGATGCGATGAACGTCCCGTTCGCCCTGACCAGCTACACCGACAACCTGATCCGCGCGCAGCAGTCGCGCACGCTGGGCGATGTCGTCCAGAACGACCCGGCGGTCCGCTACGGCTTCGGCTACGGCAACTACTCGCAGGTGTTCACCATCCGCGGCTTCCAGCTGGCCAGCGATGACATCAGCTTCGACGGCCTGTACGGCCTGCTGCCGCGCCAGCTGCTCGCGCCGGAACTGATCAGCCGCGTCGAAGTGTTCAAGGGTGCGAACGCGTTCCTCAACGGCATCAGCGTCAGCGGCAGCGGTATCGGCGGCGGCATCAACATCGCGCCGAAGCGCGCCGAGGTCGAGCCGATCACCCGCGTGGGCGTCGACTACGGTACCGATAGCCAGATCGGCGAAACCGTCGACTTCGGCCGTCGCTGGGGTGCGAACAAGGAATTCGGCCTGCGCGTGAACGCCGTGCACCGCGAAGGCGGTGCATCCATCGATGGCGAGAAGCGCCGCGTCACCGCCGCCTCCATCGCGTTCGATTACCAGGGCGAGAAGCTGCGCGTCACCACCGATGTCGGCTACCAGAAGCAGGACATCAACGGCGGCCGTTCGGTCGTGTACATCGGCGGTGCGACCGAAGTGCCGCGCGCACCTTCGGCACGCACGAACTACTCGCAGCCGTGGTCGGGCTCGTCGCTGGAAGATACCTTCGGCGTGGTTCGTGCCGAGTACGACTTCACCCCGTGGCTCACCGGCTACGTGGCCGCGGGCGCGCACCATGGCAACGAGTTCGGCGACTACGTCAGCCCCTCGCTGGTCGACAACGCGGGCAACGCGACGGAAGGCCGCTTCACCGTGCCGTACATCGCCAACACCGGTACCGGTGAGGCGGGTTTCAACGCGCACTTCGATACGGGTGAAGTCACCCACCGCGTGACGCTGGGCTTCTCGGCCCTGACCACGAACAAGAAGGCCGCGTACGCAGGTTCGTCCACGATCCGTACCAACATCTACAGCCCGACCTACGTCGCGCTGCCGGACTACATCTACAACGTCGGCCCGATCAGCAGCCCGGGCATCACGGGCCGCACGCAGCTGCGCAGCCTGGCCCTGTCGGATACGCTCGGCTTCTTCGATGACCGCCTCGCGGTCAGCGTCGGCGTCCGCCGCCAGAAGCTGCTCGTCGCGGGCTATGCCTATGCGGTGGATGGCGTGCCGGGCTCCAAGACCAGCGAATACAGCGCTTACACGAACAGCCCGGTCGTTGGCGCCAACTTCCGCATCAGCGACCAGTGGGCGGTGTACGCCAACCACATCGAAGCGCTCACCCAGGGCGGCGAAGCTCCGGTGAACTTCAACGGCAAGCCGGTCACGAACGCCGGCCAGGTGTTCAAGCCGTACAAGGCCAAGCAGAACGAAGTGGGCGTGAAGTTCGACGCCGGCACGGTCGGCAGCAGCCTCGGCCTGTACCAGATCAAGCAGCCGAGCGCGTACGTCGACGGCACCAACACATATGTGGTCGATGGCGAGCAGCGTAACCGCGGCATCGAGTGGAGCTTCTTCGGCGAACCGGTGAAGGGCGTGCGCATCCTCGGTGGCGCGAACTACGTGAAGCCGGAGCTGGTGAAGACCCAGGGCGGCCTGAGCGATGGCAACGACGCGATCGGCGTGCCGCGCTTCCAGGCGAACGCGGGCGTGGAATGGACCATCCCGAACACCCCGGACCTCACGCTGAGCGCCCGTGCCGTGCGCACCGGCAAGCAGTACCTCGACGTGAACAACGACCTGCGCGTGCCGGCGTGGACGACGTACGACATCGGCGCCCGCGTGACGCCGAAGCTCGAGAACGTGCCGGTCACCTTCAACGTCAGCGTGCAGAACCTGATGAACAAGGGTTACTGGGCATCGGCCACGGGCGGCTACCTCACCCAGGGCACGCCGCGCACGGTGATGGTCTCCGCTACGTTCGACCTTTAAGCAAGAACCATCGCGCGCAAGCGCGCTCCCACAAGGGCCTGCGCAGGTCTTTTGTGGGAGCGCGCTTGCGCGCGATGCTCTTCCCTACAGCGTCATATACGTGATGATGAAACACACCGCCGTCAGCAACACCATCGCCAGGATGAAGAAAATATCCGCGGTGCGCTCGAGGTGATGCAGGCGCGCCTGGGAATCCACGCGCAGCGCGAAGTACGCGCATAACGTCGCCACCAGGAACAACACCGCGTCGACCGCCAGCAGGTCGTCGGCGATGGTCTGGCTCTTGCTGACCGTGATCGATACGCGCAGCAGGCCGATGCCCGTGAGGCATGCGCCCACCATGCCGGCGGAGATACTGCAGACCATGCGGCTGCTGCCTTCGGCGAGCGGCGACATCTGGGGAAGTCGGGGCACGGCGGGTTCTCACGGCGGCGTTGGCCGGATCGTAACGTCACAACGGCGCCGCCATCCACAGGAAACTGCAAGCCGCGCGTGCTCGCAGGTTGTTACGTTTCACGGGCACGTCACACGGAGTCCCGGAAACCCATGCGCATCGGAATCGTCGGCGGATCGCTCGGGGGCCTGTTTGCGGCGGCCCTGCTGCACGCGGATGGCCACGACGTGCATGTGTATGAGCGCACCGAAGGCGGCCTGGCGGGCCGTGGTGCGGGGCTGGTCGCGCAGCACGAGATCTTCGAAGTGCTGCGCCGGCTCGGCACGGAATCGGTCGCGCGGGTGGGCGTGGTCGCCTACGAACGCATCGTGCTTGCCGTCGACGGCAGCATCGCCAGCACTGAGCCGACCCCGCAGATGCAGGTGTCGTGGGATGGCTTGTACGGCGCCTTGCTCGCACATGTACCGGCGCATGGCTACCACGCAGGGCTGACCGTCGCGGGCGTGGAGCAATCCGCGACGCAGGCCTTCATCCATCTCGCCGACGGCCAGCGGATCGGCTTCGATTGCGTAATCGGCGCGGATGGGCTCGGCTCGGTGGTGCGCAGCGTGGTGACGCCGACCCAGCGCGATAACCACTACGCCGGCTATGTCGCGTGGCGCGGGCTGCTGCCGGAAGCCGAGGTACCGCCGATCGCTTCCTCCTCGCTGTTCGAGCGTTTCGCTTTCTTCTTCATGCCCGGAGGCCAGGCGCTTGGCTACCTCGTGCCGGGCCCGAATGGTGAGATCGCGCCCGGGCGGCGCCGCTACAACTGGGTCTGGTATCGCCAGGCGGCGGGCGTTGCCGGCCTGCGCCAGACGCTGACCGATGCGGAAGGGCGTATCCATCCGTATTCACTGGCCCGTGGGGAAGTACCTGCGGGTGAGCGTGATGCTTTGCGCCTCGCGGCCCGTGAGGCATTGCCACCCGCGTTCCGCGCGGTGGTAGAAGCCGAGCCAGAACCATTCGTCCAGGCGATCTTCGACCACGAGGGCACCCGCATGGCCTCCGGCCGCATCGCCTTGCTTGGCGATGCCGCGTTCGTCGTGCGCCCGCATACCGCCATGGGTGCGGCGAAAGCCGCCGGCGATGCGATGACGCTCGTCGGCGCGCTACGCCGGCTTCCCGTGCGCGAGGCGCTGGTGGCCTATGAAGCGGAACGCCTGCCCGTGGGCCGGCGGATCGCGGCGTACGGGCGCCAGCTCGGCGAGTCGCTGCAGCCTGCCTAGCCGTGTCGACGCCGCGCGGCTTACTTCGACTGCCGCTCGCGGAACCGGCTCACCTTATGCCGGTTTCCGCACATCGCCATGCTGCACCAGCGCCGGCGATGCGACTTGGTGCGGTCGTAGAACCACAGGGAGCATTCTTCGTGCTCACACTCGCGCACCAGGCTGAAGTCGCCATCGGCGAGCAGGCTGATCGCCGCCTCACCCAGCGGCGCCAGCGCGCGCCACGAGGCATCGCCTTCGTAGCGGCGCTCGGCATGCATCCCGCCCGCGTGCGGGACCAGTTCGAGGTGGCTGCTCATATGCCGGGTGAGGGCATTGAGGTGGGCGGCGTCGATCGCATCGCCACGCTTGCGCGCCAGCACGGCCTGGCGGATGACCTCGCGCAGTTCGACGGCCCGCGCGCCCAGGCCGGCCGAAGCCTCTACGGGGCGGCCCGTCATCCGCGACAGCCAGGCCGCCGTGGCAGCGTCGGAGACGAGGTGGTCCACCGACTCACCGTTCTCCATGACCACGGTGTTGATCAGGTCCAGCGCGGGCTGGTCCGCGATGATCGGCGGGATCTCGAGCGAGGTAACGGGATTCATGGCCAAATTGTAACCTTTAAAACGGCTATTGACAAGTTACATGGTCGATGTTTAGCCTGTGCGTAACCCTTCTAATCAATTTATACAGGTTACCTGCGAGGAGCACTGCCATGACCCATGCCGCCGAGTATCCCGTCCACCACCGCTATGTCGACGCCGATGGCGTCCGCGTCTTCTATCGCGAGGCCGGCAATCCCGAGGCCCCGACCCTCCTGCTCGTCCACGGATTCCCGACCAGCTCCCTGCAGTACCGCGAGCTGTTCAGCGAGCTCAAGGACCAGTTCCACCTGGTCGCCCCCGACCTGCCGGGGTTCGGCTTCACCGAAGTGCCGGAAGGCCGCGGCTACGAATACACCTTCGACAGCCTGGGCAAGACCCTCGAGGCGTTCGTCGATGCGCTCGACCTGAAGAAGTACATCCTCTACGTGTTCGACTACGGCGCGCCCTCGGCCCTGCGCCTTGCACTGGCCAAGCCGGAGCGGTTCGCGGGCCTGGTCAGCCAGAACGGCAACGCCTACCTCGAAGGCCTGGGTGACGCCTGGGCGCCCGTCCGCGTGTACTGGGCAGACGCCACGCCGGCCAACCGCGAGGGTGTGCGCGAAGCAACCACGCTGGAAGGCATCAAGTGGCAGTACACCCACGGCGTGCCCGACCAGACCCTGCTCGACCCGATGATGTGGCAGCTCGACCACCTGCTGATGCAGCGCCCGGGCAACACCGACATCCAGCTCGACCTGTTCCTCAACTACCGGACCAACCTGGAGAAGTACCCCGACTTCCAGCGCCTGTTCCGCGAGAAGCAGGTGCCCACCCTGGTGATCTGGGGCAAGCACGATCCGTTCTTCATCCCGCCGGGCGCCGAGGCCTACCGCCGCGACAACCCTAATGCAGTGGTCGAGCTGCTCGATACCGGCCACTTCGCGCTGGAAACGCACGGCAAGCACATCGCCCAGCGCATTCGCGAGGTGTTTGGGAAGTAGCTCGCGGTGTAAGAGGTAACCAGCGTTGTGGGAGTGAGCTTGCGAGCGATGGGTCCGCGGAAGAGCATCGTTCGCAAGCTCACTCCCACAAGATCAGCGGCGCGCGTTGAAGACTTCCACCGCGTCATCACCCGCGGGGATGCGCATCGGACTGCTCGGGTCGGTGGCCGCATGCCATACGGCTTCGGCCACGGCGATCGAGCTGGTGGTCGGCGTGGTGGTGTCGCGCAGCCCTTCGAACACCTTCCCGGCGTACGCCTCGTACGGCGCCGGGAAGTCGCCGATGCGTTCGCGCGCGTTTTCGCCGAAGCGCGTCGTAGGTGCGCGGCCGGGCAGCACCAGGCACGCGCGGACGCCAAACTGCGCCAGCTCGAGCGCCAGCGATTCGGTGAACGCATTCACCGCGGCCTTGCTCGCCGTATAGACCGACAGCAGCGGCAACGACTTCAGCGTCACGCTCGAGGTCACGTTGATGATGACGCCCGCCTTCCGCTCGCGGAACTGCGGCAGCACCGCCTGGGTCATCGCGATCGTGCCGAGCGTATTGGTGGCGAAGACATCGCGCGCGACGTCCATGGGCGTGCCCTCGAGCGCGTTCAACATGCCGATGCCTGCGTTGTTCACGAGCACGTCGATGGGGCCTGCTTCCTGCACGGCCCGGGCGATGCTCGCCGCGTCCGTGACATCCAGCGCAACGAGCTTCAGCCGGTCCGACGGCGGAAGCAGATCCGTGCGCGGCGTGCGCATGGTCGCGATCACGCGCCAGCCCTGGTCGAGGAAGTAGCGTGCGGTCTCGAGACCGAAGCCGGACGAGCAGCCGGTGATGAGGACGGTTTGCATGGGGAAGACTCCTGGGTGGGTGGATCCATCCAAGATAGGCGCTGGGGACCGGACTACCTATAATCGAACGTCCACACTTTATTCGCGATAATCCGGTGATGACCGATCCGTTTGCCGAAGTGGTGACCCTGCTCCAGCCGACCATGCGGTTCTCCAAGGTCGTGACCGCGGGTGGCCGCTGGCGGGTGAACCGCCCCGCCGCAGGCGCGCCCTTCTACTGCGCCGTGCTCGAGGGCGCTTCCCGGCTGAAGGTGGCTGGGCAGGTGCTGACCCTGCATGCGGGCGATTTCGTTCTGGTCCCTGCGGCTTTCGAAATCGACAGCTCGAGCGTGGAACCACCACCCGGCAACGCGGTTTCCCCCGTCGAGGTCACGGAAGGACGCTCACGCGTCGGGGATCCCGATGCGCCCGTCGACTACCGCGCCCTGATTGGCCATTGTGCGTTCGGCTCGCCCGATGCCACCTTGCTCGTGTCCTTGCTGCCGGATGTCATCCACGTACGTGACGAAGCGCGCCTCACCACGCTGGTGGGCATGGTGGGTAACGAAGCGCGCGCCGGACGGCCCGCGCGCGACGTGGTACTCGAACGGCTGCTCGAAGTGCTGTTCATCGATGCGCTGCGTTCGGCCGGTGCCGCCGCGCCGACGGGGCTGGTCCGCGGCCTCGCCGATGCGCGCATCGCGCCGGTGCTCCGCCAGCTGCACGAGAGCCCGGCTGAAACGTGGAGCGTGGTACGCATGGCGAAGGAAGCCGCGCTGTCGCGTTCGGCGTTCTTCGAACGGTTCACCCGCGTGGTCGGCGTCGCACCGATGGAATACCTGCTGACGTGGCGCATGGCCATGGCGCGGCAGTTGTTGCGGCAGGAAGGCGCGGGCGTCGCCAGCGTCGCCGAACAGGTGGGTTACGGCTCGGCCAGCGCCTTCAGCGTGGCTTTCGCGCGGCACGTCGGCCAGCCGCCGGCGCGGTATGCACGGGCGGTGGAATAGCGGCGCCGTTCTTCACGGCGGTGTAGTAGCCCCACAGCATCTGCGCCGCTACCGCGCGGAACGGCTTCCAGCGTTCCGCCCGCGCATACAGCTCTTTCTCCGTCGGGCGGTGTTCGCCGCCATCGACGAGGCGCGCGGCTTCCTGCAGCGCGATGTCCGCCGCCGGGAAGAAATCGGTGCGGCCATAGGCACCGATGAGGAACGCTTCCGCGGTCCAACGGCCAATGCCGAGCAGCGCGGTGAGCGACGCGACGGCCTCGTTATCGTCCATGCCTGCCAGCGCGGCGAAATCGATGCGGCCTTCCTGCTCCGCCTGCGCGAGCGCCACGGCATAGCGCGCCTTCGGCTTCGACATACCGAGCTCACGCATCCGCTCCTCACCGGCAAGGATCACCGCGTTGGCAGTGACCTCGTCCAGGCCTTCCTGGATACGCTTCCAGATCGCCGCCGCGGAGGCGAGCGACACCTGCTGCTCGGCGACCAGGTGAAGCAGGCCGCTGAAATTCGCCGGGCGCGAGCGCCACGCGAACTCCGGAACCGCCGCGTTCGCGACGGCCAGCGATGGATCAAGCCGAACGAGCTCCGCGCGCAGGGCGCGGAGCTCGTCGGCGGTGTAGCTATGGCCGTGGGGACGGGAGGCTTTCGGCATCCCGTCAGGTTATCGCCTCACGCGGTAGCGAGATAGCGTTCGGCCGGCGTCGCGCTGGAAAGGCGCGGCGCCATGACCTGGCGGGCCGCTTCGTACGCGTTCCATTCCGCTTCGTCCTGCAGCGGCGGGATGGTGATCAGCTCACCGCGGTCGAAGCCGACCAGCGCCGCGTCGACCAGGTCTTCCGCGCTCATCACGATCTCCTTCGGCAGCATATCCACCGACATGCCACCGGCGTCCCAGAAATCGGTCGCCGTGGCGCCCGGCAGCACGGCCTGCACCTGCACGCCCTTGTCGCCCAGCTCGTGCTTCAGCGACTGGCTGAAGGCAACGACATACGCCTTGCTGCCGCCGTACACGCCGTTGAGGATCTCCGGCGCAATGGCCACGATCGAGGCGACGTTGATGACCGCGCCCTTGCCCCGTGCCACGAAGCCCGGCACGGCGGCATAGGTGAGGCGGGTCACTGCCGTGACGTTGAGGTCGATCATCCTGTTCATCGCGTCGATCTTGCTGTCGAGCAGCGGCGTGTGGGTGCCGACGCCCGCGTTGTTCACCAGCAGGCTGATGCTCGCATCGTCACGCAGCTTCGCTTCCACGCGGCCGAGGTCGGCGGCGTTGGCGAGGTCGGCGGCCAGCACTTCGACCCGGCGGCCGGTGGCCTGGGTGATCTTCGTCGCCAGGGCATTGAGGCGGTCGGCACTGCGGGCGACCAGGATCAGGTCATGGCCGCGCGCCGCGAGGCGTTCGGCGTAGACGGCACCGATGCCCGACGAGGCGCCCGTGACAACAGCGGTTCCGAGGGAAGCGTTCATGGTGTTCTCCAGCGTGTGAGGCGGCGGGTGCCGCGGCATGGAGATAGCTTGCGCCGGCTCGACCATGGCGCAAATGACGTATATAGTCATGTTTTAGGTCACGACGCCGGAGGCCGGCCATGCACCGCATCGGGTATGTCCTGGCGGATAGCTTCCAGATGATGGCCCTGGGTACCCAGGCCGTCTTCGAGTTCGCCAACCAGATCGTCGGCAGCGAGTACTACAAAGTCGAGGTCTACGCCCCCGGCGGCGGCGACGTGCGCTCATCGTTCGGTATGTCGGTGGCGACCAGGCCGCTGACCGCCCGGACGAACGCGGATACGTGGCTGATCCCGGGTGTGCTCGATCCGCTGGTCACGGATACCGAGCCGGCCGTGCTGAAGTTCCTCGCGGGTCCCGCGCAGCGCGCACGCCGCATCGCCGGCCTGTGCACGGGCGGGTTCATGCTCGCGGAAGCAGGCCTGCTCGAAGGCCGCCGCGCCACCACGCACTGGCTGTTCGCCGATGCCCTGCGCCAGCGCTTCCCGAACATCACCGTCGAGCCGGACCGGATCTTCGTCAACGATGGTCCGATGTGGACCTCCGCCGGCATGACCGCGGGTCTCGACCTCGCCCTGGGCCTGGTGGAGAAGGACCTCGGCCCGGAGGTAACGCGCCCGCTCGCGCACCGCCTGGTCATGCCGCACCACCGCGCGGGCGGCCAGACCCAGCATTCGGAGATGCTCACCCTGGCGCCGCGTACCGATCGCATCCAGGAAGCGCTCGACTACGCGCGACGCCACCTGGCCAAGCCGCTCGGCGTCGAGGAACTCGCCGGCGTCGCGCACCTCAGCCCGCGTCAGTTCAGTCGCGTCTTCACCGCGGAGACCGGCGAGTCGCCCGCGAAGGCCGTGGAAAAGCTGCGGCTGGAAGCGGCGCGGACGATGATCGAACAGAGCCGCCATTCGCTCGACGTCGTCGCGCGGGAAACGGGCTTTCGCGATCGCCGCCACCTGCGCGAAGTGTTCGTGCGTGGCTACGGCATCCCGCCGCAAGCCGTGCGCCGCACCGCGCGTGCCTAGAACAGGCCCGGCTGCTGGTTGGTCAGCGCCGCCAGGCTGTCGCCGAGGGGCGCGAGGATCGCATCGGCGATCGGCTCGAGCTGGTTGGTGAGGTAGTGCTCGTGGTCGATGCTCGCCATGCGTGCTTCGACCGGCTCGGGACCGCCCAGCGTCATGACGTAGCTGATCCAGCCGCCATTCTGGTACTGCAGCGGGCGGCCCTGGCGCGCGTTGTACTCATCGGCGAGGCGCGCGGCGCGCACCTGCGGCGGCGTGGTGCGGTCGTATGAATCGAGCTTGCCGCGCAGGCGCTTGCGATAGACCAGCAGGTCATCCAGCGCACCCGCCTGCAGCTGGCGGACGTAGTCCTTCACATAGTCCGCGTACGGTTCGCGGCGGAAGATGCGGCCGTAGAGTTCGCGCTGGAAGCCCTGCGCGAGCGGGGTCCAGTCGCTGCGCACGGTTTCCAGGCCGCGGAATACGAGTTCCTCGCTACCCGCTTCTTCGACGAGACCGGCGTAGCGCTTCTTGCTGCCCAGCTCGCTGCCGCGGATCGTCGGCATGAAGAAGCGCTTGTAGTGCGTATCGAACTCGATCTCGAGGTAGCTGGTGATGCCGAGCCCGGCCGCCAGCGTGTCCTTCCAGTGGCCGTTGATGCGCGCGACGAGACGCTCGGCGACCGCCATCGCTTCCGCTTCGTCGTGGGCACGGCCCAGCCAGATGAAGATCGAATCGGTATCGCCATAGATCGCTTCGTAGCCTTCGGCTTCAACGAGCTCGCGCGTCGTCCGCATCATTTCGTGGCCGCGTAGGGTCACGGCAGCGGCGAGGCGCGGATCGAAGAAGCGGCCGCCCGAGGCGCCGAGCACGCCGACAAATGCATTCATCAGCAGCTTGAACGCCTGTGACAGCGGCTGGTTGCCGTCACGCTTAGCCTGGTCGCGACGCTCCCACAGGTGGGTGATGATGCCCGGGAGGCAGTGCTTCGTGCGCGAGAAACGCGTGCCGTTCGGCCCGGGCACGGTCTGCGCCTCGTCGCTCGCCAGCGCACCTTCGGCCAGCCCGATCGGATCGACGAGGAAGGTGCGGATGATCGATGGATAGAGGCTCTTGTAGTCGAGCACGAGCACGGAGTCATAGATGCCCGGGCGCGACTCCATCACGAAGCCACCCGGATACGACTCGCCGTGCGCGCTGCCGATATTCGGCGCGACATAACCCTCGCGATGCATGCGCGGCAGGTAGTGGTGGCTGAATGCAGCGATGGAACCGCCCGACTGGTCGGCGGGCAAGCCGGTGGCATTCGCGCGCTCGAGGACGAAGTTCAGCAGATCGGCCTTGGCGAAGATCTTCGTCACCAGCTCGCAATCGACCAGGTTGTAGCGCGCCAACGCCGGCTTGTCCTCGCGGAAGCGCCGTTCGATCTCGTCCATGCGGTGGTACGGATCGTCCGTATCCTTGCCCTCGCCAAGCAGCGCCTGCGCCACGCTTTCAAGGCTGAAGGACGGGAACGACCACATCGCGGAACGCATCGCTTCGATGCCATCGATCGCGAGACGCCCGGGGATCGAGGCGAACACGTAGCCCTCGCGACGGCCGTGGTTACGCCAGTCGATCGGCTTGCCCGAGCGGCCGAGCGCCAGCACCAGGCCATGCTGGTCGGCACAGGCCTGCAACAGCCGCAGATCGAACTGCACGAGGTTCCAGCCGATGATCGCGTCGGGATCGTGTTCGCGGAACCACGCGTTGATGGCGAGAATGAGCGCGGGGCGGTCGGCCACGTAGGTCAGGGTGAAGTCGGCTTCGGCCGCCGTGTCGTCGGGCGCCGCGCCGAGCATGTACACCTGGCGCTGCCCGCAGCCTTCCA
This sequence comes from Luteibacter sp. NPDC104163, assembly GCF_055584245.1. Classification (NCBI taxonomy): domain Bacteria; kingdom Pseudomonadati; phylum Pseudomonadota; class Gammaproteobacteria; order Lysobacterales; family Rhodanobacteraceae; genus Luteibacter; species Luteibacter sp. NPDC104163. Next base: position 102,205 of record NZ_JBVJMK010000008.1, read on the forward strand.
GCGCGACCGAGTAAAGCTCGCCCATCGCGCTGGTTTCGATATCCAGCGATACCACGCGAAGCGGCGGCCGGTATGGGTCCGCCGCCTTCAGGCGTGGGTTCACCAGTACGGCATCGTCCGCGTTCCCCGTGGCGTCCACCGTGACCGACGCGGTGATGAAACGCTCCATGAGGTAGCGGTCGGTCGGGCGGATGTCGGCTTCGTGCAGCGTGACGCCGCGTTCGGCGAGCCGCTTCTCGAGGCGGAGCATGGCGCGATAGCTCTGCCCGTACAGGCCGTGCACGGGCTCCTGCGCCAGCGTCTTCAGCGGGAGGGCCTTGAGCTCGAACGCCGCGTCGTTCCGGATCGCGGCCTCCACTTCCACACGCTGGGATTCGCGCACGAACGCGACGGCGGCCTGCCCTTTCACCAGCACCGCGCGCGGGCCATCGTCCGTGGCCAGCCACAGTTCCAGGTCCACGCCTTCGCGGGTGTCCCGCCACTGGCGGGTGAGGATGAAGGCGCGCTGGCCGGGGGAACTCATCCGGACATTTTAGCGCGCGGCCTATCCCGCGACGCGGCCCGCGCGACCCTTGCTGACAGCGTGGTGTCAGCAGGCCCGCTGGTATGATCCGGAGCCTGTCCGGACGCAGGGCGTGGTCGCATGGCGAACGAGAAGACTTTCGATGTCGATGTCGTGATCGTCGGCGCGGGCGCCGCAGGCATCGGAGCAGCCCGGCGGCTGTCCGGCCAAGGCTTGTCGGTATGGCTGCTCGAGGCATCGCAACGCCTGGGTGGCCGCGGCTGGACGCTCGACCTTTCCGGCCTGCCGCTCGACATGGGCTGCGGCTGGCTGCATTCGGCGGAACACAACGCCTGGCGCCGGATCGCCGAGGCTCAGGGTTGGACCATCGACCGCCGCCCCGCTGCGTGGGACAAGGCCCAGCCGCATCCGCACTTCACCGAGGCCGAGCAGGACGAGGCGCACTCGGCGTTCCGTGCGTGGCACGAGCGTTTGATGAACACGCCTCCCGCGTCGGATCGCGCCTCCGATGCCCTCGATCCGGCCAACCGCTGGAATGGCTACCTGCAGGCGATGAGTGGCTTCATCAGCGGCGCGTCGCTGGAGCGCATTTCGGCGGCCGATTACAATGCTTACGAACGCGCTGCCACGGAGCACAACTGGCGGCTGCCGCGGGGCTACGGGACGTTGATTGCCTCGCAGCTGCCGACGGACGTCGCCTGCCGCTTCGCGACGCCCGTGGAGTCAGTGGACGTGGACGGCACCGGCGTCGTGCTCGAGACGCCGCAGGGCACGGTCCGCACTCGCGCCGCCATCCTCACCGTTTCCACAAATGTCATCGCCAGCGATCTCATTCGCTTCCCGGCTGCCCTGGATGACTGGCGCCACGCCGCCGGCTGCCTTCCGCTGGGCTGTGATGAGAAGCTCTTCTTCGAGATCCTCGGCGACGTGGAATTACCCACGGAGCAGGTGATGATCGCCGACCCGCACGACCCGGATAGTCCGGTGTTCTACTTCCGGCCGCTGGAACGGCCGCTGGTCGAGACGTTCCTCGGCGGGCGTAGTGCACATCAGGTCACGGCCGATGGGCCGGCCGCTTCGTTCGATCACCTGTCTTCGCTGCTGGCCAGACTGCTGGGCACCGCTGCGATGCGCCACCTTCGCCCCCTGGCCTCTTCGGCGTGGAGCGCATCGACGTATATCCGCGGTTCGTACAGCCACGCGCTGCCGACTCAGGCGCATCAACGACAAGCGCTTGCCCAACCGTTCCGGGAACGCCTGTTCTTCGCTGGCGAGGCCACCCACCCGGATGCGTTCTCCACGGCGCATGGCGCGCTTGAGAGCGGGGAACGCGCGGCAAGCGAGCTGCTCGCTTGCCTGCCAACCCGGGGCGGGCGAATGATCTGACCCGGCGGGGCGACGGTTACATGCAAAGGCGGCGACGCGTTGAGGCGCCGCCGCCACGATCAGGAAGGTTTAACGGCGCCAGCCACCGCGGCAGTCGTGCCAGCGGCAATAGTTATCGTGGTGGTAGTAACCACCCGGGCGGCGGTCGTCGATGATGCAGCCGCTCAGCGACGAGGCGAGCATCACGATGGTCATGGCGAACATCAGGCGTTTCATGGCGATACTCCGTGTCGTGCGTAGTGCACGCTCGACACCAGCCTGATGCGAATTCGCTGAACGAAAGGTCGCTGAAACGGTGTGTGAGACGTGAGCAGCGAGCGACCATTCAGCCCGCCGTTGCCTGCCGCTCAGTTGTGTGAATCGATGGCGAACGCAGGTTCTTGCTCATGTGCGTTAGTCGTCGGTTCATTCGCTGAAGCGAATGCGTGTGTTGAGCGGCTTGCGCCGCCTTAGGCTGGGTGTCCGCGGTGATCGGGAGCGGTCAGGCCCTGGCGGCCGCCAGGCGCGGACCTTCGGACCGGGCCGTAGCTCCCTTGTCGCGAAACGCGTTGCCTCACGCGGCCCTCCGCTCATGTCGGCCGCCAGGGCCTGCCCGCTCCCGAGTCGACACACTTCGTTTCGCGCGGCACAAGCCGGTATCCAGGTGACGCCTCTCCAAGCCGAGACCATGCGGCAAGCGTGTGCAAATGCGATTCGCCGACGCGGACGTCAGTGTATCCCTTCACTACTCAAGGATCGTCGCCGACACGAATAGATCCTCCGCCTCCATACGATAGCGAACCTTCCGACGCGCTCGTCCTGGACGTGAACTGATATGCGAAACGCCGCCCTGCTCCTCTTACTCGCCGCCAGCCCGAGCTTTGCATCGGAAGCTTGTTCGTATCGAAGTGCCGTGTATGAACATAGGGAGGATCCTCGCTGGCGAATTCGCTTCGTTCCACTCGGGTCTAAAGCTCTCCTTTCGGACATGGCGCTTCATCTTGAAGGTCCCGAATCCGGCACGTCGTACTGGTTTCTGTTCGACGCGGGGTCGGCGCCTGTCGTTTCGCTGATCTCGACGACGAACGTGTTGGCCACTGGTTGGAGCCCACCGCCACCCGACGGGGGAAGCCACCCGCTCATGGACATGCAGATTTACGTGATGGACGAGACCATGAAGATGTCGGCCGAAGTCCCAAGAGCGTCGGACACTTCTCCCGCGTACCTTTTCATTCCGATGCTTACGGACGCTCTCCGCGGCGCGTCTTCACGACAGTGGTTGGCACCCGGGGTTTTCAAGCGCATCGCATGCGCCTGAGAACCGATAGGCTGCTGTCGCCACCTTGGGGTTCCCCAAGTGCGTGAAGCCGCGCGATGGGCTCTCCCGCCATGACCCTCATCGTTGGTGGCGCGGGTGGGCAGGCCCTTGGGGCCGACATGAGCGGAGGGCCGCGTGGCGTATCGATTTTCGCAGGAGAGTAGCTACGGCCCGGTCCGCAGGTCCGCGCCTGGCGGCCCCAAGGGCCTGCCCACCCGCAGCTTCCTCAACCACACAAGAGCGAGGCGGCGTCAGCCGCTCAAAACATGCATTCGCGCCAGCGAATGAACCGCTTGCACTAGAGGTCAACCTGCATGTCGCCACGCGGCTGGCTACAGCAGATCAGTATCCGCCCTTCGGCAGGTGGATCCGGCGGCTCGCTGGTGTAATCAATGCTGCCGCCAATTAGCGCCGTCTCGCAGCTATGGCAAACGCCGGAGCGGCATGACCAGCGCACCGGCACGTCGCACGCTTCGGCCAGTTCCAGCAGGCTCGTGTACTTCGCGCCCCAGTGAACGGTAAGGCCGCTACGCACGAAAGACACCGTAGGGCCCACGCTCTCTTCACCCGCAGGCGCATGCGGCGGCTTCCGTTGCGCACCGACGATGCCCGGTTCGAATCCCTCCTGGCCGCCGAACAGTTCGGAGGCCACGTCGGTGTGGCCTGCGGCGAGCAGTTGCCCACGCATATCCTGGAGAAAGCGCGTCGGCCCGCAGAGGTAGATGCGTGCATCGGCCGGCACGCCGAGCGCGGCAAGATCAGCGATGCCAATATGTCCTTCGACGTTGAAGCTCGCTTGCTCCCGGTCGCGCGCATTCGGCCGGCTGAACCCCAACAGATGCTTCGCCGAAGGCATGGCGCCGAGCACGCCCGCCACCTCATCGGCAAACGGGTTATCCATCCCGTCGCGCGCGCCATAGATCCAGAACACCGGCCGCGGCGCCGCCGAGGCCAGCTCGCGCAACATGGCCAGCAGCGGCGTGATGCCGATGCCTGCGCCCCACAGCACGACCGGACGCGCGTCGTCGACGAGGCAGAACGTGCCGCGCGCCGCGCTGATGCCGAAGCGGTCGCCTTCCTTGATGGCGTCGTGCAGGTACTGGCTGCCTTCGCCGGTGCCGCGCTTTACCGAGATGCGGTAGCGCTCGGGCGTGGCCGTGTCGGAGAGGGAATAACTACGGATGATCGCCGCATGCGGTGCCGGTGGCTGCAGGCGCAGGACAATGAACTGCCCGGCGCGTGCGCGCGGCAGCGGTGCACCGTCGGTCGCTTCCAGTACGAACGAGCGCACAAGCGCGCTTTCCTGCTTGATGGAAGCCACGCGGATCTCGCGGAAGCCACTCCACGCCGCCGGCTCGGGCGCGGGCCCGCTCAGGCCGGCGTTGCCACTGGCGCCGGGACCGGCCGCGAGCAGGTCCTCGAACGACTGGCGCCAGCCGCGGCTCAGTGCCGGGATCTGCGTGGCGCGCTTGAGCTTCGCCGGTGTCTTGCCCGGCAGGTAGAGCAGCGCATCGATCTCGGCGACCGTCATGCCACTGCCCTGCACTTCCCGCGTGATCGCATCGCCCGCGCCGACCAGGCCTTCTTCGATCACGCGAAAATAAAAACCGGGCCGCCGATGCGCGACGAGCAGGTTCGCCATGCGCGGCTCTTCCATGCGCATGCCCACGCGGTAGCAGGTCACCCGCGGCTGGGTGATCTCGAACAAGGCATCGCCAATCCGGTAGCGGTCGCCGATGCAGACCTCGTCATCGGGAAGGCCATCGACCGTGAGGTTCTCACCGAAGCTCCCGTACTCGAGCGTGCTCCGCTCGAGGAAGGCTTCCCAGTAGCGATACGACGCGGCCTGGTAAACCATCACCGCGCGGTGTTCACCGCCATGCCCACCGAGATCGCCCTGCCCGTCGCCATCGAGGTTGAGCCGGCGCGCCATGACACGCCCGCCTACGGGGCGCTTCCATACCGCGGTGTGGACGATCTTCCCTTGCCAGGGAATGTCCTGCGGCAGGCCGACGTTCACGGCGAGCAACACGGCCAAGGGCGGGTCCTCGGTGGGCGGATGCGGGTTCGTTGCTAAAGGCGCGTCGCCACGTACCTTAGCCGCGCGCCGCGACTTCATGCTTTGCCAAACTTATTCCACCGCGGGCGAGGATCGCCACGGCTCCGCGGTACGGCTACTCTGTGCGCCATGCGCGCCAAGCCCAATGCCCAGCCTAACCAGAGCCTGATCGACGGCATCCTCACCCTGCAGGCCCTGGCCTCCGCGCCGGAGCCGGTCGGCTGCCGGGAGCTGGCCAGGCAGCTCGGCGCGAACACGACGCGGGTGAACCGCCTGCTGAAGACGCTGGCCTACATGGGCATCGTCCGCCAGACCTCCGATCGCAAGTACGCTCCCGGCGCCGGCATGCACGTGCTGGCCGCGCAGAGCCTGTTCGCATCGGGCCTGATCCGCCGGGCGCTGCCCGAACTGGAACGGCTGCGCCGCTTCGGCCACACCGTGGCCATGGGCGTGTTGTGGAACGACAGCGTGAGCTACCTGTTCCACGCGCCGCCGGGCATCGAGGCCGCGCGTGGCCTTGGCCGCATCGGCGTGCTGCCGGCCACGACCAGCGGCATCGGCATCATGCTGCTCGCCCAGCTGCCCGACGAGGAAGTCCGCGAGCTTTATGCGGGGAAGGAGATCCCGATGTTCCCGCAGGGCATCGAGAGCCTGCTGGCCGCGCTGGAGGCGCCGCGCACGCAAGGCTATGCGCGGGTGCACGTCGCGGATGAGCGTGATCACCACATCGTCGCCGTCACGACTGGCGAGCCAGTGGTCGCAGGATTGGCGATGTCGGGCTGGATTCCCGAGAACGCCACGGCGGAACTGGTCGAGGCGTTGCGGGCGGCGGCCGTGGAAATCGCCTGACGGCCCCGGCGTTGACGTGTTGCTATTTTAGTAATACGGTCGGCCGACCAGTCGAAGGGGGATAGGGGCATGGCGGAAGACGAAGGGAAAGCGAGGCCCGATCGGTTGCGCTGGGCGTTGCTTGCCTTCCTGTTCGTCTCCACGGTGATCAATTACCTGGATCGCCAGGCGCTATCCATCCTCGCCACGACGATCCAGAAGGATCTCGGCATCACCGACTCCGCCTATGCGCATGTCGTGCAGGCCTTCCTCTTCGCATACACCATCGCCTACCTGCTAGCCGGCCGCATTACCGACTGGCTTGGTTCGCGCGTGGCGCTGGCCTTGTTCGTTGCCTGGTGGTCGGTGGCAAACCTGCTGACCGGCATGGCCCGCAGCGCGTTCGAGCTGGGCGCCGCCCGCTTCGCACTCGGCCTGGGCGAACCGGGTAATTACACCGTCGGCACCAAGGTGGTCTCCGAGCACTTCAGCCCCGGCGAGAAGGGCATGGCGTACGGCATCTACACCGCCGGCGCGATGGTCGGGGCGACGCTGGCCCCGCCGCTGATCGGCGGTGTCGCACTCGTCTACGGGTGGCGCGCCGCGTTCATGGTCACGGGCGCGGCCGGCCTCGTGTGGATGGCCGCGTGGCTCTGGTTCCACCCGCGCGAGCCGCGCCCAGCAAAGCTGCCCGACGCCGAATCCGAAGTGACCCGCTGGAGCCGCGTGCTGCGCGATCGCACGCTGTGGACGCTGGTACTGGCCCGCGCCATCGCCGATCCGGTCTGGTACTTCTACCTGTTCTGGTTTCCCAAGTACCTCAACGACGTGCGCGGCATGTCGCTAGCGGCCGTCGCTTCGCTGGCCTGGGTCGTGTACCTCGCGGCGGATGTCGGCAGCGTGGGCGGTGGTGCCATCTCCAGCGCGCTGGTGAAGCGCGGGATGGCGCCCACGCGCGCACGCCTCATGGCGATGGCGGGCGCGGCGATCCTCGCACCTGTCGGCCTGTTTGCCGCCTTCCATCCTGCGCTCGGTCTGCTGTTCGCCATCGGCTCGGCCGTAGCCTTCGCCCACCTCATCTTCCAGATCAACATCAGCACGCTGGTGGTCGATCTGTATCCGTCGCGCTACGTCGCGACGGTGTCCGGCCTGATCGGCGCGGGCAGCGCGCTGGGTGGCATGCTCTCGGCGCAGGTCGTGGCCGGCCTGGTGTCCACCGGCCACTTCGATCGCAGCTTCGTGTTGATGGCGACGCTGCACCCCATCGCGTTCGGCGTCGCCTGGCTCGGCGTGAAGATGGCACCGCGGTCGTCCGCCACCGTGATGGCGGCGCCGCCTTCTCAGGTCGCCAGCTCGGCGTAATCCCAGAAACGGGGACCAGGACGGGCGCCCAGGCCGGGGCCGGTGGGCAACACGTAGTGCCCATCCACGTAAGCCATGTCGGTCTCCAGCAGCTGCAGCGAACGGGCGAATACCGAGTGCTGCCACTCATGCCGCCAGAAGCGTGGCACGGTGCTGGACATGTGCAGGCTCGCTGCAAGGAACAGCCCCGTGCCCACGGTAGCGTGCGGTGCCATCGTCACGCCGGCGGCATCGGCGAGGCGCGTGATGCGTCGGTACTGGGTGATACCGGCATGGCCCATCTCGGGCTGGATGAAACCGATGCTCCTGCGCGACAGGCGCAGGCGCGCGTCATGCTCGGTGTACCACTCCTCGCCGGCGGCGATGGGCACCGGCGAGCGCTCGGCGAGCCACGCCAGGCCGTCGACATCCTCGGGCTTGATGGGGGCTTCCGCGAACCAGGGCTTGTAAGGCGCAAGCTGCTCGACCAGCGCCAGCGCGCCTTGTGGATCGAACTTCCAGTGCAGGTCGACCATGATCAATGCACCGTCGCCGAGTGCTTCGCGCAGCGCCGCCACTTCCTCGACGATGCCCTCGGTACTTACCGCCGTATGGATCTTGAACGCGTCATGCCCTTCCTGCTGGAAGCGGCGGGCCATCGCCACGCGCTCCTTGAGGTTGCCGGCGGGCAGGCCCGAGAGATAACCGGGAATGCGTTCGCGTTGGCGCTCGCCAAGCATCTGCCACAGCGGCACGCCGTGCGCGCGCGAGCGCAGGTCCCACAACGCGATGTCGAGCGCGGTGATCGCATCGACGTGGAAGCCCGACGTGCAACCGCGCACGCGCATCAGCCCGTAGAGGTCATCCCAGATCGCCTCGACATCCTCGGGGTCACGGCCGATGAGCTCCGGCACGAGCAGGTCGTTGATGATCTCGGTGGTCGCGCGCGGCGCGCAGATGCCATAGGTTTCGCCCCAGCCTTCGCTGCCGTCCTCGCAGGTCACGCGCACCGCGATCGAACGATCGACGGAGGGATAGATGGTGCCGTTGCCCTTGCGCACCACGTAACCGCGCGAGTTGATGCGCTCGCCAGGGCCCAGCGGGCCCAGGTACGGCGTATCGCGCGGCACGGTGACGATATAGGTTTCGACTTTGCTGACGGGGCTGCTCATGGGGTCATTCTCGCCTGATTGCCCGGCAGGCGGTCCAGCGGCAGCAGGTCCGCGATGCGGGCGAGCAGCGCGTCCAGTTCACGCTGGTCCCACGCGTCCAGCTTCGGCCCTGCCGCACGCACGTGGTCGGAGGCGATCACGCCACGGCGCAACAGCACCGCCTTGGTCAGGCGCCAGCGGAAGACGGCCTGCATGCTCAGCAGCGGCAGCGTACGTTCGAACAGGTCACGCGCGCCCTGCAGGTCGCCGCGCGCGTGGCGCGCCAGCATCTCCACATGCACCTCGGTCACCTCGCAGGCGGGCATGGTCCCCACGGCGCCGCGTTGCAGTTCGTCGATCACGTAGCGCGCGCCGGCACCGCCGAACACCGCATCGATGCGGCCTGCCATCTCTTCCGTGAGCGCGGTAATGCGATGACCCGACGGCTGCGTTTCTTCCTTGACGAAGCGGATGCCCGGCACCTTGCCGACGAGCGACGCGACCTGGGCCACGCCCAACCCCACGCCCATCGGCGCCGGCGCGTTCTGCAGCATGACCGCGACGCCCGAGGCGTCGTGCACATCGTTGAACCACGCGGCCATCGCTGCGGGATCGGCCGCGTGCTTGTGCGGCGTAAGGATCATCGCCGCCACGGCACCCGCTTCCGCACCGGCGGCGGCGAGCTGCGCCGCGACCGAAGCTTCGGGATGGCTCGCACCGACAATGAAGGGAACACGGCCGCCGATCCATTCGCCCAGCGACATCGTGACTTCAAGACGCTCATCGACACTGAGCATGTCGTACTCGCTCGCGAGGCCAGGAAACACGATGCCCGCGGCGCCCGCATGGATGATGTAGTCGAGCACGCTGCGCGTGCCGGCCATGTCGATCGTGCCGCCAGGATGGAAGATCGTGGGAAGAATGGGAAAGACACCAGCCAACTGCGTCATGCGTGGTTTTCCTCGGTCGAAAGCGTGTTTTGATGCTGCTTTGCAGCAGCGAATACTTGTGCAGTCGCTCTTGCGTGCCCCGGTATATTGCTATAATAGTTACACCATGCCAAGCAAAAAACCGCTGGCAAAGGGCGATTCACCAAAGCGATTCGTGCGAGCCATGGGAGAGGAATCCGGTACGCGAGGGCGGCCGCTTTCCCGCAGGCTCACTACCTCGGGGGAGGAAAAAAACATGGTTCTTGCTCGGCGCACACTCCTGTCGGCCTTGATCGCACAGGCGCTTCTCGCCTCCGTGCCGGCCGTGGCACAAACCGCTACGCCGCCGGCCACGCCGCCCGCGGCACCGACGCAGGATGCGAACGCGCCGCAAAGCCAGGACCCGGTCAACCTCGAGGGTGTCACCGTCTCCGGCATTCGCCAGAGCCTGGAGAAGTCGCGCGACCTCAAGCGTGATTCCTCGCAGATCGTCGATGCGATCGTCGCCGACGACATCGGCAAGCTGCCGGATTCCAACGTCGCCGAATCGCTTGGCCGTGTCGCCGGCGTGCAGCTGGAACGCGGCATGGGCGAGGGCAGCAACATCCTCGTGCGCGGCCTCAGCCAGAACGTCTACCTGTACAACGGCCGCGAGATCTTCGATGCCACCGGCCGCGGCGGCAATGGCCTGGACCAGCTCAACACCTCGACGTATGGCCTGCTAACGCTCGTCCCGTCACAGGTCATCTCGCGCCTTTCGGTCACCAAGCTCGCCAGCGCCGACCAGGTGTCCGGCGCACTGGGCGGCATCGTCAACATCGAAACGCGCATGCCGCTGAATGCCGATGGCGACCAGAACGTCGTCAGCGTCTCGGGCACGTACAGCAAGCTTGCGCGCAAGGGCGGTGGCGATGGCTTCGCCCTGCTCTCCGGCCGCACGAAGGATGAGCGCTTCGGCGCCATGGTGGCGGCAACGTACAGCCATGCGACGGTGGTGCAGCAAGGCCTCGATACCTTCTCGGGCTATTCGCAGTTCACCGACAGCGCGGGCGTGAAGCACTTCGGCAGCACCGACATGCGCGCGCAGAACATCGACGATGACCGCACGAAGAAGGGCGTCAGCGCGATCCTGCAGTGGCGGCCGACGCCGGGCGTCGAGATCGTCGGCGACACCTTCTATTCCAAGCAGACCGCCGACCGCGACCGCTACTGGCTGGCGTTCAACCCGAGCTCGGGCCTGAGCAACGCCACCTACTCCAACCACAACATCCTGCTTGCCGGCCGCGCCACCACGCCGATCCAGGCCAACACGGAAATCGCCGACATCGACGCGGATGTCTGGTCGACCGCGCTGCGTGGCAGTTTCCACGCCGGCGACCACCTGGATGGCTCGGCCGAGATTTCCTACGACCGGTCCAAGGCCGAGTACCACCAGAATTACATGCGCCTGCAGCCGCGATCGGGAATCACCTCGGTCATCGACTACGACCTGCGCTCGGGCAACTTCGGCAGCTTCAACGTCGGCGGCGTGAACCTCACCGACCCGAACCAGATGGCCATGTCCATCCTGTTCGACAACGACTACCGCGCGAAGACCGATGCACCGGCGGTGCGCACGGACTGGACCTGGAACTTCGATTCGGACCACTGGCAGTCGCTCTCCTTCGGCGCCCGCGCTACCAAGATCAAGAGCGACCAGGATCCGCTGCGCGCCGATATCCGCCCGACCGGTGGCGTGCCGGCCACGGCACTGGCCGACTACCTGCGCGTGTACAGCAACAACAACTTCATGAAGGGCGAGTTCGACGGCCTTCCGCGCAGCTTCCTTGGCAGCTACCGCTCGGTGTTCACCGGCTGCGATGCGTTCACCACGATCCCCGCGATCAGCCAGAACCCGCAGTGCCTGGATGGCCGCAACAACGCGCTTGCTTACGCCGGCACCTTCAGCATCGATGAGAAGTTCACCGAGGCGTATACCAAGGCGGACTGGAGCTTCAACGCGGGCTCCATGCCGGTTTCCGGTAACTTCGGCGTCCGCTACGTGCAGCGCGAGCTGGATTCGAAGGGCAACCTGATCACCGCCGCCGGCACGGCCAGCCCGACCGATTACCGCAGCACCACGCGCGAGTGGCTGCCCTCGTTCATCGCCAAGTGGGAGATCACCGACCAGCTGCTCGTCCGCGGCGGCGCGGCCCGCGTGGTGGCGTTCCCCAACACCGAAGACCTGAACAACGGCGTGTCGCTCAACAACAGCGCCACGTTCGTGAACGGCGTGCAGGTGACGCCGGGTACCGGCAGCGGCGGCGCCCCGGGCCTCAAGCCGTTCAAGGCCGACCAGTACGACCTCTCGCTCGAGTACTACTACAACGATACCGGCATGGTCTCGGCCGGCGTGTTCTACAAGGATGTCTCCACCTTCATCGTGCAGCAGCAGAGCGTCGAGACCATCGGCGGCGTGAACTACTTCATCAACCGCAAGGTCAACGGCGATTCCGCCAAGGTGCAGGGTGCGGAGCTGCTGGCCCAGGTCCCGTTCACCTTCCTGCCCGATCCGCTCGATGGCTTCGGCATGGTGGCGACGTACACGTATATCGATTCGAGCACGCCGATCAAGGACATCAACGGCAGCTCGCTCACGTTCCCGGGCCTGTCGAAGAACAACTACAACCTCATCGTCTATTACGAGAAGGGACCGTTCAGTTCGCGCGTCGCCTACAACTGGCGCAACCGCTACCTCGTCGGTCTCTCCACGGCGGCGACCGGTATCTACAACGATACCTACAAGGACCTCGCCGCGTCGGTCAGCTACAACTTCACCCCGGCACTCTCGCTGCAGGTGGAAGCCACCAACCTGCTCAACAGCCGCCAGCGCACCTTCGATGGCTATGAGGAAGGCCTGCGAACCAATGTGATATACGGTCGCAACTACATGGCGACGGTGACCTGGCGCTTCTGATGCCAGGCACTGCGAAGCAGGGGAGAACCACGGCGTGATCGGCAAGGTATCGGCAGGGCGGGCGGCGATCGTCACGGGCAGCGCGAGCGGCATTGGCGCGGCCGTGGCGCGGCGGCTGCGCGATGAAGGCGTGGTCGTCGCCGGCCTGGACCGGGTGGCGTCGGCGGATGTCGCGATATCGCTGCAGGTCGACCTCCGCGACGACGCCGCCGTGCGCGCTGCGGTGGAAGCCGCCGCCTCGGCCCACGGCCCGGCGACCGTGCTTGTCCACTGCGCGGGCATCAGCCCGCCCGGCTCGATCCTCGAATCCGACGACGCGCTGTTCCGCGACACCTACGACACCAACGTGATCTCCGCCGTGCGGCTCATGCGCTACCTGGTTCCCGGGATGCGCGATGCGGGCGGCGGCTCCGTCGTGCTGACCACGTCGATCAACGCGCGGTTCGCCACGCCCACGCTGGCCGCCTATGCGGCGAGCAAGGCTGCACTGGAATCGGTGGTGCGCACAGCCGCGCTCGAGTTCGCACCGTGGCAGGTGCGGGTCAACGCGATCGCACCGGCTTCCATCGATACGCCGATGCTGCAGGCGTCGTTCGCACGCGATACGGATCCCGCCGCGGCGCGCGAGCGCAATGTGGAACGCCATCCGCTCGGGCGGCTTGGCACGGCGGACGACGTGGCCGAACTCGCCTGGTTCCTCGCCAGCGACGCCAGCGCGTGGATCACCGGTGGCATTTATCCAATCGATGGTGGCGCGTCGGTGACGCGCCGCTAAGGGACTTTCATGGCGCACGAGTTCATTGCAATCAACTGGGGCAGTTCGAACTTCCGCTCCTTCCTCCTCGACGAAGACGGCACGGTACGCGATGCGTTCGCCGAACCCGCGGGCATCGCCTCGCTCGATCGCGCGGGCATGGTGGCGCAGATCGCAGGCCTGTCGGCACGCTGGCCCCACGCGGAAACGCTTTACGCCTGCGGCATGGTCGGCTCCAACGTGGGCTGGGACGATGCGGGTTATGCCGAGTGCCCCATCGGCCTGGAAGGCCTCGCGGCGATGCTGCACCCCACGCGCATCGCCGGGCGGGACATGCTTATCGTGCCGGGCCTCGCCTGCCGCAGGGCGAGCGATGGCGCACCGGACATCATGCGCGGCGAGGAAACCGAGCTGTTCGGCCTGCTGCGCGCCGGCCGCCTGCCCACCGAAGGCATCGTCGCCCTGCCCGGCACGCACGGTAAATGGGTACGTATCGAAGGCGGTAAGGTCATCGAGTTCATGACCGCGATGTCCGGCGAGATCTTCGACCGGCTTACCGCGGCCGGGATGCTCGCCTCCGTGGTCGCCGCACCGGCGGCGATCGGCGAGGCGTTCTTCCAGGGGATCGAAGCGGGCAGCAAACGCGAGCCCGGGCTGGGTACGGCACTGTTCGGGGTACGCGCGCGGGTGATCCGTGGCGACCTCGCCCGCGATCATGCCGCGTCCTACCTGCGTGGCCTGCTGATCGGCTCGGAGCTCGCGGATGCGCGCGCGCTCTATCCACTGGAGTCCTCGGTGACCCTGGTCGGTGCCGCGGCCGTATGCGCGCTGTATGCGGCCGGGCTGGCCCATCTTGGCTTCAGCACGCAGGTCGTCGACGCCGCCGATGCGACCGCGCATGGCTTCGCCGGTATCCACGCCGCGCGGCGGCAGCTCGCATGAGCGCGGAGGTTCGCCTCGTCGCCGATGCGAAGACCCTCGTCGGCGAATCCGTCCGCATGGATGGCGACGACGTCCTTTGGCTCGATCCGCCTGGCCGCCGGCTGTTGCGCTGGTGCACCGCGGAGGCGCGGCTCCTTGAGATGCCGTTGGTCGCGCCGGTGTGGTCGCTGGGCAAACGCGCGGATGGCACATGGGTCGCTGCCGGCGAGGACCGCTTCTTCGCGATCGATGTGACCACGGGCGCGCTGACCGCGGGCCCTCCGGCACCGCTCGCCGCGGGTTGCCGCTTCAACGACATGACGGTCGATGCGCAGGGCGGCCTGTGGACCGGCTCGATGCACCGGGGCCTGCTGCACGGGCGCGGTGCGCTTTACTACGCGGCGGCGTTCGATGCTGAAGTGAGCGAGGTCGCAGGCGGGCTGGGCGTCGCCAACGGCATGGCCTTCGTCGCCGGTGGCGCGACCTTGCTGGTGGTCGATACCTTGAGCCGCACCCTGCTCGCTTATCCGCGCCGCGGTGATGCCACCGGGCTGGACGATCCGACCGTCGTCACCGATTTCCTCACCGCGCCCGGCAAGCCCGATGGCATGGCGATCGCGCCCGACGGCAGCGTGTGGGTCGCGATGTGGGGCGGCAGCTGCATCGTGCAGCTCGCCGCCAACGGTGCCGTGGAACGCTCCATCATGCTGCCCGCACCGCACGTGGGCAGCCTTGCCTTCGACCGCCGTGGGCATGCGTATGTGTCGACCTCGCGTGCCCGACTGACCGAAGCCACGCTGGATGCGTACCCCGGTTCCGGCGGCCTGTTCGAAATCAGCGCGCTTTCCTGAGGAAGGCATCCTTCGATCGCCCGCCCAGGGCGAGCGTGAGTTGAACGGCATCGAGGTACTGCGCGGTACGTGCCTGGATCTGGCCAATGACGGCGTGCTGCCGTGCGCGTTGCGCCTCGAGCACGGCCAGCACGCTGGCATCGCCGGCGCGGAAGCCTTCCTGGCTCAGGTGCAGACTGTCTTCGGCGGCCTCAAGCGCGCGACCTTGCGCGGCATATTCCTCCGCATCGTGGCTGATGCCCTGCAGCACGTCAGCGACCTGTCCGAGCGACGTGACCAGGGTCTGCCGATAACCGGCGAGCGCGGCGTCATACGCATCCTCCGCGCCGCGGCGGTTCGCCTTGCGCGTGCCGCCATCGAACACGGGGCCGGCCAATGCGCCGACGATGCCCCACAAGGTGCCGACGCCGGCACCGGCGCTTGCCTGCGTCAGTGCGCCCGAGAGCTGGAGATGCGGATACATGTCCGCCGTCGCTACACCAATCGCGGCACTCGCCGCGTGCAGTTGCGCCTCAGCGGCAAGGATGTCCGGCCGCTGCCTGGCGAGTTCCGAGGGCACGCTCAACGGCAACTCGGCCGGTAGGGTGAAGTCCGACATCTCGAACTCCGGTGGCGCCCAGTCCGCCGGCCCCTTGCCGACCAGCACGGACAGCGCGTGGCGCGCGGCATCACGCCGCTGCGCCAGCGGCGGCAGCAGGGTCTCGTCCTGGGCCAGCTGGCTGCGCGCCAAAGCGACATCCGCCCTGGTCGCGCTGCCCGCGCGCTGCGCACCCAGGACAAGGTCGAGGTTATGCCGGTCGGTGGCGAGCAGGTCTTCTACCGCCGCGATCTGCACGCGCGCAGAGGCCAGCTGGATCGCCTGGCTCACCACGTCACCAGTCACCGTCAGGTAGGCCGCATCGAAACGGTGGCGCTGCACATCGGCCACGGCGGTGGTCTCTTCGATCTTGCGGCGCGTGCCGCCGAACAGGTCGAAGTCGAAGCTCACCGTGGGGCCGATCGAATACACGTTGGCGGTGTTCCGCCCCGCACCGAACCCGGTCCGCTGGCGGCCACCCTGCGCGGCAAAATCGACCTGCGGCTGTAGTGCACCACCGGCGGCGGCAATGGCTTCGTCGGCCTGCCGGATCGTCGCGTCCGCGGCTTCGAGGTCGAGGTTGCCATCGATCGCCTGTTTCACCACGGCGTCCAGCCGCGATGAATGGAACAGCGTCCACCAGTCGGCGTCGATCGTCGCGTCAAAGCCGACACGGGGCGCTCCGTCACCGCGTGCGTGGTCGAGTTGCTGCTCCGCGGCCACGTCGTAGTGGGTCGACGCCGTATCGGCGGGACGCTGGTAGTCCGGCCCGACCATGCATCCGGTGAGGAACGCCATCGTCGCGCCGCCAAGCACCGCCGCGAGCGCGGTGCGCCTTGCATGGTTCAGTCGTACGGTATTCATGGGGTTACCGGGGTCAGTGGCCAGCGCGTGGCCGGCGGAGGAAGAAGATGAGGGGGCTGGCGATGAGCATCGCCACGAACAGGAGCTTGAACTGGCTGATCACGGCGATCATCGCGGCCTGGCCGGTCACGCCTTCGTTCAGCGCGGCGAGTGCGGGGCCTCGGGTTTGCGCCGTGACGTGGGCGAATGCGCCGTACGGGCGCAGATGTTCGGCGAGCGCCCCGTGCACGGCCTGCGTGTTCATGAAGAAGTAGAGCTGGACGACGGCGACGCCGAGCGTGCTGCCATACAGTCGGAACAGGTTGAACAACACCGTGCCCTGCGCGCGCAGCGCAGGCGCGAGCGTGCTGAATGTCGCGCGGGTGATCGCCGGCATGAGCACGCCGAGCCCCGCGCCTTGCAACAGTCCGGCCATGCCCACGGCCCAGCCATCCATCAACGGCGAATAGCCGACCATGCGCGCGTTGCCGATCGAGACCAGTACGGCACCGGCGAGCATGACGACGCGGTTATCCAGCTTCGGCGGGATACGCCACGTGGCCAGCAGGCACGCCATCATGCCGAGGCCGCGCGGCACGGTCAGCAGGCCGGCGGCATCACCCGGATAGCGCAGCAGCTCCTCGAGCATGGGCGATGTCAGCGCCAGCGTCGGCAGCAGTACGAAGCCGAAGACGAAGTAGAGGACTGCACCGATCGTGAAATTGCGGTCGTTGAACAGCGCGCGATCAAGGTAGTGAACCTTGCGGGTGAAGATGTGCACCAGGTAGACCCACGCACCCAGCACAGCAGCGGTCGCCTCGACGCGAATCTCCGTGGACGCGAACCATTCCAGCCGCTGCCCGCGATCCAGCAGCATTTGCAGCGCGGTGAGGCTGATCGACAACGCAGCCCAGCCGAAGAAGTCGAACGAGGCTCGCGGCACCCGCCGCTCACGCAGGAACAGCGCGACCACCAGGATGATGAAAGCCACGAGCGGGAAGCTCACGACGAAGATCGCGTGCCAGCCCAGCCATTCGCTGAGGAAGCCGCCGATCGAGGGACCGCTCAGGATGCCGAGGGTACCGGTCACCGCCCAGGTGAGCCCGATGCGGCCGTGGCGCAGCGGTGGCAGTTCCGACAGCAGGATCGACATCGACAACGGCGCGAGCGTGCCGCTCGCCGCACCCTGCACGATGCGCGCGCCGACGAATTGCAGCAGCGTGGTCGCAAGCACATCCAGCACGAGCCCGAGCGTGAACAGCACCAGCGATGCCAGGTAGACGGTCTTCCTGCCGAAGCGCGCGGCAAGCCAATGCGTGAGCGGCATCACCACGGCGCTTGCCGCGATGTACGAGGTGAACACCCAGCCGACCTGGTCGTCGGTCATCGACAGCCCGCCCTGCAGGCGAAGCAGCGCCGCGTTCGGGATCGAGATGTTCACCGCCGCCATGTACGTGGCGAGCAAGCCGGCAAGGATCAGCATGCGGTGTTCGGCGGGCGAGTGCGTCGCCCGTGTGTCGGCAGGCATTACGGTGCCCTCGCCACGCGCGTCGGGGCCTTGGCCGCCTGCGCCGTATCGACCTGCACCAGCACGCTGATGCCGGAATACAACGGCCATTGCGGATCGGCGTGATCCAGTTCCAGGCGCACGGGCAGCCGCTGGACCACCTTCACCCAGTTGCCGGTAGCGTTCTCCGGCGGCAGCACCGAGAACTCCGAGCCGGTACCCGGGCTCATGCTCGCGATATGCGCGTTGAACACATGACCCGGATAGGCATCGACGCGCAGCGTCGCACGCTGGCCGGGGCGCATGTTCGTCAGGCTGGTCTCGCGGAAGTTCGCTTCGATCCACACGTCGCGGCTCGAGATGAGCGCGAACACCGGCGCGCCCGCGCTGACGAAGTCGCCGGCCTGCACGTCATCGACGCGCGCGACGGTGCCGTCATCCGGCGCGACCACCGTGGTGTAGGACAGATCGAGGCGTGCGCGATCCAGCTGCGCCTGCGCCTCGCGCACACTGGGGTGGCGTTCGACGGGGATGGCGGGATCACCTGCCAGGGCGGCGATGGTGTTCGCGACATCTTCCTGCTCCGAGGCGATGTGCTGCCGGCTCACCTTGAGGTCGGTCTCCGCGCGCTCGTAGGTCGCGCGGGAGGCATAGTCGGAAGCGAGCAGCGCCTTCTTGCGTTCGTACTCGCGCTGGTTGAAGTCCGCCGAGTCCTTCGCCGACTGCAGTTCGGCCAGCTGGTGGCGGTAGGTGGCCTTCAGGCCTTCGATCTGCAGGCGCGTGCTCGCCAGCTTTGCCTCGGAGGCATCGACCGCGATGCGGTACGGCGCCGGATCGATGCGAACCAGCACGTCACCCTTGTGCACGGGCTGGTTGTCCACGACCGCCACCTCAAGCACCTGGCCGGGGACGCGGGCGTTGATCGCGACCTTGGCGGCACGGACGAACGCGTCGTCCGTTTCGACCTGGCCGGACCGGGTCAGCGTGTAGGCGAGACCCCCCAGCGCCAGCAGCGCGGGGAGGCCGATCATCAGGCCCCAGCGGACGAAACCATGGCGGGCGACAGGGCCTTCCTCGACGTGTACGTTCATCGTAACTACCTGTTTGCTATGAGGATGCCGCGCGTCCCTCACGGGGCTCATCGCGCGGTTGAATTTTGTTCTGATCCGCATAATATGTACGGGCAAGACGACGTTCAAGGGTTTTTATGCAAGATCGAACAAAATCATCCGATACCGCGAAGCGCCCGCGCGGCAGGCCGCGTGCCTACGAACCGGAAACCGCGCTGCGCCACGCCGCGGACGCGTTCTGGCGGGCCGGCTATGCGGGTACATCCCTCGACGACCTCTCCGCCGCCACGGGCATGAACCGCCCGAGCCTCAAGGCGGCGTTTGGCGACAAGCACGACATCTACGTGAAGGCGCTGAGCGACTACTGGGACCGGAAGTTCGCCCTGATGGGCGAGGTCCTCGCACCCGGCCGGCCGCTGGCTGAGACGCTGATGCAGGCGTACGACGCCGCGCTGGGCATCTACTTTTCGGGCGAAGGCCAGCCGCGCGGCTGCTTCGTGGTCGGCACCGCGGTAACCGAAGCGCTGGAGGATCCGGTCGTGCGCCAGATCGTCAGTGAGGGCTTCACCGGCCTGGACGAGCGCTTCCGGGAGCGGATCGAACTGGCGCGTGCGGAAGGTGAGCTCGGTGCGGATGCGGATCCGGAAGCGTTGGCCCTGCTCGCCTCGGCCACGATGCATACGATCGCGATCCGCGCCCGGGCGGGCAGGCCGCGCGATGAACTGCACGCACTCGCCCGCAAGGCCGTCGCCGCGATCTGCCGATGAGCACCGCGCTGCCGGACATCATCGCGCCCGGGCTCCGCGTGCTCTTCTGCGGCATCAACCCCGGCCTGCTTGCCGCCGCCACCGGGCATCATTTCGCGGGGCGTTCGAACCGGTTCTGGCCGGTGCTCTACCGTGCGGGATTCACGCCGACGCTGTTCAGCGCGGAAGAAGGCCACCGGCTGCTGGAGGTCGGCTGCGGCATTACCGCCGTCGTACGCCGGCCCACCGCGGGCGCGGATGATCTGCACGCCGACGAGTTCGCCAGCGCCGCACCTGCGTTCGAGCAGGTGCTCGATACCTATGCACCGCGTTACGTGGCCTTCCTCGGCAAGGCCGCCTATGCCGCGTTGACGCGGCAGCGCCATGTTCCATGGGGCCGGCAGGCGGTGCCGATGCGCGGGTGCATCCCTTGGGTGTTGCCGAACCCGAGCGGCCGCAATCTTGCGTTCTCTTTGGATGCGCTGGTGGAGGCGTACGCGGCGCTACGCGAGGCGGCGTTCGAGCCTGCCACTAACGCTTAGCGTGCCGTGCCACGGCGCGGTGCGCGTATAGCTCGTCATCCGCCCGCGCGATCACGTCGTCGACCGAGTCGCCTTGCGACGACACGGCGGCGCCCAGGCTCAGCGACCATTCGCTCGTGCGCAGCGCTTCGCGCAGCGTTTCAAGGACCCGCGCAACGTCGTCAGCGTTATCGATGACGAGAAGAAACTCGTCGCCACCCATGCGGACCACGACATCGTCGGGCCCGCTGCAGTCGCGCAGCTGCTGGGCTACGCCGACCAGGATCTCATCACCACGCGCGTGGCCGTAGGTATCGTTGATCGTCTTGAAATGATCGAGGTCCACGACGATGCAGCCCCATGCGCCGCGACTTGCCGCACGCGTTTCCAGCTGCGCGAGGTAACGCCGGTTCATCGCGTGCGTCAGCGGATCGCGCGTCGACCATTCCACCAGCGTGCTCTCGTAGCGTCGCTGTTCGGTGACGTCCTGCGCGTGGCCCAGCACATACGGTTCTTCCGCGTCATCGTCCAGCACGTTCTGGTAGCGCCAGTAACGCAGCGTGCCATCCGAAGCGACCAGCTCGAGGATCCCCATGGCGATGCGCTCCGTCTGGATGCGGTGCAGGTAGCGATCCAGTTGCGCCTGCCGCTCCGGCAGCATGAAAGCCTTGAGGTTCACCCCGAGCATGTCGCCGATGACATAGCCCAGCGACGCGGCCGCGGAAGGATTCACCGAGAGGATCTCGCCCTGCAGGTCGTGCGTGCAGATCAGGCCCAGCGAGTACTGGAACAGCTTGCGATAGCGGCGCTCGCTGGCTTCCATCGCCTGGGTCGCCATCTTCCGCTCGGTGACATCCTGCACCGCGCCAGCCAGGCGTACCGCATCGCCGTCCTCGCGCTCCAGGCCGCCCACGGCACGTATCCAGATATGCCGGCCGGTGGCGGTCGTCATCGGCAAGGTCATATCCCACGGGATATCCATGCGCGTCGCACGATCCATGGCTTCGGAGAGCTCGGCCTGCGTCTCCGGCGAGAAGAACGCGAGCGCTTCGTCGAGCGTCGGTTCGAAGCCCTCGGGCAGGTCGTGGATGCGGCAGGTGTGGTCGGACCACAACAACGTTCCGGACTTCAGGTCGTACTCCCAGCCACCCACGCCAGCGACACGGCCCGTGCGCTGCAGGAACTGCTGCTTCTCGTCGAGCTCGCGCTCGAGTTTCTGCGCCCGCCGCGCCTCCGCGCGTGCCACCTCGCGCTGGTGGATCAGGTCCGCGCGCTGCTCCAGCGCCTTCGAGGCGGCAGCGGCGAGGTGGCGCAGCACGTTCACCTGGTCGGGGCGAAGCATGTGCGGTTCGCGGTCGATGACGCAGAGCGAGCCGAGGCGGGTGCCGTCGGAAAGCGTTAGCGGCACGCCCGTGTACGCCCTGATGTCCGGAGCGCCGGTGACGAGGGGGTTGCGCTCGAAGCGCGGATCCATCCGGGCATCGGGGACTTCGACAGCGGCGCCCGAACTCACGACGTAATCGCAGAACGCGTACTCACGCGGGGTCTCGGCAATCCCCGGCAGGCCCACGTTCGCCTTGAACCACTGGCGGTCACGATCGATCAGGCTGATAAGCGAAATCGGCATACCGGTCACCTCGGCCGCAGCACGCACCAGGGCGTCGAAGAAGTCTTCGGCGCCGGTGTCCAGCACAGCCAGGTTGCGCAGCCGCTCGAGGCGCTGCTCCTCGGTTTGCGTCATGCCAGGGTCCCGCGTTTCGCGACAGCCTAGTCGATGATCAACGCCGGGTGTGAAGGCCATGTCGCGTTTTCCGGCCCCAGAGCCGGTGGACGCCCATCCGGACCAGCGCCTGCAACGCCTCCGTGCTAGCGTTACCGCCAGGTTCGACGATTTTTCCGGGTTTGAAATGCGCGCACGTGGGGAACATGACGCGGTGGTACTCGCCGCCGGGGGAAGCAGCCGGCTGGGCCGGCCCAAGCAGCTGCTGACCATCAATGGGGAAACCCTGCTCCAGCGCGCGGTCCGGCTGGCCAAGGCCACTTGCCCCACCCGGATGCTCGTCGTCCTGGGCGCCCACGCCGAGCAGCTGGCCCCGCTGGTCACCGGCACCGCCATCCTGTTCAACCCCACCTGGGAAGAAGGCATGGGCTCATCGCTATGCCGGGCCGCCGCCGCCCTGGCCGGGCGCCCCTACCCGGTCCTGGTCACCCTGGTAGACCAGCCCTGCCTGACGCCCGAACACCTGGACAAGCTGTTCGTCGCCTTCGACGGCAGCTGCGACGTGGTCTCGGCGTACGGCGATGCGCTCGGCGCGCCAGCCCTCCTCCGCCCGCAGACCATGGCCCTCGCCGGGACCCTGCAGGGCGATGCCGGGTTCCGGCGTCTCTGGGCCGGCAGCCATCCGGCCGCCGTGCGGCGCGATGCGCTGGAGCGTGATCTTGATACGCCAGAGGATGTTGCTGCGGCCGTGGCCGCGGGCCTGCTGGACGGTTAAGCCACCGCCAGCTCAATGCAGCATCATCTTGGTATGTTAGTGGATGCAGAAAATATCGCTGACCTGTGATTTCCTCATCCGGGCATGACGATATGGCGGCAGCGTATCGATACGCTGTTCGGTAAGCACGTCACGCCAAAGTAAGGCACGAAGCCACAGCGCTCCCTGCGAAGATGACGAATTCCGTGTGCTGCCAGACGGCGGAGCATCAAGCATGTCCGGCTGATGCTAGCAAGGTTTCCCATGCCTAAGAGGCTTAGAGCTAACGATCCTCAGCGCCAGGCGCTGCCGACCTGCATGTACCACGCATGATCATCGCGCGCCCACGCCCAGTCCACACCGGCATACAGGCCAAGCGCGCTCGCGATCAGGTAACGGAAGCCCAGTCCTTTTGTCGTCTGGGTGGACGCGTCACCGAATGAAGTTCGCCGACCCCATGCGCGTCCCGCCCCGCCAAAGGCCAGGGCGGCCCAGCGCTTTGTCACGTTCCAGCGCAGCTCGGCCTCCACCATCCCGACTGATCGGTCCTGATACCTGCCATAAGAGACGCCGCGCAAGTCGATGGAAGGCAGCTGGTAGAAGGGCGTGTCGCCCGGCGATGTGCGATAGTCGGCGCGCAGCCCCATCACGACACGTGGCCCCATTGGCATATAACCCAGCACGTGCGCACGGTAGGCCTGGAACGTTTCGTCGCCGCCCAATCCTGGCGCATAGAACGTTCCTTCAGCTACGGCCAGCACGCCACGCGATGGCGTGAGGGTGTTGTCGCGGCTGTCCCATTCCAGCATGGGTCCGATGCCAGATGCCCGACTGGCGAAGTCACGCGGCTGGAAGAATTGTCGGTTGCCACCGATGTTCAGCCGGCTATTCAGATCGATGTAAACCCAGCGCGCACCCAAATAGGCAGGCATCGTGCCCAAACGTCGTGACACCTGTTGAAAAGAGAACCAGCCATCGAGGTTGTAGCCAATCTTTCGCGGAGCCAGGATCAAGCCACGTGTGTAGAAGTCGAGGTTGGCCGACGCCTTGCCGATGGCACCCTTGTACCGCCAGCGGTCGTCAGCGAAATGGAACTCGCCTGCGGCCACGGCACCGTAGGTGCCATTCTGTGTTTTAGCCGCGCCGAATCCGTAGATATTGGGCGGAATCTTCTCGCCGCGCTCCTTCGACGCATCCGATTGCCGCGCCGGCTTGAAGAACACCGCCGATGCACCTCCGCCGTTTCCCACCGCTGGCTCGGTGATCACGATTGGGACGATGAGCGCACCGCGGTGCTGAAGTAACCAGCGCGAGAGGTCGATCGCGTGGTCATCCGGGTCGTGGATGAGATGCCAGAAGTTTTCCTTAGGGGGTACTGTGGTGAACGTCGTATTCTGCGGGTTGGCGCTTGAGTCCATGGTTGCGAGCAGGATCAGCATCAGGCCTGAAAACCACGTGGTGACAAGTCGCATTGTCGTTTACCGCCAGAAGCATGCGTCGATGTTTGACCAGGCGAGGGTCTCCGCACAGCGCACTTTCACTCAATCCGAGCGGGTATTTCTACTTACTTGTAGCGACGCGCAATGGAGCAACCTCGGACGCGTGTCTAAAGATGGCGAGCAGATTCGTGCTAACAGCTTAGCCACCCAAGGTGCGTGCTCGTCGACTGATTGAGCTTTGCGCGCTGCGGGGATGCTACCAAGCGAATTGCTGACTGCGCAGGCTGTGGAAGGGGCCTCGGTCGCTCAATCGCGGGCCTGCAGGTCACCGACTACGCAGGGATTGTTCCGCCTTCCCTCAGATTTGCCCTCTCCCTTGCGTACATTCATTATGCTAGAGAGGTAAGCTCGGGGAAGGAAATCCGTCAACTGCTGAGCTATCAGGCGGGTATTCGCTACTACTTTCAAACGCCGGGGCGTGGTCCGGACTGGGGATTTCGCGCATCGCTCACCGTTTTATTCTCCGAACAGTGACGGATGTACCAATGGCTTCGCATCACAGGCGCCATGCCGACGGCGCGTAGAGCGAACGGCGGCAGAGCGTCTAACGTTGTTCCTCCACGCATCCCGCGCGGCAGGAGGTCTGCCGGGGATGGGCCGTTACCTGGCAGGGTCGATCGCCAAACCACCCAGTTGCGATGAATTAAGGTTCTCTCAACCTAAGGCGCGTCGCATCGCGTTACGGCTCTAAAGGCGGGGAGGGCGCGACCTGCCCCTGGCAGCCGATCAAATAGCCGGCACTGCGGGCGCGAGTGATCAGCTCAAGCGATGTGTGGGCATCGAAAATCTGCATTAACGTATATTTGTGAGCCTCAACCGTCCGAGTGGAAAGGCCGAGCTCAAACGCGATTTGCTTTGCGCGCTTGCCACCGGCCATGAGCTTGAGCACGCTGAGTTGGCGCGCGGTCACCATAGGGGGTCTGCTCGAGCGTGGCGCCGCACGGTAGGCGATCCGCGGCGATACCCAACAGCGCCCAGCCAGCGCCCACCGAATGGCGGTAATCAGTTCCTCGCCTGCGTCACTCTTCAGGACGTAACCGGATGCGCCTTCATCCACGGCCGCTTGCACCAGTGCTTCTGCCGTGTGCATGGTGACGAACACCCACGGGACCTTCACCCCGCCAGCGCGCAGTCGGGAGAGAGCGTCGATACCCGAAGAATCGCCCATGTCAATGTCCGACACGACGATGTCAGGCTCGAGGTGCGTAACCGCGTGCTCGAGCGCTGGGGTCGAGAAGGCAGTAAAAATGACATCGAAGCTGGTGCTCAATAGCGCACGGAGCCCCTGAGCGACTATCGCGTGGTCATCGGCGACGATTAGGCGTGGACCCGAGCAGATTTCGTCGTATGAGATCACTGGCGTTACTCCACAGGCCCGCGTGTTCTCGCACAACTGATCGTCACGGATGCCAGTAGAACTACGGAGTGCTTGGCTACAACGTGATGGAGCTTGTGAAGTTGCCGATTTTGCCGCTCAAAAGTTCAACATTGTCAATCGCTCGCCTACCATTGCGCTCGTGGGCTCGCACGGTTGGCTTGCCGCTAGGTGCATCCGTAAAGGATGTCGGGTTTCGCTGCGAGGTGGAACCGGTGGTGATGTAGCTTGGCGCGATGGCCGAGCTAAGAAGCCGTCGCGTGACCTACGGAAGGTTCAGAGGCGACAGCCGACCACTCCGCTCAAACGAGGCAAAAAAAACCGCCCATGCCGCAGGGCATGGACGGTGGCCGACAGGGGGGATGACCATATGCCGGCCAGGCAAGTCTCAATGATCCTGGGTAGCCGTCTTACGAGCTGGTGTGCTTGACTGCGGCCGCCTCGCCAACGCGTGTCCAGAGCCACGCTCACCAGTTCCAGCGAAAGCCAACCTTGCCATCCCACGCGTGGAAGCCACGGCTGTCAAATCCCTTCTGATAACCGAGGTTGGCGTAGAACGACGTGTTCCGGTCCAACTCCCAGGTCACGCCGCCATTGAGCTGCCACCAGGATCCCTTGATGCTGCCTTCGAAAGGCACATAGCCGTCTTCCGACGAGAATGCCGTATGAGGCTGGCCCTTGAACTCCTTCCACAGGTTGAGGCGCAGCCAGCCGGTGAACAGTCGCGGGGAGCCATCGTGGCCGGGTTCGCCTTGCCACGTATTCGCCCAACGCAATCCGGCGCGACCAACCAGTGAGGTGATATCGCTGAAGCGGATGAGTGCGGCCGGGTCGCTCGCGCTGCCGCTGTTCGCGCGCTGGTAGATGGCCTGCAGTTGCGGCTCCCACACCTGGCTGTCGTCGTGGAAGGGGTAGCCCCCTTCCAATGACGCGGCCCAGCCGAAGGCATCGTGGTGCAGCTCGATCCCGTCGTTCGACTTGGCGCTGTACTTCGCCCAGGTACCCTGCCAGACCGCATCCACGTAGGCACCTTGTGCCCAATAGTGTGTCCAGTACAGGCCCAGCGAGGGCCCCTTGACGATGTCCTCGCCCGCGAGCGCCGTGTCGTAATTAGTGACATCGCTACGGATGCGGCCGGTTCCGAGATAGACGCCGGCGTGGTCGCGCTGGGCATTGTCGTGTTCCTCTGCATAGACATCCATGCCGGCCTGAATGCCCATCACGTTGTAGTCGTACTTCGGACTTCCGTCGTACACCCCGCGCGCGGCGCCACGGACGTCGCCGTCTTCGCCGATCACCCTCACCCAGAACGCATTCAGGTAACTGTCCTGCCGAAGATCCGGGCGGTTGCGCAACTGCTCCTGCTCGCCAACGCGCTCATGCAGGTTGCCCAGCATGGCCCAGCCGTAGCGCAACTGCATTGCCGGCAGCGCGGTGTAAAGCGAAACCTCCGGCCGATAAACGGGCGTCAACGGATTGGGACTGGATTCACCCTCGGGCACCAAGGGGCCTGGAACCGGAGGCGGCACCGGTGCGGGCGACGGCGCCGGTGGATCCGCAGGATCGGGGTCCGGTCCGGGCCTCGGTGGAGGGGCCGGCGGCGGCGGCGTGGGTGGAGCCGGCGGTGCGGGTGGCTCCGGCTCCGGTGCACAGCCAGGCGCCGCCAGATCGGCGCAGGAGACCGCACTGCGAAGGAACCAGTCCTGTTCCGTGCCCTCCGAGGCGCCGCCGCGTCGGAGCACGTACTCATAGGGCCCGGCGATGACGGGCCGGTTGAGGGCGAACGCGTCAGCGGCGGTCGCGCCACCGTTGGTCACCTGCACCACGAGGATGCCGTTTCCGCTGGTCTCGGCGCCCGGGCCGCCTGTATTGGCCACAACGATATGACCGGGACCGCTCGCTGTGCCGCCATCGATGATCAGCCGATCCGTCGGCGAGGCGTCATCGCCCAGGAACGTGTTGATCCCCAGGGTGCCGCGGCCAGCGTAGTCGTGCACGTAGAGCGATTTGTAGGCTCCTGCGTCCGGCACGGTAAAAGACGTCATGCCCTGGTTTGTGACCTGCCCGGACACGATGGAACTGGCCGGAATGGTCCAGGTGCTGCTGTCATCAATGCTGACGTTGGTGGCATAGAAGGCCTTGCCCAGCCAACTGGAGTGGCCCGTCAATGTCACGTTGGCCGTGCTGGCCGCATCGGCCTCGACCAGACCCTGGAGAGTGCTGCCGTCACCGGCCGAAACGTTGACCCGCGTCGGCGCGTTGCCTGCGGTGGAGTCCACCCCTTCGGCGTATAGCAACCAGTTCCCTCCGATCGCACTGGCGCCGTGGATGAATGCGATGTCGGAGGCGCCAACGCCCACCATCGCGTAGTCATCGCTGGCCAGGTGGCTGGCGTCAAACGTGACCGTATTAGTGAACAGCCCGCGCGATTGGTTGATCGACCAAAGGCCACCGGCACCGCCGCTGGCCCGGACGTCGGTGTTCGTAAACGCCATGGTCGTCGGCAAGACGGTGGTCTGGTTGTTCGTCGGGTTGGCATAGCTCCAGGCATACAGCGCGACTGCGCCGCCCGCGTTTTCAATCGTTGAATCGGTCACCACGGTCTGGCTATTGGCGTAGCCCATGACACTCACGGAGGATGCGCCCGTGGCCAGGACCGTGTTGTTGGCCAGGCGCGTGGTGCTGGCGAACGTACCGTGCTGTCCACTGTAGACGCCGTAGCTACCGGCGGCATCGGCGTTGACCGCCGTGCCGGTGCTGTGGAGATCTCCACCGAGGTTGAGCAGACCGGCGCGATACGACGGCGCACTCACCGAGCCAAAGATGCCGTTCACCAGGGACGGCGACGTCAGCAGCCAGGCTTGTCCGTTGCGCAGGGAATTGATGTCAATCCGGCTGGTTCCGCTGATCACCACCTGGGTGCCAGCCCGTGTCCATACGCCGATTGCCGCGCCCGGCCCACCCACCGTCAGGTCGGCCAGTTGCGCGCTGCCGCCATTGGCCACGACGACGCCCGTGCCGCCCACGGTGGGTGTGTTCGGGAAGCTCAGCGTGAGGCCCGTCAGCGGCGCGGCCATGGACGTGCTATCCACCGTCATGCCGACGGCGGAGGAGCCGGTAAGCGTGACCGTTTGAGGACGGGCAAGCGTTACGGTGCCGCCATTGTGCAGGTAGAGGCCGAGCCCGCCGAGGCCGTTGATTGTCAGGCCACTCCGACCACCGCTGGCAGTAAATGGCGCGAGCAGATTCACCGCGGAGCCCGCACCCGAAGCTCCGAGGCCGACCTGGTTGGTGGCCCCATTGGTAACCAGCGATGAGCCGATGCCTCCCACGCTAATGGTGCCACCGCTGTCGGCGACGAGGCCATTACCCCGCGCAGTAAGCCCAGCGTAGTACGGGTCGTTGAAGTTCGTGTTGGTGAGTGAGATCACCGCCCCGTCGCGCGCAACCGCACCATAGCCCCCACCCAGCGAGCTCACCAGACCACCGGTCAGGGCAATCGTGGTCCCCTGGCCGCTCGCGTAGACGCCCGCGCCCGCGTTTGTGGTCACGTTGAGGCCGGCGGGTGCCTGGACCGTGCCGCCGATGGCGTAGAGCGCATTTCCTTGGTCGCTATACAACGCGATAGCCCCTGGTCGGGGTCCGGCGCGCATGTCCAAAATGAGCGTGCCGCCGTTGACCGACGTTGCGTTCGCCGTCGATGACGTCATGCCGTTGCGCACGTCGACAGTGGTATTGCCGACGATCGTAGTTGTTGCCGTAGCCACAGAAACGGGAGTTGTCACCGTGCCAGGCCCGACCGTCTGTGCGATCGCCAACGAGGGCACAAACGCCCAACCTAAACCGGCATAACGCAGCCGGCCGTAAATAGTCAGTAGTGCCACTACGATGCTCCTTTCGGTCGTCAGCGCACTTGGTCATGGCCATGAACTAAAGCTGGGACCGGCAGCCTGAAGCCATCGCGTCTGGGCTTTGCAGGGAAATGTCCCTATCCAAGAAGCTCGCGCTCATCATCGCAGTACACGATGACGGCGCTACGGTAGCTATGCGCAATTGACGCTCAGCAAATCTACGTGAGACGCCGGTCAATGCCACCGCTTACTGGCGAGCGGTATTGCCACTCTCACTAGGACGACGAACGCACCTGGGTCGGCTCGGTCCAGAGCGAGGTAATCGCCTGATCGCCGTAGTCCGTGCGTCACATTTACGGGGTCTCTGCAGGATGCCCTTCAGTCCTTTGGCATCATAGCCTCGATGACGCGGTTGATGCTGAAGCTCGCCGCCCGGGCACGCGGCGGGAACTCCTTGAAGCTCGACAGCCACTCTGCGAGAAGCGGAGGTGCCAGGTATTGGAGAGGAATCTGCTGAACGAACCAATCGTTGTACTTGAAGCTCTCCTCTCCACGCTCAAAAGGATCGGCGCGCAGATCGAAAAACTTAGGTACCCGCATCGGCGATAGTGGCTCACGCCATGTGTCTATCCCGGTAGCCCGCTGCTCGGCGAAGACCACTTTGAATCGGTCGATTCGCATGGCCATGCACTCTCCATCGTCACTCCAGTAGATGAATCCGGGACGCGGCGATACATCCGTGTCCCCTGACAGGAAGGGCAGGAGGTTATATCCGTCCAGATGGACCTTGAATGGTTTTCCCGCCAGTTCGCAGCCGGCACGCAGTTTGGCGGGAAGGTCCGACTCGCCGTTGGCTCCGGCGAAGGTAGGAATGAGGTCCTGTAGAGAGGCGATGTCATTGATGACGCGGCCTGGGCTTATGACGCCCGGCCAGCGCATGACGCAAGGCACCCTCCAGCCACCCTCCCAGTTGGTATCCTTCTCACCACGAAACGGCGTCGTGCCGCCGTCGGGCCACGTGCACACTTCAGCCCCATTATCCGTCGTGAAGATTACTAGTGTGTTATCCGCCACACCTGCCTGGTCGAGCTGGTCCAACAGCTGCCCTACGTACCCATCCAGCTCCACCATGCCGTCCGGATAAATTCCAAGACCGGTCTTCCCTTCCGACTCGGGCTTGAGATGGGTGAAGACATGCATCCGTGTGGGGTTGAAATAACAGAACCATGGTTGAGAGGCGGCCGATTTTCGATCGATGAAGTCCAATGCAGACTCGAGAAACTCTTCGTCGATTGTTTCCATGCGATGCCGCGTTAGAGCGCCCGTGTTTTCGATCTCCTGCCGACCGACGCGTCCGAAATGCTCGTCGACTGTGGAGTCATCCACGTCCGAAGCCTTGCAGCGAAGTACGCCGCGAGGCCCGTACTTCTTGCGAAAGGCGGGATCCTTCGGATAATTCGGGTATTCGGGCTCTTCCTCCGCATTGAGGTGATACAGGTTGCCAAAGAATTCGTCGAAACCGTGGACGGTGGGCAGGTGCTCATTACGATCACCCAGGTGATTTTTTCCGAATTGGCCCGTTGCGTACCCGAAGTGCTTCAGGACCTCCGCCACACTTGGATCGAGCGCATTCAAGCCCAATGTGGCGCCTGGGGTGCCCACCTTCGTCAGACCCGTTCGAATCGGTGATTGGCCGGTAATGAACGCAGCGCGGCCAGCGGTACAGCTCTGCTGACCATAGAAATCAGTGAAGTTAGCCCCTTCGGTCGCGATGCGATCGATATTGGGCGTTCGATAACCCATGATGCCATGGTTATTGCAGCTAATATTGAACCAGCCAATATCGTCGGCCATGATCACGAGAATGTTCGGACGACGGTTGATTTCCATGGCTCACTCCCATAGCAGGGGACCTAGCGTCGCTCGTCCCCGCACTCTTTGCACCTGTAAAAGCCCCAGTAACCTTCGGGTATTTCTACTGTCCCCTCAGCTATCCAATCACGTGACTCGGTCTGGCATTGAAAACGGCGCTGTCGCACCCCGCCGTTAGCCGCTTGTAACGCACTTGATTGCGCGATACGGCGGGTGAAGGGCCTACCTGAGTCCGTCGCAGCTCGCGAGTACTTGGTGGCCGAACCCGCGTATGAAGTGGAGCGTGCCGCGGCCAGCGTAGTCGTGCACGTAGAGCGATTTGTAGGCCCCTGCGTCCGGCACGGTTAAGGCTGTCATGCCCTGGTTTGTGACCTGCCCGGACACGATAGAACTGGCCGGAATGGTCCAGGTGCTGCTGTCATCGATGCTGACGTTGGTGGCATAGAAGGCCTTGCCCAGCCAACTGGAGTGGTCCGTCAATGTCACGTTGGCCGTGCTGGCGGCGTCGGCCTCGACGAGGCCCTGGAGAGTGCTGCCGTCGACGGCCGAAACGTTGACCCGTGTCGGCGCGTTGCCAACCGTCGAGTCCACCCCTTCGGCGTATAGCAACCAGTTCCCTCCGATCGCACTGGCGCCGTGGATGAAAGCGATATCGGAGGCGCCAACACCCACCATCGCGTAGTCATCGCTGGCCAGGTGGCTAGCGTCGAACGTGACCGTATTGGTGAACAGCCCGCGCGATTGGTTGATCGACCAAAGGCCATCGGCACCGCCGCTAGCCCGGACCTCGGTGTTCGTAAACGCCATGGTCGTCGGGAAGACGGTGGTCTGGTTGTTCGCCGGGTTGGCATAGCTCCAGGCATACAGCGTGACCGCACCGCCCGTATTTTCAATCGTTGAATCGGTCACCACGGTCTGGCTGTTGGCGTAGCCCATGACACTCACGGAGGATGCGCCCGTGGCCAGGACCGTGTTGTTGGCCAGGCGCGCGGTGCTGGCGAACGTGCCGTGCTGTCCGCTGTAGACGCCATAGCTGCCGGCGGCATTGGCGTTGACCGCCGTGCCGGTGCTGTTGAGATCTCCGCCGAGATTGAGCAGACCGGCGCGATAGGACGGCGCATTCACCGAGCCAAAGATGCCGTGAACCAGGGAGGGCGACGTCAGCAGCCAGGCTTGTCCGTTGCGCAGTGAATTGATGTCGATCCGGCTGGTTCCGCTGATCACCACCTGGGTGCCAGCCCGTGTCCATACGCCGATTGCCGCGCCCGGCCCACCCACCGTCAGGTCGGCCAGTTGCGCGCTGCCGCCATTGGCCACGACGACGCCCGTGCCGCCCACGGTGGGTGTGTTCGGGAAGCTCAGCGTGAGGCCCGTCAGCGGCGCGGCCATGGACGTGCTATCCACCGTCATGCCGACGGCGGAGGAGCCGGTAAGCGTGACCGTTTGAGGACGGGCAAGCGTCACGTTGCCGCCGTTGTGCAAATACAGGCCTAAGCCGCCCGTTCCATTGAGCGTGAGTCCGCCTAGACCGCCAGTCGTCGTGAACGGGGCGAGCACGTTCACTGCCGACCCTGCACCTGAGGCGCCCAATCCCACCTGCGTCGTTGCTCCGGCGGTCACCAGCGAGGAAGTCCCACCCCCCACATTGATCGTGCCACCGCCATCGGCAACCAGGCCGTTGCCCTTGGCGGCGGCCCCCGAGTAATACGGATCGTTGAAGTTCGTGTTCGTGAGCGTCACTACCGCCCCGTCGCGTGCCACCGCGGCATAGCCGCCGCCCAACGAGGTCACCAGGCCGGCCGTCACGCTGATCGTGCTGCCCTGTCCCATGGCGTAAACGCCAGCGCCCCCGTTTGTCCTCACATTGAGGCCGGCCGGTGCCAGGATTGCGCCGCCGGTGGCATAAAGCACATTGCCCTGGTCGCTATACAGCTGGATAGCACCTGGTCGTGGACCAACTCGCATATCCAGTACCAACGTACCGCCTGTTGCCGTCGCCGCGTTCGTCGTCGACGTAGCTGCCCCATTACGAACGTCGACGGTGGTATTGCCCACCACAGTGGTCGTGCCCGTAGTGGTAGCGACCGGCGCCGTAAGCGTACCGGGCCCCACTGTTTGTGCGACGGCCAGCGACGGCGCGAAGAATGCCCAGCCTAATCCTGCAAAGCGTAGACGATTAACCGCTGCCGATAGCTTCATCACGACCCTCCTGCGGGGACCGCCGCAACTCCATCATCGACAGGAACGAACCGCCTTCAAGAGTAGTCACGCCCATCGGCGATTGCGTAAATCTACCCGTGGGCAAATTGGCCCAGCCGACGAGGCGACTGAGCTGGACCGCGTCACGGCGGCTTCGCGGCGCACTGTAAGTAGTTCTACGTCATTTCGATCAAGGGAATTTCGCTTATGCACTGCGAGCCGCGGGGCGATTCTTACGCCAATGCCGCTGACCTGCTTCAAGGAGAACGCCATGTCCCAGCGCAACGCTTCCCTGCCCAATATTCTGATCATCTGGGGTGACGACATCGGGCTCGCGAACCTGAGCTGCTATTCCGATGGGCTGATGGGCTATGAGACACCAAATATCGATCGGTTGGCTCATGAAGGCTTGCGTTTTTTGCATTATTACGGCGAGCAGTCGTGCACGGCAGGTCGCGCCGCGTTCCTCACTGGGCAGCATGGCATCCGTTCGGGCCTTACCAAGGTTGGCTTTCCAGGTGCGCCCATGGGCATGAGCCAGCTTGATCCCACGGTAGGGGGACTGTTAAAGCACTTGGGCTACACCACCGGTCAGTTTGGCAAGAACCATGTCGGTGACCGCAACGAGACACTGCCGACGGTGAATGGGTTTGATGAGTTCATGGGCAACCTCTACCACCTCAACGCCGAGGAAGAGCCCGAATTGCCGGACTACCCGAAGGACCCTGCCTACCGCAAGGCGTTCGGCCCGCGCGGTGTGCTCCGTTGCAAGGCGACCGATACCGAGGACGCCAGCGAGGATCCCCGTTTTGGCGTGGTTGGCCGGCAGACGATCGAGGACACCGGCCCGCTCACAAAGAAACGCATGGAGACCATCGACGACGAAACCGCCGAGGCGGCCATCGAATTCATGAAGCGATGCCAGGCGGAGGGCAAGCCGTTCTTCTGCTGGTACAACGCCACGCGCATGCACTTACGGACGCACGTGCGCGCCGAGCACCGGGGCAGGTACGCGCACGGCGATAGCGAATATATCGACGGCATGATCGAACACGATGGCACGGTCGGGTCGCTGCTTGATGCGCTCGACGAGCTGGGCATCGCCGACGACACCTTGGTCAGCTACAGCACAGATAACGGGCCACACATGAACACCTGGCCCGACGGTGCGATGACTTGGTTCCGCTCGGAGAAGAACACCAACTGGGAGGGGGCGTTCCGCGTGCCGTGTCTGGTCCGCTGGCCAGGGCGTATCGCGCCTGGCACCGTGACCAACGAACTTATGTCACACAACGACTGGATACCGACCCTGTGCGCCATAGCCGGGGAGCCCGACATCGTGGAGAAGCTCAAATCCGGTTACACGGCCAATGACATCACCTACACCGTGCACCTCGATGGTTTTGACCAGTCATCCTTCCTGACCTCGGTCAAGGGAAGCGCCACCAGCAATAACGGCGCGCGCAGCGCGCGTAACGAGTTCTTTTACACCGACGATGATGGCTTGCTCGTGGCGATGCGGCAGAATGAGTACAAGTTCGTCTTTGCCGAGCAGCGCGCGCAGGGTACCTTGGAGGTCTGGGCCGAGCCATTCACGGTGCTTCGCCTGCAGAAGATATTCCACCTTTTTCAGGACCCCTTCGAGCGCGCCGACATCACCTCCAATACGTACTGGGATTGGAATCTCAATCATGTGGGCGGCGCCTACGGGATGATGCAACGCGTGTTCGAGTTTGCCGCAACCTTCAAAAGCTTCCCGCCGCGGGCATTTCCACCGAGCTTCAACCCTGCCAACGTGCTCGAAGGCGAGCTGCACGGAATCAAGGCACTTCGTCAGATCCGGGCATACCGCGAACGACAGGTGCTATCTCCGGCGACTGCACCGGCTGGGCTGGGCGGGGAGCAGGATAGCGTCTCGGGCGCCGCAAACGACCCATGACCACGACGCTCAACCAATGAACGACGGTCCGGCCCGGCGAGCGATCATCGAATTCGTCAGTCGGGTATGCACTCCGGGGCGGGTCGACTATCGTCCCCCGTCCGACCGCGTGTCTGTCTTCGACAACGATGGCACGCTCTGGTGCGAGAAGCCGCTGCAAATCCAAGCTTACTTTCTGCTTCAGAAGTTCGCCGAGCAGGCGCCGGGCCGGCCCGAGCTCTGCAAGGACATGGATCCCAAAGTTCGCAGCTTCGTCGACCTCTGCTTGAGCGCGTTCCGCGGACCTGGCCCTGGCACTGGCCGCGGCGAATGTCCGACCTGAACCAGCGGCTTGTACGCTGGACGCCTGATCGGCCGCCAGCTCAACGCGGCATCATATTCGCATCCATGTGATACATGACCCACACCGAGCCGACGATCGTGATGACCACGATGATCGCGGTGAACAGGAAGGACAGCAGGGTCCAGCCATCCTCGCTCTTCGCATCCACGTGCAGGAAGCAGGTGACGTGGACGACGATCTGCACCAGGGCCGAGATGATGATGGCGGCGATGGTCGCGTTGGCGCTCGCGAGCACGCCGCCCATCACGAGCCAGAACGGTACGGCTGTCAGCAGGACGGAGAGCGCGGTGCCCATGACGAGGCTGCGCGCGCTGCCGTGGCCGTGCGCGGCGTGCGATGCAACGGAAGTGGTCACCGGATGACTCCCAGCAGGTAGACGAAGGTAAAGACGCCGATCCACACGATGTCTAGGAAGTGCCAGAACATCGACAGGCACATGATCCGGCGGCGGTTGTCGTCACCGAGCCCGCACTTGCCGATCTGCACCAGCAGGACGACGAGCCAGACCAGGCCGAAGGCGACGTGCGCGCCGTGCGTTCCGACCAGCGTGAAAAAGCTCGACAGGAAGGCACTGCGGTGCGGTCCGGCGCCTTCGGCGACCAGGCCGGCGAATTCATGCAGCTCGACACCAAGGAACGCGGCACCGAGCACGCCGGTGATCGCGAGCCAGAGCATGGTCCGGCCTGTGCGGCCCGCCGCCATGGCCAGCATGGCGATACCAAAGGTCACTGACGACGCCAGCAACAAACCGGTATTCACCGCCACCAGCGACAAGTCGAACAACTGCTTCGGCCCCGGGCCACCGGCGTAGTTCCGGCTGAGCACGCCGTACACGGCGAAGAGCGAGGCGAAGATGAGCGCATCGCTCATCAGATAGATCCAGAAGCCGATCATCGTGGCGTTGCCACTGTGTTCGTGCGTCTCCGCCGCGTGCCATACGCGCGGCCTAACTTGCGTCGTCACCGTGCCGCTCATGCCACGCCCCCTGCCAGTACGCGCGTCCGCTCACATTCCGTCAGCGTGACCTCGGATGCGGGAATGACCTGGTCGCGGTCGTAGTTGAAGGTGTGGACGATCGAGACGACGAGGATGCCGACGAAGCTCAGCGCAGCCAGCCACCAGATGTACCAGACCATGGCGAAGCCAAGTACCGTGCACAGGCCGGCGACGATCACGCCCACGCCAGTGCTGCGTGGCATGTGGATCGGCTGGAACCCTTCCGTCGGCCGCGTGTATCCCTGCTCCTTCATGTCCTGCCAGGCGTCCAGGTCGTACACCGTCGGCGTGAGCGCGAAGTTGTACGCGGGCGGCGGTGACGACGTGCTCCACTCGAGCGTGCGCCCATGCCACGGATCACCCGTCACGTCGCGAAGCGCCTTGCGCTTCACGATACCCATCACGATGCTCATCACGAAGCCGAGGATGCCGATGAGGATGATCACGGCGCCAATCGCTGCGACCACGAAGTAGGGACGCAGGCTGATGTCATCGAGGTGGTTGATACGCCGCGGCACGCCCATCAGGCCAACGATGTAGATAGGCGTCCACGCCACCCAGTAGCCCACGACCCAACCCCAGAACGCGACCTTGCCCCAGAACTCGTCGAGCTTGAAACCGAAGGCCTTCGGGAACCAGTAGACCATCCCGGCGAACAGGCCGAAGACGACGCCGCCGATGATGGTGTTGTGGAAGTGCGCGACAAGGAACAGCGAGTTGTGCAGGACGAAGTCCGCCGCTGGCACCGCAAGCAGCACGCCGGTCATGCCGCCGACCACGAAAGTCAGCATGAAGGCGACGACCCACATCATCGGCAGTTCGAAGCGGATCTCCCCGCGGAACATGGTGAACAGCCAGTTGAAGACCTTCGCCCCGGTGGGGATGGCGATCACCATGGTGGCGATGCCGAAGAACGAGTTCACCGACGCACCCGAGCCCATGGTGAAGAAGTGGTGCAGCCACACCAGGTACGAGAGCAGGGTGATCACCACCGTGGCGTACACCATCGAGGCGTAGCCGAACAGCCGTTTGCCGGTGAACGTGGAGGTGATCTCCGAGTAGATGCCGAACGCGGGCAGGACCAGGACGTAGACCTCGGGATGGCCCCAGATCCACACCATGTTCCAGTACATCATCGGGCTGCCGCCCAGGTCGTTGGTGAAGAAGTGCGTGCCCGCGTAGCGGTCGAGGATTAACAGGAAGAACGCCGCGGTGAGCGCGGGGAAGATCGCGATGGCGAGGATGTTGCTGCACAGCGCCGTCCAGGTGAACACCGGCATCTTCATCAACGTCATGCCCGGCGCGCGCATCTTGATGATGGTGGCGACCATGTTGATCGCCGACAGCGTTGTGCCTACACCTGCTATCTCCAACGACCACAGGTAGTAGTCCACGCCGGAATCCGGGCTGTACTGCAGTTCCGCCAAGGGTGCATACGAAAGCCAGCCGGTGCGCGCGAACTCACCGACGAATAGCGAGATCATCACCAGCACGGCGCCAGCCGCGGTCAGCCAGAAGCTGAGGTTGTTGAGGTACGGGAAGGCCACGTCGCGCGCGCCGATCTGCAGCGGCATGACGAAGTTGACGATACCCACGACCAGCGGGATCGCCACGAAGAAGATCATGATCGTGCCGTGGGCGGTAAAGATCTGGTCGTAGTGGTGCGAGGCCAGGTAACCCTGGTTCTCCCCAAACGCCATCGCCTGCTGGGCGCGCATCATCAATGCATCGGAGAACCCGCGCAGCAGCATGATGATGCCGAGCACGATGTACATGATGCCGATCTTCTTGTGGTCCACGCTGGTGAGCCACTCGCGCCACAGCCAGCCCCAGCGCTTCAGGTAGGTCAACGCACCCACGGCGGCAAGGCCAAGGACGGCCACCGCGATGAAGGTACCGACCAGGATGGGCTCGTGGAGCGGGAGGGCGTCGAGCGATAACCGCCCGAGCAGCCCGGTGGGAGAGCTTGCGAATAGCATGGTCTATCCAGAGATGAGCATGGGTTTAGTGGTCGGCCATCGTCATGCCGGCGTGGCTCGCGCCGTCTTTCGCGGCATCGATGCGCATGACGTCGTTCTTGCAGGGCGTGCCCGGGGCGACGCACTGGTTCACGGCGCGCGGGAAGATCTCCGCGGGCACGCTGCCGAAATGCATGACGGGGACCTTCTCGCTCGGCTGGTCGAGCGCGACATAGCGTTCGGCGGACAGGGCTTCCGGTGATGCCTTCACCTGCGCTACCCAGCGTTCGAAGCCCGCCTGGTCCATGCCATGCAGCTGGAAGCGCATGTCGGTGTAACCGGCGCCGGTGTAGTTGCCCGAGTAGCCCCAGGTGTCACCGGGTTCGTTGAGCACGGCGTGCAGCATCGATTGCATGCCCGGCATCGCGTAGACCATGCCGGCCAGCGTCGGCGCGTAGAACGTATTCATCTGGCTGGTGGAGGTGATCTTGAAAGTGACCGGCACATCCACCGGCAGCGCCAGCTCGTTCACCGTGGCGATGCCTTGCTCCGGATAGATGAACAGCCACTTCCAGTCCATCGCGACCACGTCGATCTCGAGCGGCCTTGTGCCGGCCGGGATGGGCCTGTCTTTGGAAATGCGTTCGAGCGGGCGGAATGGGTCGAGCGTGTGGGTGGTCACCCAGGTGATGGCACCGAGCACGCCGATGATGAGCAGCGGGATGCTCCACACGACGAGTTCGATGCGCGTGGAGTGGGTGAACGAGGGGTCGTAGGCCTGCGGGTTCCTTCCCTTGCGGTAACGCAGGGCGAACACCACGGTCATGGCCATCACCGGCACGATGACGAGCAACATCAGGCCGGTGGCGACAAGGATGAGATCACGCTGCTGGCGTGCGATGTCCCCTGCGGGGTTCATCACCACCATGTCGCAGCCGCTGAGTAGGAAGGCGACGGCCGCCGCAGCGAGGCGTCTTGCCCATTTTGTGGTGAAGGTTTGACCAGTCATGGGCGCAAAGGCTAGGCCCGGGGGCCGTGCACGGTTTTGCGCCTGCGCAGTTTTTGCGGCGTACTCGCCGGGTGCGGCCATTTGCCCCGCCTGGCAGGCCCATCACGCTGGGTAGCGCATGGGTTTCCTAGCCTGGGGGCCGCTAGCTGGGCTATACAAGCCGGGGTCGAGCCATTGCCATGCACGGGAGACACGGGTGATACCGCACTTCACAGACCACGCCGCCAATGAGCGCACCTACCTCGCCTGGGTGCGCACGGCCATCGCCATCATGGCCTTCGGCTTCCTGCTGGAACGCTTCAACCTGTTCCTTTCGTTCGCCCTGCTCTCGGCGCCGCTAAGCCACCCCGGGGTGCATCTGAACACGCGCGCCACGGAGCTGCTCGGGCTCGGCCTGATCCTGCTTGGCGCGTGGCTCACGCTGCTCTGCACGCTGCGTTACCACCGCAACCGCAAGCAGATCGATGATGTGGATAGCCATGGTTACACCGGCACGGGGCCGCAACGTGCGCTGTCGTGGCTGGTGGTGCTGATGGGTATTTTCCTCGCGGGGTATGTGGCGCGGCAGGTGGTTGCGCTGGCCGGTTGATCTTCTGTGGGAGCGCGCTTGCGCGCGATGGGGCTTGCCGCTAGTCCCATCGCGCGCAAGCGCGCTCCCACAACGGCGGTTGATTACTGCAGCAGGCGGTTGATCTCTTCAACGTCCTTCAACTCCGCCGAGCCCACCGAGCGCTTCAGCAGCAGCTTGTTGAGGATGAACTGGTGGCGGAGTGAGGTGTACTGGGTGCGGATCTCGGCGAGGATCTGGATCGCCACCACCACGTTGGTCAGGCTCTGGGTGCCGATGTCGTAGCCGGCCTTGAGCGAGGCCAATGACTTCTTCGCCGATTCCACGGCGGTGCGTGCGTCATTCACCTGGCCGATGCCGGCGACCACGAGGTTGTAGTAGTTGTACGCGTCACGTGCAGCCTGGCGGCGCGAGCCTTCCAGGTCGCTCTGGTCTTCATCGCGCTGGTGGATGGCCTGGCGTACCTGGGACTGGGTCAGGCCACCGCTGAACAGCGGCACGGCGAGCACGACGCCGATGGTGGTGCTGCCCGGGCCATAACCCGCTCCACCACGATTCACGTTCGACCACGAGCCGAGCTTGTCGTAGCCCATGGCGAAGTTGATGGTCGGCAGGTGGCCGCTACGTGCGGCGGTGATCGAATGCTCGTCGGCTTTCACGAGATGCGTTGCGGCAACGACCGAGGG
This sequence comes from Luteibacter sp. NPDC104163, assembly GCF_055584245.1. Lineage (NCBI taxonomy): Bacteria > Pseudomonadati > Pseudomonadota > Gammaproteobacteria > Lysobacterales > Rhodanobacteraceae > Luteibacter > Luteibacter sp. NPDC104163. Next base: position 143,234 of record NZ_JBVJMK010000008.1, read on the forward strand.
ATTCTGTTCCATTGCCTGTGTGACCCACGCGTTCGCGTCATCCGGTGACGGCTTGTCCATGGGCAGGTCATCGCGCAGCGTCTTCAGCGTACCCGGCTCCTTGCCGGTGAGCTGCTGCAGGGCGCGGCGCGCATCCTTCAACGCGTTCTCCGCATCCACGCGCTGCGAGCGAGTGAAGAGGTAATACGCCTGCGACTGGGTCAGATCCGCCTCGGGCGCGAGGCCCTTGTCGAACAGGACCTTCGCCTGCTCGTACTGCTGCTCGTATGCGTCTTCGAACGAATGGAGCACTTCCACCTGATCCTGCGCCACCAGCACGTTGAAGTAGGCCTGGGTGGAGCGGACGTAGAGGTCTTGGATCTCGCCTTCGTACGTCGCGTTCTGCGCCTCGGCGGTCTGCTTCGCCTGGCGCTCTCGCGCGAACTTCGACAGGTCGACGACCGTCTGGTCGAGGTTGATGGTGAGGTCGCGCTGGCGGCTGTGCCCGTCGCCGCCGTTGACCGGCGTGCCATCGCTGTTGGTGTTGTTCGAATAGGCGGGGTGGAACTGGTTGAGGCTCAGGCCCGCGGAAAGCTGCGGCAGCAGCGCAGCACGTGCCTGCGGCACGCCCTCGGCGACGACCAGGCGGCGCGCGTCCGCGCTGGCCAGTACCGGGTCGTTGGCCACCGCTTCGCGGTAGATGTCCATCAGGTCCTCGGCCCCGGCCGCGGTGGGCAGGTAACCGGTGGCGGCCAGCAGACCGGCCAGGCAGGCCGAGAGGGTATTCTTACGCATGGAGGGTTTCCCTGAACGCACGGAGGCTAACCGGCGTTGAGCAACTCCCATGCCACGGGGCATCTCACCCGCTATCCCTATGTTTCTGCATCGTTTGTCGGCGCGTCGAGCAACGCGCCCGCGTGTCCGCGGACAACGCCGCGCGGACAGTGGCGGTCACTCGTCCGGGCTGGCCGGCAACGCCGAGCGGACGCTCAGCTCGTACCAGTGTTCCTTGCCCTTCGCGTCGTGGTACTTGCGCAGGACCGGCGCCAGGTCGTTCTCCTCGCACCACGTGGCGAACACCTTCCAGGCCGCGTTGTACGGGTGCGTGGGATTGCGGATGTCGTAGTCCGGGGTCCAGCGGAAGGTCTGCAGGATCAGCGCCACCGTGTTGTGCTTGCCCGCGCCGAGCTGCACGGGGCGGATTTCCGCACCGGCCAGGATCCGGCTGGTGAACTCGGTTTTCGCCGCATCGAAGAACTCCTGCACCTGGCGCAGGTCGCGTTCGCCGCACGGGCCGTTGCTACTGGCGCTGCGCTCGAGATCCTTCAGGCAATCGGCCTTGACGCAGTTTTCGGTGATGCGAAGCATCGCACCCAGGGTGGAAGCCGGCATGGTCGGGCCCTCGATCAGTGTGGAGGCGGGTTGGTGTTGTCCATGGCCAGGGGCGTCGCCGCACCGGCCGCAGGTTCCTGCGCCCAGCCACCACCCAGCGCCCGGATCAGGTCCACCGTGGCGCCCGCTTGCTCGCCACGCAGGCGTACCTCGTTGAGCCTGGCGGAGAGCACCACACGCTCCGCGTCGAGGATGTTGAGGTAGGCCACCGATCCGTCCTCATATTGCGCTTTCGACAGGCCGAAGGCACGCGTCGATGCGCTCACCGCCACGCCCTGCACGGCCGTCTGTTCGCGCAGGATACGGAGGGTGGAAAGGCTGTCCTCGACCTCGCGGAAACCGACGAGCACCTGGCCACGGTACTGCGCCACGCTCTCCTCGTAGCGCGCCCGCGCCTGTTCGAGGTTGCCCTTGCGGATCCCGCCATCGAACAGCGGGAGGCTGGCCACGGTGCCGACGAGCGGACCGAGCAGGAACGTGCGGCTGGACCACTTGAAGACGTCGCCCAGGCTCTTCGCTTCATACCCGCCCGTACCGGTCAGGATGATCGACGGGAAGTACGCCGCCTTCGCGACGCCCACGCGGGCGTTGGTGGCGGCCATCGCGCGTTCGGCCGCGGCGATATCGGGCCGGCGTTCCAGCAGGGTGGAGGGCAGGCCGGCAGGGATGTTCAGTTCGACCGGCGACAGGGGCGCCGCCGCGAAGGTGAAATCCGCCGGCGCCTTGCCGAGCAAGACGGCAAGCGCATGCTCTGAGGCGGCGCGCGCACGGCGGGCCGACATGGCGTCGGAGCGCGCGGAGGCCAGCTCGGCTTCCGCCTGCGCCTTGTCGAGGTCGGTGACTTCGCCGGCTTCCAGGCGGTTGGACACGAAGGTGAGCGTCTCCTGGCGCAGCACGATCGCACGGTCGTAGACGACGAGTTCGGCATCGAGTTCGCGTAGCCGGAAGTACGTCTGCGCCACGTCGGCCTGCAGCATGAGCTGCACCGACCGATACAGCGCCTGCGCCTCCTGGCTATCCGCCTTCGCGGCAGCCACGTTCGAGGCGACGCGGCCGAAGAGGTCAAGCTCATAGGAGATATTGGCCTGCGCCCGCCAGACGGTCTGCGCATCCGGGCGCACGCCGGTATCCGGCACGCCCAGTGACTGCGGCGCATTCTGCTGCCGGGTCGGGCCGAAGCCCGCGGTGATATCCGGGAAGCGCTCGGCACCCGTCGCACGCTCGGCACCGCGCGCTTGCTGCACGCGGGCGGCGGCGGCGGCCAGGCTCGGGTTCGACGCCATTGCCTGCTCTTCCAGGTCATCCAGCTGCGGCTCGCCGAACACCTTCCACCATGCGCCGCGCGCGGCGTCCTCGGCAGGCAACGCCGGTTGCCAGGTGCCCTGTGCCTCGGCGCCCAGGGACTCCTTGTACGACGCTGGCGGCTTGACATCCGGCGCCTGGTACTTCGGCGCCAGCGAACAGGCCGACAGCCCGCAGGCCATGGCCGTGGTGAGGATCCGTGCCGTGGTGCGCATCAGCCTGCCCTCTCCGGAATGGCGTCCTCGATGCCGATGACCCTGCCGTTGCGGCCGTGCTTGTCCTCCAGCCGATGCGCGCCGGCCAGCAGGCGCATGAGCACGTAGAACACGGGCGTCAGCAGCAGTCCGAAAAGGGTGACGCCAAGCATGCCGAAGAACACCGCGACACCCATGGCATGCCGCGTCTCCGCGCCCGCGCCGTGCGAGAGCACGAGCGGTACGACACCCATGATGAAGGCGATCGAGGTCATCAGGATCGGGCGCAGACGCAGGCGGCTAGCCTCGATCGCCGCATCGACGATGCTGCGGCCCTGTATTTCCAGTTCACGCGCGAACTCCACGATCAGGATCGCGTTCTTCGAGGCAAGGCCGACCAGCACCATCAGGCCCACCTGGGTAAAGATGTTGTTGTCGCCGTTATCCAGCCACACACCAGTCAGCGCGCAGAGCAGGCTCATCGGCACGATAAGGATCACCGCGAGCGGCAGCGTCAGGCTCTCGTACAGCGCCGCCAGCGTGAGGAATACCAGCAGGATGCTCACCGGGAAGACGATCACCGCCGTGTTGCCGGCGATGATCTGCTGGTACGTGAGGTCGGTCCACTCAAGCTTGAAGCCACGCGGCAGGGTCTCCGCGGCGACGCGTTCCACCGCGGCCTGAGCTTCGCCAGAGGAATAGCCCGGCGCCGGGCCACCGTTGATGTCCGCCGCGAGGTAGCCGTTGTAGCGCACGACAGACTCAGGGCCGAAGGTGGTGGAGACCTTCACCAGCGATGAGAGCGGGATCATCTCGCCCGCGGTGTTGCGCGTCTTCAGCTGCCCGATATCCTCGGGATGCGCGCGGAACGGCGCGTCAGCCTGCACGCGCACCTGGTACACGCGGCCAAAGCGGTTGAAGTCGTTGACGTACTGCGAGCCGAGGAACACCTGCATGGTGTTGAACACATCGGTCACCGCGACGCCGAGCTGCTTGGCGTTGTCGCGGTCGAGGTCGACCTTCAGCTGCGGCACGTCGATCTGGTAGTTACTGAAGGCAGGCCCGAGTTCCGGGGTCTTCGCGGCTTTCGCGAGGAAGGCCTTGGTCACCTCGTTCAACGCCGTGTAACCCTGCGCGCCGCGATCCTCGATCTGGAACTTGAAGCCACCCAGCGTACCCAGGCCGAGCACGGGCGGTGGCGGGAATACGGCGATGAAGGCGCCCTTGATCGCGGCGTACTTCTTGTTCAGTGCCATCGCGATGGCACCGGCAGACTCATCCGCGCCGTGGCGGTCCGCCGCGGGCGTGAGCTTGAGGAAGGTGATGGCCGCGCTCGATGAATTCACGAAGCCGTTGATCGAGAGACCAGGGTGTTGCACGGCGTGCTCGACACCAGGCTGTGCCAGGCCGATGCGTCCCATCTCTCGGGTGATGGCGTCCGCGCGATCCAGCGAGGCACCGTTGGGCAGCTGCGCGATCGCGACAACGTATTCCTTGTCCTGCGCGGGCACGAATCCGCCCGGTACGACGTGACCCATGAAGGCCGCTGCGCCGAGCAGGACCAGGTAGATGACCACCATGACGCCCTTGTGCCGGATCACTCCGGCGACGCCACGGCCGTAATGATCCGAGCCGCGCTGGAACACACGATTGAAGGCGCCGAAGAAACAGCCAAGCACCCGGTCCATCCCGCGCGACAGCCAATCCTTCGGCTCATCCCTGCCCTTCAGCAGCAGCGCGGCCATGGCCGGCGAGAAGGTCAGTGAATTGAAGGCCGAGATGACCGTGGAGATCGCGATGGTCATCGCGAACTGCTTGTAGAACTGACCCGTGAGGCCGGACATGAAGGCCAGCGGGACGAACACCGCGACCAGGGTCAGGGCGATGGCGATGATGGGGCCGCTGACCTCCTGCATCGCCTGGTAGGTCGCGTCGCGCGCCGATAGCCCCGACTCGATGTTTCGCTCGACGTTCTCGACCACCACGATCGCATCGTCCACGACAATGCCGATGGCGAGCACCATGCCGAACAACGACAGCACGTTGATGGAATAGCCAAGAAGCAGCAGTAGCGAGAAGGTGCCGACGATCGAAACCGGCACGGCGAGCAGGGGAATCAGCGATGCTCGCCAGGTCTGCAGGAACAGGATGACCACGAGGACGACGAGGATCACGGCCTCGATCAGCGTGTGGATGACCGCCTCGATGCTCGCCCGTACGAACGTCGTCGGGTCGTAAACGATGCTGTATTCGATGCCCGGAGGCATATCCAGCTTCAGGTCCTTCATCGCCTCGCGCACGTCGTGCGAGACCTGCAACGAGTTCGCGCCTGGCAACTGGAAGATCCACAGCGCGGCCGCCTCCTTGTTATCGAGCAATGCGCGCGACCCAAACTCGGCCGCGCCCAGTTCGACGCGGGCCACATCACGCAGGTGGATCAGCGCCCTGCCCTCGGCTTTCAGCACGATGTCGCGGAATTCGTCTTCGGTCTGCAGGCGGCCCTTCGCATTGATGCTGAGCTGCAGGGGCACCGGGCCGTCCATCGGCGACCCGCCGATCAGACCCGCGGCGACCTGCACGTTCTGCTCGCGGATCGCCGCGACCACGTCGCTCGCGGTGAGATTGCGCTCCGCCAGCTTCTGCGGATCGAGCCAGACGCGCATCGCGTAATCGCCCGCGCCCTTGATCACCACCTGGCCGATGCCGTTGATTCGCTCAAGGCGCTCCTTGATGTTGATAAGGGCATAGTTACGCAGGTAGGTCTGGTCGTAGCGGCCATCTGGCGCGATGAGATGGACGGCCATCGTCAGGGTCGGGGATGACTTGATCGTCGTCACGCCGAGCAACTGCACATCGGGCGGCAGGCGCGGCAGCGCCTGCGCCACGCGGTTCTGCACCAGCTGCTGGGCCTTGTCAGGATCGGTGCCGAGGCGGAAGGTGACGGTGAGGGCCATGTTGCCGTCCGCGCTCGCCTGGGACTGCATGTAGAGCATGCCTTCCACGCCGTTGATCTGCTCCTCCAGCGGCGCGGCGACGGTGTCGGCCAGCACCTTGGGATTCGCGCCCGGATAGGAAGCGTTGACGACCACGGACGGCGGCACGACCTCGGGATACTCCGAGATCGGCAGCGCGAAGAGGGCGATGACGCCGGCAAGCAGGATCAGCGTGGAGAGGACCCACGCGAAGATCGGCCGGTCGATGAAGAAGCGGGAGATATTCATGTCAGCGCGTCGCCATCGTGTCGTTCTCGCCCGTCATGGGCACGCTCTTCGCCTTGATGGTGTCGCCGGGGTGAACGCGCTGGAAGCCGTTGACGATGATCCTTTCGCCAGGCTTCAACCCGCCATCGACGATACGCAGGCCGTCGATCAGGTTACCGAGCGTGATGGCGCGGTATTGCGCCTTGCTCTGCTCATCCACCACGAGCACAAACTTCTTGGCCTGGTCCGTGGAGATGGCGCGGTCGTCGATAAGGATGGCCTGGTGCGGCGAGCCCGCCCCCACCGAAACGCGTGCGAAGAGCCCCGGGACCATTGCCCCATCGGGATTGTCGAAGCTCGCGCGGACGCGGATCGTGCCCGTATTGTTGTTGAGCTGGTTATCCACGGAGGCGACCTTGCCTGTGCGTGGGGTGCCGGTATCCGTGGCCAGGCCGAGGTGTACCGGGACGTCGCGCTGGCCGACCTGGCTCAGGTACTGCAGGTAGGTCTGCTCATCGACATCGAAGTCGGCGTAGATCGGGGAAATGGAAACCAGCGTGGTCAGCGAGGGCGAGCTGTAACCTGCCGCCACGATATTGCCAACGGTGCGCTCCGCGCGCGACACCTTGCCGTCGACCGGTGCGTTGATCGCGGTGTAATCGAGGTTCACCTTCGCTTCCACCAGCGCGGCTTCCGCGGCCTTGACGTCGGCTGTCGCGGTCAGCGATGCGTTGAAGCGATCGTCGAAATCGCGTTTGGAAATGGCGTTACCCGCCTGCAGCTTCTGCGCCCGCGCGTAGTCCGCCGTGGTGAACGCGGCCCGTGCCTTCGCCGCGGCGACCTGGGCGTTGGCACGATTCACCGCGGCCTCGTAGGGGCGCGGGTCGATGAGGAAGAGCGGGTCGCCCTTCTTCACCATCTGCCCGTCCTTGAAATACACCTTGACGATGGTGCCGGGGACCTGCGCGCGCACATCCACGCGCTCGATCGCCTGCAGCCGGCCGGAATAGGTCTGCCATTCGGTCACCGGCTTGCTTACCACCTGGGCGACATCGACTTCAGCCGGTGGGGCCGCGGCGTCCCCGGTGTGTTTTCCGCACGCGGCAAGGGCGAATACGAGTGGCAACAAGACCACGACGAGCGCGTAAGAAGGGCGTCGAACGACGTGCATGGCGGTGTCCCCAACCGGATCGGGCGAGCGAATGGCTCGGGCCGAGTGTCGGCCGAGGGGCCCAGCCCGAATAGAACCGGCCTGCTGCTATTTGGACGCTAAAGCAAGGTCGAACATCGGGGGTTTATAGGCGACCCGGTGGCTGGGGTCATTCGTTTCAAGTCGTGGCGTTTTGCTCCTAAGTTCGCTTGATCGTGCGGCGCGGCCGCAAGACACTATGCGAATTGCGTCTGACGCTCGTCCGGGAATGCATGCCATGGGTGATTCAAAGCCGGTCATCGTTGAAACCACAGGCACCGTCGGGTACCAGGTGGCCATCTCCGCGCAGGGCCCCACCTTCTATGCCGACGAACCGGTCGAGCTGGGTGGGCAGGCCACGGGGCCGACGCCGTACGAACTGCTGGGCGGCGCGCTTGGCGCGTGCACGGCGATGACCATGCAGATGTATGCCCGTCGCAAGTCCTTGCCGCTGACGAAGGTGCAGATCGCGGTGGGGCATAGCCGCGACGCCTCCACGGGGCGCGACCATTTCGACCGGCAGATCTACATGGAAGGCGACCTGACCGCGGAGCAGGTCACCCGTCTCATGGAGATCGCCGATCGGTGCCCGGTAGGCAGGTCGCTCATGACCGGCGCGGATATCACGAGCGCGCGCGTCATGGCCCCGCCTGGCCGTGCCCACGAGAAGCCGCGCGATTGCATGCACGAGCCGGCCATGGAGCGAGCCTGTGACGAGTTCGAACTGACGGGCTGAGTCAGGCGATCGTCAGGGGTACGTCCCCCACGAGGGCGTAGTTGTGCATCGGGCGTAGCGTGCCGTCGCTTGCCGTGTACAGGTCAAAGTCACCTGCCGTGTCGCGGACGTTGCTGCGTGGGCCGCCGATGCGCCCCGCGATCGAAGGCGGCTCAGCGGGGTCGCCCCAGCCAAGGCTGACCTTCGCCGCCGTCGCGGGGAGGCCCACCTTGAGCGTGATCCGCACGGTATCCGCGGTGATCACCGCGACATCGATGATGAGGTTGTTGTCGGTCAGGCTGGCCGGGACGAGGGCATTCTTCGCGTCGCGGATGTCGAAGCCGTAATTCCTTGTCGCCGCCACCCACGATGTATCGAGCATCAGGAAGCCGGAAGGCACGTTGAAGCGCACATAGATCGTGCGTGTCCCGATGATAGTCGCGGAGAGCATGTCGAGCGCCGGGTTGCGCATCGGCAGGCCGGCCTGTCGATCCTGGATCAGCTGGTAGATCGCGCGAGCGAAGTAGCGGCCCTGCCAGCGGTGGCTCTCGTTGTTGAGGTGCAGGGTGGGATGGCCCTGCGCCGATTCGTCGAAGTAATCGAACATGTACTGCGGGTTCACCATGCGCATGTAGGCACTGGCGAGGCAGGCATCCCGCTGCGCCAGCGCGATGAACGGATTGCAGAACGCGATGTTGGTGGCGCCGTAACTGTTGTGGCTGCACACCTGCGCCACGAGCCAGAGCGGGCGCCATGCCTGCTCCGGGATCAGCACCTGGCACAGCTTCAGCCAGTGTGCGCGCTCAAGGGCGGTGAGCTTGGATTTATAGGAAGCACGCGTTTCGGTGAGGCCGGTGGAATCCGCTTCGCCCTGCTGCCAGGTGGTCGCCAGCCAGCTGAAGTTGCCCGCACTGGCGGTAGCCTCGGCGCGCATCAGCGCGATCATCGACTGCAAACGCACCTGGCTGTTCTTCCAGCCCTGGTAGCCACTGAGGTTGGTGTCCTGCAGGAAGCTGGCGAAGTAGCCGATCGGCCGGCCACCCTCAGCGCTGGTGAAGGCGCTGTAGCGGCTGAACTGTGCGGCGAACGGAATGCCCGCGAGCGCCTGCGTGTATTCGACGAGGCCATCGGCGCAGGCGTTGGTGCCGACCTCGCCACCGGTGCCGCTGCCGCCGTTGTATTCCACGAGCGGTGCCAGGCTGGCCATGGCGGCGGGATTCACGCCGGGGCGAACGCCGCCGTTGAAGGTCACGTTGGCGTAGATCTCCTGCAACGTCAGCGCCGGTTGCCCGCCCGTCCCCACGGCGTTCGACTGGCCATGGAACATGATGAGTTCGCGGCGCGCACGGGTGATCACGTTGGTCGCGGGCGGGACATCCGCCGCATGCGCCGTGTCGCCAAGGAGCCAGGAAAGGCCGCTGGTGCTGGCCAGGCCGATGCCGCCTGCGGCGGCAAGGCTCTGTCGCAGGAAATCGCGACGCGGCCGGGAGGGGTCGTCCTCTTTCATCGTGGCGCCTCACTGGGGGGAGAGGGGGATGGCGCTGCCGTTCGATGTTAGAGGTGGGCGGGGATCAAAAGCCGATGCGCGAGCGCAGCTTGCCGCGTTCGCGCATCGGTTCAAAAGCGCGTCGGAATCATGTTCCCGGCGCGTGATGACTTACCAGGGCAGTTCCTTGCCGAGGTACGTGAACGTACCGGTCGGGCCATTGGCATCGAGCGTCGCCATCTGCACGCTGGACTTCGCGCCGGTCGGCACATCGATTTCGCCATGACCACCGTTCATATCGGTCTGCACGTAACCCGGGTGGATGGCGTTGACCTTCACGGGCGTGTCCTTCAGTTCGTACGCGAGGTGCACGGTCCAGCCGTTCACGGCGCTCTTCGACACGTTGTACGCGGGGATCTTGAAGCCGTAGATCGACGAGTTCGGATCGATGTGCAGGCCGAACGAACCCAGCTGGCTGGAGACGTTGACGATGCGGCCGGCCGGCGAGGCCTTGATCAGCGGCAGGAACGCCTTGGTCACTTCAACGACGGCGAACACGTTCGTGTCGAAGGTATCGCGCCACACCTGGAGCGACTGCTCGGAGGGCTTCTTGTCCAGCGCATCGAGCAGGATGCCGGCGTTGTTCACCAGGATATCGAGGCGGCCGTACTTGTCGGTGACGTGCTTGACGGCGGCAACGATCGAGCCGGGGTCGGTCACGTCGAGGACGATCGGATCGACCGGAAGGCCGGCGTCGCTCAGCTTCTTCGCGGCTTCCTTCGTGCGCGCTTCATCGCGGCCGGCGAGCAGGGTGCGGATGCCGGTTTCGGCGAGCTGCTTGACCGTTTCAAATCCAATGCCGCGGGTCGCGCCCGTTACAAGTGCAACCTTCTGGGAATCATTCATTGCCGTGGAACTCCTGCGATTGAGGGGGCATGGGTTGGGTTACCTGATTCACCTGAGGGCAGCCGTCGACCGAAACAACCGGGGAGGCCAGGATGATTTGCCGCCTTAGCCCGCGGGAATCTCGACCACGACCTTGCCACCCGCACGCCCGCTTTCGACCAGGTCGAGCGCGGCATTCCCGTCGGCCAACACGAACCGCTGCGTCGACAGCACCGGCCGCAGCTTGCCGGCATCGGCAAGCCACGTGGCCTCGGCCATGATCTCGCCGTGGTGCTCGCGGCCCTTGCCGGTCAGGAGTGGCATCAGGGTGAAGACACCGGAGTACGTGGCGGCACGGAACGACAGCGGCGCGAGGGCATGCGTGCCCCAGCCTAGGCTGCTGACGACATGGCCGCTGTAGCGACGCGCGGCGACGAATGCGGCGTCGAGGGTCGCTCCGCCAAGTGTGTCGTAGACGATGTCGAAGCCTTCGCCGCCGGTGTGGGTATCGACAGCCGCCTGGATATCGGTGTCACGATCGATCCAGGTGGCGCCGAGCTCTTCGATGATGGTCTTCTGCCCAACGCTGCCCGTCGCGAAGACGCGGGCGCCACGGGAAACGGCGAGCTGCACCGCCATGCTCCCAACGCCACCCGCGCCAGCGATGACGAGCACAGACTGGCCGGCCTGGACCTTCGCGCGGTCCACCAGGCCTTCCCATGCCGTGATGAACACGAGAGGCAACGCGGCGGCTTCGCTCAGCGGCATGGACGCCGGCGCATGGGCGAGAAGGCGGGCATCGACCGCGGCGAACTGGGCGAACGCGCCCTGCACCCCGGCCACGCCGCCGGTCATCCCGTAGACCGCATCGCCGACCATGAAGTCCTCGACGCCCGTACCGACCGCCTCCACATGCCCGGCCATGTCGATGCCGAGGATCGCCGGCGCCGGCTGGCGGGCATGCCCGCCCTGCCCGGCGCGGATCTTGGCGTCGAGCGGGTTAAGCCCGGCCGCCGCGACGCGGACGAGCACCTGGCCCGGGCCGGCAACGGGACGCTCGACAGTGGCCAGGGTCAGCGGCTGGCCGGCGGCGTCGAGGCGCAGGGCTTTCATGGTGGAAGCGGTGGTCATGGCAGTGCTCCGGGGGCGACAGTGTCGCCGACGGGAATAAGGTAGGCCATGCCCTGCTGCATGAGAACGCCCGGAATTGCACGATAGGCATGCATAAATGCATGATACGGCCATGGAATGGAGCGACCTGAAGATTTTCCTCGCCGTGGCCCGTGGGGGCACCCTCGGTGCCGCGGCGCGTGACCTCGGCCAGACCCAGCCCACGATGGGGCGGCGGATCCGCACCCTCGAGGAGGCGCTTGGTACGGCCTTGTTCCAGCGGACCAGCGATGGCTTCGTCCTGACCGACGAAGGTGCGGCCGTACTGGCCCATGCGGAACGCATGGAGGCCGAGGCCCTGGGCATCGCGCGCGCGGCGAGCGGCCAGGCGGGCGAACTCGAAGGCGTATTGCGCGTGTCGTCGTCCGACTGGTTCGGCGCGCATGTGCTCACTCGCGCCATTGCCGCACTGGCCGCACGACACCCTGCCGTCATCGTTGAGCTCATCACCGATGCGCGGCTGCTCAGCCTCGCGCGGCGCGAAGCCGACCTCGTGTTTCGCATCACGCCGTTCGAAGAGCCTGATATCGCGCAGCGGAAATTGATGGCGATGCCGTATGCCGCTTACCGCGCTGTCGGTACCGACAGCCTGGAGCGTGTGGTCACGATGGATACGGCGTTCGGCGGCATGCCTGACGTCGCGTGGCTAAGGGAGCGCCTGCCCGAGGCCAGGGTCGCCTTCCGCAGTAACAGTCGCGAAGCCCAGGCACGCGCGTGTGCGTTGGGCATGGGGATCGCCGTGCTGCCGTGTCCGCTGGGCGACGCAACGCCAGGCATCGAGCGCGTCGACCTGGGTGAGCCTGCGCCCGGCCGCGATGTATGGCTTGGATACCACCGCGACCTGCGCCATCTGCCACGGCTACGCGCGTTCGTGGACGAGGTGCTTGCGTTCGTGGGGCCGGGCAACTCTCTCAGGTCTTACTAGGGAAGCAGCCCCGACGCCTGGTAGGCGCGGACGAGTGCGTCGTAAACCTTCACGTCGCCGCGACCACGCGCCATCAGCTGCGCACCGGCCACGGCAGCGAAGATGGCATGCGCTCGCTTGCGTGCGTCGCGGGTGGGCACGCCCGTCTCGACCAGCGTCTTCGCCAACCAGGCGATGTTCACTTCATTGAACCGCTCGATCTCCACCTTGACGATATCAGGTAGGTCGTCCGATTCGGCCGTCATGTAACTGCACATGCACATGCGGTTGTCGTTCTCGAGTGCCAGCCGGAACGTGCCGGGAAACTTACGCAGGCGCTCCGCCGGGTCGCCTGCCTTCGCCGCGATCGCTTCGAGGCCGGCGGCGGCATCTTCCCAGTAGCGGCGGGCGACCGCGGTGGCGAGGTCAGCCTTGCTCGGGAAGTGGTGGTAGAGGCTCGCCGCCTTGATGCCGACCTGGTCGGCGAGTGTTCGCAGGTTGAGGCCGCCGTACCCGTGAGCCTGGGCCATGCGCGTGGCGGCCTCAAGGATCGTGTCCCTGGAGTTCTTTCCTGCTGGGGTTTCCACGAAGACCTTACCTCGCTTGCAACGGTACCGGTGAGTGCGGCGAAACACATTCTCGCAAAAGCCGTCAAAGAAGTCGTTGACGGGCGTGCATTATGGCGCGTATCGTCTTACCTAACAAACGTTAGGTAGGTGCGCACTGCCTCACTTTTGTCGCAACCCCAACCCTACCCACGAGAGACCCATGGCTACCGAACTCTATTTCCAGGACGCCACCAGGCTGGCCGAGCTGATCCGCACCAAAGAGGTATCACCCGTCGAGGTGATGCAGGCGCACCTCGACCGCATCGAGGCGACCAACCCTGGCATCAACGCCATCGTCGCCGTCTCCGACGACGCCCTGAAGGCCGCTAAGCGCGCCGAAGCCGTCGTCATGGCGGGCCACGAACTGGCACCGCTGCACGGCGTTCCCTTCACCGCCAAGGATTCGTACGACACCGCAGGCGTGCTGACACAGCTGGGCTCACCGATCTTCAAGGGCCGCATCCCGGACACCGATGCCACCGGCGTCGCTCGCTTCAAGAAGGCTGGCGGCATCCTGCTCGCCAAGACGAACCTCCCCGAGTTCTCGTTCTGGATCGAGAGTGAAAACCTGCTCTCTGGCCGCACCCTGAACCCATGGAACCCCGATCGTTCGCCGGGCGGCTCCAGTGGCGGTGAATCGGCGGCTATCGCCGCGGGCATGTCGCCGCTGGGCCTCGCCACCGACGTCGCCATCTCAGTCCGTGGCCCCGCCGCGCTCACCGGCGTCGTGGGCTTCAAGGCTACGCACGGCCGTATCCCCATGACCGGCATCTGGCCGCGGGTACCGCGTCGCTTCTGGCACGCCGGCCCCATCGCCCGCTCGGTGCGCGACGTGGCCCTCGCCTATTCGCTGCTAGCCGGTCCGGATGGAGCCGACGGCTATTCCACCAGCCCGCTCGCGGTCGATAGCGGCGTCAGCGCCATGCTGGGGCGCCCCTTGCGCGTCGGCTGGCTGGTCGAACCCGGCTTTGGCCTCGTGGCCGATGATGTCGCGAAGACTGTGCACGCCGCGGCCGATGCGCTGCGAACAGCCGGTATCACCGTGGAGCCCGTGCGCATCCCCGTGCTGGAGGAGATCAACGCGCTCGAGGTGCTATGGAAGATCCAGGCGATGGAAACGAAGCCAGCGTTCCGCAAGGCAACTGCGGGCCACGAAGAGCTCATCTTCAAGCACGTCCAGGCGGTGTTCGATACGCCGGATACGTCAATCGAGGATTTCGTCATCGCCGAGCAGCAGATCGAACAGATGCGTGATGGCTTCGCCCAGTACTTCCAGCGCTACGACGCCCTGCTCTGCCCGGTGACGCCCGTGGCCAGCCATGGCCATGACGCCACGGAGTTCGTCATCAACGGCCAGACGGTATCGTCGCTGCACGTGATGGATGCCACCGCCCCTCTGAGCGTGACCGGCCTGCCTGGCCTCACACTGCGCTTCGGTACCAGTGCCGAGGGCATGCCCATCGGTGTCCAGCTCGTCGCCCCGTGGCTGGCCGAGTCCACCGTGCTGCACTTGGGCGCCTTGCTCGAAAGCATGAGCCCGGTGCGCCACCTGCACCCGGCACTGCCGGCCAAAGCGGTCGCCGCCTGACCTCGCCGTACTGACCGGCGGGGGCGTGCTGTATCGCGCCCCCGCCGACTGACCAGTCTCCCCGCGCGCGTTCGTGGACGACGTGCTAGCGTTGGTGGGCTAGCCGCGCGCTACCACCGCAGCCAGCGCGGCCCCGCCAGCGCACCCAGCGCGCCAGCGACCACCATGCCGAGCAGGTACCACAGCGCCCAGAACGGCGGCGCCATCTCCGGGCAGTGCAGGCAATAGCTCGTCGCCGCCATGGCGCCAGCCAGCAAGCCCGCCGCGGCGCCTGCAAGCCGCAGACGCACGGGCCCCATGCCGCGCACCGCCCAGAAGACGGCCACGATCGAAGGCAGCGAAAGCAGCGCAATCAGCGTCGAGCATACCTTCCACGTATGCCCCAGCATGAGCGCACCGCGCTGGCCCTCCGGCGCGCCAGCAAGCACGATGGCCGCCAGTGCCCACGCAACGATGACCGGCAAGGCGACACTCGCCCAGCCGCCCGCACCCACGCGAACACCGGGCCGCGACAGGCGCACGGTGACCACCAGCGCTGCGACACCGATCGCGATCGGGAAGGCCATGCGCACCCAGAACATCGGGTCATGGATCACCTGCGCCAGGTCGGGCCGCAAGCCGAGCAGGGCCGCCATCAGCAGCGACGACGTACCCATGCCGGCAAGGATCCCGAGCGAGAAGCGGCGACGCGCGATCTGCCGCCCGGGCGGGGGCGAAGGCTCGCGAGCGAGGAAATCGATGAAGTCGTCGGTCTTCATGCGCCACCCCGGATACGCGCGGCCAGCGCCTTGAGACCCCGGTGGATGCCGACCTTCACGGCAGACTCTGACAAGCCGCAGCACGCGGCCGCCTCGGCGATGGACAGGCCCTGCAATTTGACCAGCTGGATAGGCAAGCGGTGTCGATCCGGTAGCGTCTCCAGCAATTGTCCCACGTCGCGCCGTGCATCCACGGGCTCCGCATCCGACGCGACGAACAGGTCGTCGTCGCCGATGGGATCGTGCAACGCCTCGCGCCGCGCATGCGAACGGAAGAAATCCATGAGCTTGTAGCGCGTGATGGCGTGCACCCATGCGGTGAGCGGTTCACCCGCGCGGTACGTATGCCGCGCGTTGTGCACGGCGAGCAGGGTTTCCTGGAGGATGTCTTCCACATCCTCGAGCGCCCGCGGCAACCGGCGGCGCAGGTAAGCGCGGAGATGCGAGGCCAGCTCGTCGAGGAAAGCGCGGTACGCGCCCGCATCGCCACCCAGCCCAAGGACGAACTGGCGCCTGAGCTCGCGCTCGACCGCCGCCTGGGCATCGACCACCTGCCTGCGCGTCACGTCTTCGGTGATGGCCATGCTCTCCAGGGCTTTCGGCTCCGCTCGGGCCAGGGCGCCCTGGAGTGTAGACCAGCGGGCGCGCCCCCGCGAACGGGGATAGGCTAGCGAGGGAAAGGTCACGGCATCCATGTCGCGTAGTTCGCTGGCGGCGGCGATACGGTTACACGACGACGCGACGAGTTTTTTCCGCGAAGGCTGTAACCGGCGGCCGAACGCCCACGAACCTCCTTGTGAAGCCGGCCCTGTTGGCCAGGCAACCCTGGAGCCACCCATGTCCCCACGTTACGTCGCATCGCTCGCCTTCTCCGTCGCCGCCCTTGTTGCCGGTGCCGCACATGCCGATGAGCAGAAGGCCGCCGCCAAGCCGGCCGTCGAGAAGTGCTGGGGTGTCGCCAAGGCCGGCCAGAACGATTGCGCCGCGGGCCCGGGTACCACCTGCGCCGGCACCGCCAAGGCCGACTACCAGAAGAATGCGTGGAAGAACGTCCCGGCCGGCACCTGCACCGCGATCCAGACGCCGAACGGCCATGGCTCGCTGACCAAGGTCGGCTGAGCATCGCCATGCGGCCCGCATCGTCCCTCGCCGAGCTCCAGCGCGAGTTCCAGGCTGGCCTGCTGGCCGAAGAGCCTGCCGTGCGCGTTGACCGGCACGCAGGCTTTTCGATCCACCGCCATACGATGCTGCGGGCCGCGATCGATGCGCTCGAGGCGAACTTTCCCGCCGTGGCCTGCCTGACCGGCGCGGCGTGGTTTCGTTCCGCGGCGGCGGCTTACGCCCACGCCTATCCGGCGCGTGACGCCAGGCTCGCGTTGTACGGCTCGTGTTTCCCGCGCTTCCTTGCCGATATGCCGAGCGCATGCGAACTGCCGTACCTCGCCGACGTCGCTCGCCTCGATCGGTTGTGGACGGAGAGTTACTTCGCGGGTGAATGCGAGCCGTTGAGCGCCATGACCGTTCGCTCCCTGGCACCGGATGCGCTCGCTGGCATGGCCGTCCGCCCTCACCCGGCGACGCAGACACTCGAGTCACGGTTACCCGCGCTGTCGATCTGGCAGGCCAGCCGCGCTGGCGAAGCCGTCCGCGGTGACCTCGCATGGCAGCCTCAGGCCATCCTGGTGACGCGCCCCGCGCACACCGTGCAGCTCGAATCGACAGACCTCGCCGTACTTACGTTCCTTGAAGCGTGCCGCGAGGGTGGATCACTCGTCGCGTGCATCGAGCAGGTCACATCCCTGCATCCCACGGCGCGTGCCGATCACGTGTTCGCACAACTACTCATGGCAGGCGCACTCGTTGTCGCCTGAAGGAGCCCTCATGGCATCTCTTCCCACTAGTGTCACAACCAGGCCGCGTTCGCCGAAAGAAGCCTGGAACCACGTCGCCACCCGCATGGAGACGTTGATTGGGCATAGCTTCCTCGCCCTGGTGAGCCGCGTATCCATCGCGGCCATCTTTTTCCAGTCGGGCCGTACCAAGGTCGAGGGCTTCCTGACGATCACCGAGGGCACGTACGAGCTCTTCCGCACGGAATACAAGCTGCCGCTGGTACCGCCGGAGATCGCCGCGCATCTCTCCGCTTACGTGGAGACCTTCGTGCCGATGCTGCTCGTGCTCGGCCTGTGCACGCGGCTTTCGGCCACGGTGCTCCTCGGCATGACCATGATCATCGAAATCTTCGTGTACCCCGACGCATGGCCGACCCACCTGTCGTGGGCCGCGATCCTGCTCTACCTCATCGCCCGTGGCGGCGGCCGCTGGTCGCTCGACCACGTGCTCCGGATCCGCTGACATCCATCGGCATCGCGCTGTAACCGATCCACGTTTCTCGCCGAACTGATTCTTGCCACTTCGGCATCCCACCTCTAACGGAGTCACGCCATGCAAAACGCCACGCACAGCATCGCCGCCGCAGCCGCCCTGTTCGCCGTCTCGACCGCCGCCATCGTGGCGCCGGCGCAGGCCGCCGACCAGGCCGCGGGCAAGACCGTCCACTGCTACGGCATCAACACCTGCAAGGGCACGTCGGACTGTAAGTCGGGCAACCACCAGTGCAAGGGCCAGAACGACTGCAAGGGCCAGGGCTTCAAGGCCGTCTCGGTGCAGGAGTGCAAGGCCCAGGGTGGCAGCACCACCGCGCCGGCCGCCTGATGACATCTCCCGGCCGCACCGCGGCCGGGCATCCGGGAGAGCACGATGAGCACAGCCACACTTCCCCCGTTCGCCGGCTTCGGCCTGAGCCTGCGAGTACCGCACTACCAGGACGTGCTGGAGACGCGCCAGCCGCTCGATTTCGTCGAAGTGATCTCCGAGAACTTCATGGTGGATGGTGGCCGGCCGCTGCATGTGCTGGAGCAGGTCCGCTCGCTGTATCCGCTCGCGCTGCATGGCGTCTCCATGAACATCGGCGCGGTCGATGGCCTGGACATGGACTACCTGCGCCAGCTCCGCCGGCTTGCCGATCGCTTCGATCCGCTGTGGGTGTCCGACCATGTCTGCTGGACAGGCGTCGACGGCATCCAGACTCACGACCTGCTGCCGCTGCCGTATAACGAGGAAGCGCTCGACGTGGTGAGCCGCAATGTAATGGTCGCGCAGGATGTGCTGGGCCGCCCGCTGGTCCTCGAGAATCCATCGACATACATCGAATTTCCAGCCGCGATGTCCGAGGCGGCGTTCCTTGCCGCGCTGTGCGAACGCACGGGCTGCTACCTGCTGCTGGATGTGAACAACATCGTGGTCAGCGCAACGAACCACGCGCGGCGACTCGATGAGTGGCTGGACCAGATCCCGCTGGAGCGCGTCCGGCAGATCCATCTCGCCGGCCACAGCCAGGGCCGCGACCTGTTGGTGGATACCCACGACGCGCCGGTGCCCGCCTCGGTGTGGGATCTCTATGCCCGCTTTACCGCCCGGCTGGGTCCGGTGGCCACGATGATCGAGCGTGATGACCACATCCCGCCGTTCCAGGAACTGCTCGATGAACTTGGGCAGGCACGTGCCGTCGCCGCGACATCGGTGGCGGCGGCAGCATGAATCTCGCCGGCATGCAAAGGCAGTTGCTTGGTGCGCTGCTTGAGTATGCGCCAGAGGCATCCGTCGCCTCGGCGGGGCTGCGTGTTTACGCGAACAACGTCCGTGGCCAGCTGGTGGAGGCGTTACGCGAGACCTACGAACGCACGGAGCGCTGGTTCGGGGTGGAACGATTCGCTGATTACGCGAATGCGTATATCGAAGAGCACCCGTCTGGCGACTGGAGCCTCAATCGCTACGGTGCGGACTTTCCTGCATTCCTGGCTGGTGAGCTCTCGCCGTCCGATCCAGGCGACGAGATCGCATGGCTCGATGGCGCGCTGAGGGATGCTTTCTACGGCGCCGACGTGGCGCCCGTCGCATTGCGCGACGTCACGGTCGCGCATTGGGATCAAGCCATCTTCCGCTTCATCCCGTCGCTTTGCGTCCGATCCATGCGTTCCAACGCGCCTGCGCTGTGGGCGGCGATGAACGCCGCGTCGGCGCCACCTGAGGCGGTGGTCCTGCCCGAACCGGTCGCCGTGCGCGTGTGGCGCGCGGACCTCACGCCACGCTTCACCAGCATGGCGCCGTGGGAAGCGGCGTGCCTGATGTCTGCGATGTCGGGTTCCACGTTTGGCGAACTCTGTGCGCAGCTGGCGGCCATCGATTCCGAGACCGACGTGACCATGCGCGCGGGCCAGCTGCTGCGTGCGTGGTTCGACGACGGGCTCGTGAGCGATATAGCCGACGTTTCCGATGGCCGGGAACCGGTGTTGACCCGCTGAATATCCTCCGGGGGTTATCATGGGGACTATCCGTTTGCTTCCCGATGGCTCCCGATGCCCATGCCAGACCGCCTGCGGGCGCGATTTTCGAGTCTGTCCTCCCATGGTTTCCTCTCGCCCGACCAGTGGCGGCGCAGGGTGTTGTTCTGGACCGGCGCGGTCATCGTGGGCCTTGCGGCCGTGCTTTTCGCACAGGCCGCCGACTGGGCATTCGCGGGGTTCCGCGCAATGGCCTCGCATGGCTGGTGGGTGCCGTTCCTGCTGACACCGGCGACGTTTGCATTGCTGAGCTGGCTCACCCAGGGCGCGCTGAAGGCGACGCGTGGCTCGGGTATTCCCCAGGCGATCGCCGCGCTCAAGGTCGAGGAGGATCCGTTTCGCGAACGTCTCCTCGCCCTCCGCGTCGCCGTCGGCAAGATGGGCCTCACGCTGGCCGCGCTTCTCGGCGGTGCATCGGTGGGCCGCGAGGGTCCGACCGTGCATGTGGGCGCCGGACTGCTTTATTCACTTGGGCGGCGCTTCGGCTTCGATGACCCCACCTCGGCCGGGCGCTTCATCCTTGCCGGCTCCGCGGCCGGCCTCGCCGCCGCGTTCAATACACCGCTGGCTGGCGTGGTCTTCGCGATCGAAGAGATGTCCGGCACGTTCGAGCATCGCATGAGCGGTACGCTGCTCACCGCCGTCATCATCGCCGGTGTCGTGTCGCTAGGCATCCTTGGCAATTACTCGTACTTCGGCATCATCGCGGCCGATCTGCCGCTCGGCCGCGCCTGGCTCGCCGTGTTGCTCACGGGTGTGGTCGGCGGGCTTGCCGGCGGCTTGTTCGCGCGCCTGATCATCCCGTCCGCGAGGGGCTTTCGCGGCGTGATGGGCCGCCTGCGCGGGCGCCAGCCGGTCGTGTTTGCCGCTGCGTGTGGCCTCGCCCTGGTCCTGCTCAGCCTGATGAGCGCCAATGGGCTGTACGGCACGGGGTATGCCCAGGCGCAGGCGATCCTGCAGGGACACTCCGATACGGGCCCGCTGTTTGGCGTGCTGAAGTTCCTCGGCAACATCGCATCCAGTTGGGCAGGTATCCCCGGCGGCATCTTCTCCCCCGCGCTCGCGGTGGGTGCCGGATTGGGTGAAAACGTCGCGCACCTGCTGCCGGGGGCCAATGCGCAGGCCGTGGTTCTGCTGGGCATGGCGGCGTACCTCTCGGGCGTGACACAGGCACCGTTGACCGCATCGGTTATTTCGCTCGAGCTGACCGCGAACCACGCGATGGCCTTGCCCATCCTTGCGGCGTGCCTTCTCGCCCGCGCGGTGTCGAGCGTGCTTTGCCCGGTGCCGGTGTACAAGGCGCTGGCCAATGCGCTTATCGATGCGCATGAGGCGAGCAAGCGGGATGTCGCTGGGCAAGGCGAGCCTGGCGCGACTGGCGACCAGGACCTCCAGCAGAACGGAGCTATCCGTAATGACTGAAACGCCACCCTCGTTGGACGTCATTGCCGGAGGCTGCCGCTGCGGAAGCGTGCGCTACGCGCTCTCCCGCAACACCTTGCCGTCGACGTACGCCTGCCACTGCCTTGATTGCCAGACCTGGACCGGTAGTGCTTTCAGCCAACAGTGTCTGGTCCCGGGGGATACGTTCACCGTTACTGGCGATCTCGCGCTGTTCGAGCTGCCCGGCTCCGAAGGCAAGATTTCTTACCAGCGCATCTGCCCGACGTGCCACACCCGCGTGTTCAACACGAACTCCGCGCGGCCCGGCGTCGTCGCCATCCGCGCCGGAACCTTCGACCAGAGCCATGAGCTCGATTGCGTGGCGCACATCTGGACGGCGAGAAAGCAGGGGTGGCTAGAGATTCCGGAAGGAGTTCCGAACTGGAGCGGTGCTGCGCCGGCTGCGGAGCTCTTCCGCGTTCTGGGGTTGTAGCGGACCGCTAAGATTCGCGACCTGAGCACGAGGCCTTTGTCGTGCCGCCGGCGACACTGAATCGCCAGAAGCGGTGTTGTTGCTTCCACCAACATGGCCGATAGTCCGTAGCCCTCGTTAGCGGACACAGCCTGTGACCACCCGTCACTCCGATCATGACCATCCCACGCGGCACGGAGTGAGCCTGGTGATCCTCGTCGCCATCTGCCTCTCCGCGCTCGTCCTTCCCCTTAGTTTCACCGGCGGTGCCGTCGCTACGCCGGCCATCGGCAGGGAGCTTGGCGGAAGTGCCGCGGGCCTCACCTGGATCACCAACGCCTTCATGCTCAGCTTCGGCAGCCTTCTGATGGTGGCGGGGGCCATGGCTGACCAGTTTGGCCGCAGGAAGGTGTTTGCCGCGGGCATCTCGGTCTATAGCGTGATGTCACTGGCGCTGGCTTTTGCGTCCAGCGTGATGTGGATCGACATCCTGCGTGCCGTCCAGGGCGTCGCCGCGGCAGGTGCCCTCGCGGGTGGTAGTGCCGCGCTGGCCCAGGAGTTCGAGGGGCATGCCCGCGCGCGTGCCTTCAGCGTGCTTGGAACGACCTTCGGGCTTGGCCTCGCGTTCGGTCCGCTGATCGCCGGCGCGCTGATCTCCGGCTTCGGCTGGCGTGCGGTGTTCGCGCTGACCGCGATCCTCGGCACGCTGGCCGTGGTGTTCGGGGTACCCCGTATGCGCGAAACCCGCGATCCCCATGCGGCCGGTCTCGACAAGCCGGGTGCCTTCACATTCACCGCCATGCTGGTGCTTTTCACCACGGCGATCATCGAGGCGCCGAGCCTCGGTTGGGACAGTGCCGTCGTTATCGCACTGCTTCTCGGCTCGGCCGTGGCGCTCGCGGCCTTTATCGTCGTGGAGAACCGTGTCGCGCGGCCCATGCTCGACCTGAGCCTCTTCAGGATGCCGCGCTTCGTGGGGGTGCAGTTGCTCCCCATCGGCACATGCTTCTGCTACATCGCACTGGTGGTGATGCTCCCGCTTCGCTTCATCGGCATCGAGGGCATGAGCGAGATCCGCGCCGGCGTGGTGATGGTGGCGCTTTCCGCTCCGTTGCTCGTCGTACCCATCCTGGTGGCGACCGCGACCCGCTGGATCTCGGCGGGAACACTCTCCGGCATCGGCTTCTTCGTCGCTGCCGCGGGCCTGCACTGGCTGAGCTTCTACGAGCCAGGCCAGCCGCTGTTACACCTTGTTGCACCGTTGGTGCTCACAGGCATCGGCGCCGGCATGCCCTGGGGCCTGATGGACGGCTTGTCGGTGAGCGTCGTACCGAAGGAGCGCGCAGGCATGGCGGCCGGCATCTTCAACACGGCGCGTGTTGCAGGCGAAGGCATCATCCTCGCGGTGGCGGTCGCGATGCTTGCGGCGCTGGTTGGCTCGAACCTGCTGTATCTTCTGCCCGGCCAGGAAGCGGCCACGTCCGAAGCCGCGCAACACCTGACCACAGGCGACATGGCCAGGGCGGCTCAGGCCGTTCCCGCGCTCGATGGACCGTCGCTGCTTGCAGGCTATGTGGAAGCTTTCCGCTCGCTGCTACACATACTCACGGCGATCACCGTGCTCGTGGCGATGACGGCGATCGTCTTCCTTGGCCGTGCAAGCGAGGGCACGCAACCAGAGACCGCCGAAGCCTGATCAGCGAAAGAACTCGGCAATCTGGTTGACCACGGCGCGGGTGCGGGAGGGCATGCGGTGGCCAAGGGGAATCAGGGCGTGTACGGGCAGACCCGGGATGTCGGCTTCGGGAAGCACATGGACGAGCTTCCCGCTATCGACCAGCGGATGCGCGACCTTGTCGATGAGCTGCGAGATGCCGAAGCCCAGTGCGGTGGCTTCGATCAGGGCCTGCCCGTCGGCCACGACCAGCACGGGTGTTGGCACGATGTCGCGGACCACGGAGCCATCCTGGACGGACCACGGGCGAAGCTGGCCGTTACCGCCGCGGAATACCGCGCCATCCTGCGTGGCGAGATCGCCTACCGAGGTGATGGGCGCGCGCGATGCCAGGTAACCGGGAGAGGCGTACAGCCCAAAGCGTGTGTCGCAAAGCTTGCGCACGGTCATGTTGCTGTCGGAAGGCAGTTCACCGATCCGCACGACCACGTCCCAGCCCTCCGCGAAGGGATCCGAGCGCTTGTCATTGAAAGCCAGGTCGAGCGTCACTTTGGGAAAGGTGCGACGCAGGTCGGCAAGGGTCGGCAGGAGCAGGCGACCGAAGCCGGCGGGAAGATCGACACGCACCTTGCCGATGGGTTCGGCGCGGCGCGCGGCGAGGGCATGCTCGGCATCGCGAAGCCCCGCCAGTGCGGCGCGCGATGCCTGGAGATAGATCTCGCCATCTTCCGTGAGGCGTACCGCGCGCGTGGTGCGCTGGAACAGGCGCGTACCCAGCCTCGCTTCGAGCCGCTGCACCGCCTTGCCGATGTTCGATTTGCTGGTGCCGAGGTTGTCGGCCGCACGAGTGAAGCTCCCGGCCTCCGCGACCGCGGTGAAGGCGACGATTTCCGGTACCGAGGCGTCTGCGCGTTCGTTCACTGTGTCCTCCTGGGCGCCAAAGAGTATTCGCCTGGGCGGTTTGGGCGTCAATTCGCGCCGATCGCCGGCTAACGAGCGCGCCACGCGCTGCGCCGTCCCCTGCCCGCATTGTCGCCCAGGGCGCCACAAAGAAACGCCAATAGCCAGATTTATCGACGCAGGGGCGGAGACCACGATAGCGACCGTGAGTCATGAGCCCCATGCCGGAGCCTCCGGCGGCAAGAGCCTCATGACCGATGACCCGCTCTCCCTCTCCCAAACACGCCCTGGAGTACTCCCCATGACCGCCTCTCGCAAACGCCTTTCCGTGGCGCTTGGCGCCCTCTTCATCCTGGCCGGCGCCGCCGGCATCGCCGCCTATGACGGGCACGCCGGCGCCATCGCCGAGGCCCATGCCCAGGTCGCCCCGGTGGCTGCCGAGGTCGACGTCGGCACCGTTCTTTCCCGTTCCATCACGCAGTGGCAGAGCTATTCCGGCCGCCTGCAGGCCATCGACCGTGTCGAGATCCGCCCGCTGGTCTCGGGGAAGATCGTCGCCGTGCAGTTCCGCGACGGCTCGCTGGTGCGCAAGGGCGATGTCCTGCTGACCATCGACCCGCAGCCCTACCAGGCGGAAGTCGACCGCGCCGCCGCGCAGGTGGCCGCCGCGGAAGCACGTTCCGGCTATGCCACGTCCGACGCGTCGCGCGCGGAACGCCTCATCGGCACGAACGCGATCGCACGCCGCGACTACGACGAGAAGATCAACGGTGCCCGTGAGGCACAGGCGAACCTGAAGGCGGCGCGCGCAGCACTGGCGGCGGCGAAGCTCAACCTGTCGTACACGCAGGTCATCGCGCCGGTTTCCGGTCGCGTCTCGCGCGCCGAGCTCACCGTGGGCAACGTGGTGAACGCCGGCGCCAGCGGCCCCGTGCTCACCACCATCGTCTCGGTGTCGCCCATCTACGCGACGTTCGATGTGGATGAGCAGACCTACCTCAGCAACCTGCGCGGCCGCGATGGCGCGAAGATCCCCGTCGCGCTCGGCCTGGCGAATGAAGAAGGCTACTCGCAGCGCGGCGTCATCGATTCGATCGACAACCAGCTCGATACCACCTCCGGCACCATCCGCGTCGGCGCCCGCTTCGATAACACGGACGGCTCCCTCGTCCCGGGCCTGTATGCCCGGCTGAAGGTCGGCGCCGGTGCGCCGCACGATGCGATTCTTATCGACGATAGCGCCATCGGGACGGACCAGTCGAAGAAGTACGTCCTCGTGGTCGGCACCGACAACAAGGTGCAGTACCGCGAGGTCGCGCTGGGCGAC
Organism: Luteibacter sp. NPDC104163; assembly: GCF_055584245.1. Lineage (NCBI taxonomy): Bacteria > Pseudomonadati > Pseudomonadota > Gammaproteobacteria > Lysobacterales > Rhodanobacteraceae > Luteibacter > Luteibacter sp. NPDC104163. The sequence continues at coordinate 168,764 of NZ_JBVJMK010000008.1, forward strand.
CTGCACGACGGCCTTCGCGTCGTAACCGCCGGCCTGAAGTCCGGTGAACGCATCGTGGTGCACGGCGTGCAACGCGCGCGACCCAACGACCTCGTCAAACCCACCAACGTCGACATGGGCGCCGCACTAGCGACGGCCCAGGCTGCCGACTGACCGGAGCCTACCCCGTGAACATCTCGAAATTCTTCATTGACCGGCCCATCTTCGCCGGCGTGCTGAGTGCGGTGATCCTGCTCGCAGGTGTCATCGCGCTCACCAAGCTGCCGACGGCCGAATATCCCGAAGTGGCACCGCCTTCCGTGGTGGTACGCGCGCAATACCCGGGCGCGAACCCCAAGGTGATCGCCGAGACGGTCTCCGCGCCGATCGAGGAGCAGATCAACGGCGTGGAAGACATGCTGTACATGCAGTCGCAAGCCAACAGCGATGGCAATACCGCGACCACCGTGACCTTCAAGCTGGGCACCGACCCGGACAAGGCGGCACAGCTGGTACAGAACCGCGTGGCGCAGGCCCTCCCGCGCCTGCCCGAAGACGTACAGCGCCTGGGCGTGACGACGGTGAAATCGTCGCCGACGCTGACCATGGGCGTGAGCGTCACCTCGCCCAGTGGCAAGTACGACCTGACCTACCTGCGCAACTACGCGCTCATCAACGTCAAGGACCGCCTCGCCCGCGTGCCGGGCGTGGGTGAGGTCGTGATGTGGGGTGCGGGCGACTACGCCATGCGCGTGTGGCTGGATCCGAACAAGGTGGCCGAGAAGGACATGACGGCGTCCGATGTGGTGAAGGCCATCCGCGAGCAGAACGTGCAGGTCGCCGCCGGCATCGTGGGCGGTGCGCCCATGTCGAAGGACGTACCGCTCCAGCTCTCCGTGAACGCGCAGGGCCGTCTTAAGACCGAGCAGCAGTTCCGCGACATCATCCTGAAGAAGAACGCGGACGGCGGCATCACCCACCTCTCCGACGTCGCCCGTGTGGAACTGGATTCCTCGGAGTTCGCCCTGCGCGCGCGCCTGGACAACAAGGAGGCCGTGCAGCTGATCATCTTCCAGCAGCCCGGCGCGAACTCGCTGCAGATCTCCGACGACGTACGTGCCGCCATGGCGGACATGAAGAAGGACATGCCGGAAGGCGTGGACTACGCCGTCAAGTACGACCCCACGCAGTTCGTGCGTGAAAGTATCGACGCGGTGATCCACACGCTGTTCGAAGCGATCCTGCTTGTCGTTCTGGTGGTGATCGTCTTCCTGCAGACCTGGCGCGCATCGCTCATCCCGCTCCTGGCCGTGCCGGTGTCCATCGTCGGTACGTTCTCGCTGATGCTCGCTTTTGGTTACACCATCAACGCGCTTTCTCTTTTCGGCATGGTGCTTGCCATTGGCATCGTGGTCGACGACGCCATCGTGGTCGTGGAGAACGTTGAACGGAACATCGCCAGTGGCCTGAGCCCGCGTGATGCGACCTACCAGGCCATGCGCGAAGTGAGCGGCCCGATCGTGGCCATCGCGCTGACGCTCGTCGCCGTGTTCGTCCCGCTCGCCTTCATGTCGGGCCTGACCGGCCAGTTCTATCAACAGTTCGCCATGACCATCGCCATCTCGACGGTGATCTCCGCCTTCAATTCACTGACCCTGTCCCCGGCGTTGGCGGCCATTCTCCTGAAGGGCCATGACGCGCCGAAGGACGGCTTGTCGCGCCTGATGGATCGCGTCTTCGGTCGCTTCTTCGCGCTGTTCAACAAGGCCTTCCATCGGGGCTCCAACGCTTACGGCCGCGGTGTCAGCCGCGTGATCGGCCGCAAGGCGCTGATGCTCGGCATCTACGTCGTGCTGCTGGCCGCCGCCGGCGTGCTGGGCAAGACCGTACCGGGCGGCTTCGTGCCGGCGCAGGACAAGGATTACCTGGTGAGCATCGCCCAGCTTCCGGCGGGCTCGTCGCTGGAGCGTACCGATGCGGTGGTCCAGGAGATGACGGCTATCGCCCTGAAGGAGCCTGGCGTGGTCGCCGTGCCTTCGTTCCCCGGCTTGTCCGTGGCCGGCTTCGCCAACTCCTCGTCGGCCGGCCTTGTTTTCCCGGTGCTGGCCCCGTCGAAGGAACGCGGCAAGGCCCTGTCGGCCGACAAGATCGCCGCATCGCTCAACGCGAAGTACGCGAAGATCAAGGGCGCACAGATCGCGACGTTCCCGCCACCGCCGGTCTCCGGCCTGGGCGCGCTGGGTGGTTTCAAGCTGCAGATCGAAGACCGTGGCGCGCTGGGCTATGAAGCGCTGAACGATGCCGTGCAGGCCTTCATGAAGAAGGCGGCACAGGCACCGGAGCTTGGCCCGATGTTCACCAGTTACCAGATCAACGTGCCGCAGCTCGACGTGAACCTCGACCGTGCCAAGGCCAAGCAGCTGGATGTGAATGTCACGGACGTGTTCGACACGATGCAGATCTACCTGGGCTCGCTGTACGTCAACGACTTCAACCAGTTCGGCCGCGTCTACCAGGTCCGCGCACAGGCCGACGCGCCGTTCCGCAAGAACGCCGATGCGATCGGCCAGCTGAAGACGCGTAACGCCAACGGCCAGATGATCCCGCTATCGTCGCTGGTGACGGTGAAGCCGACCTACGGACCCGAGACCGTCGTGCGCTACAACGGCTTCACGGCGGCCGATATCAACGGTGGTCCGGCCCCGGGTTACTCCTCCGGCCAGGCCCAGGCTGCCATCGAGCGCATCGCCGCGGAGACGCTTCCGCGCGGTATCCGCTTCGAATGGACCGACCTGACCTACCAGCAGATCCTCGCGGGCAACTCGGCGCTGTGGGTGTTCCCGATCAGCATCCTCCTGGTGTTCCTGGTGCTGGCCGCGATGTACGAAAGCCTGACCCTGCCGCTTGCGATCCTGCTGATCGTGCCGATGAGCATCCTTAGCGCGCTGTTCGGCGTGTGGCTGACCCACGGTGACAACAACATCTTTACCCAGATCGGCCTGATGGTGCTGGTGGGTCTTTCGGCCAAGAACGCGATCCTGATTGTCGAGTTCGCCCGCGAACTGGAGATGGACGGCCGCGGCATTGTCGAGGCGGCGATCGAGGCCAGCCGGCTGCGCCTGCGCCCGATCCTGATGACCTCGTTCGCCTTCATCATGGGTGTGATCCCGCTGGTGACGTCGACCGGTGCCGGTGCCGAGATGCGCCAGGCCATGGGTATCGCCGTGTTCTTCGGCATGCTCGGCGTCACCCTCTTCGGCCTGATGCTGACGCCCGTCTTCTACGTGTTGCTGCGCAAGCTGGCGGGTAGCAAACCGCTGGTCGACAAGCACGGTACGCACGTCCACATGAATCTTGATGCGGCTTCGGCCCACTGAGGATTGAGTCATGAAAACCGAATTTATGGGTCGATGGTTCAAAGGCGCCACTGCGGTGGCCGCTACGCTCATCCTTGCCGCCTGCTCCCTGGCACCGGCCTATCACGCGCCTGCCGCTCCCGCCGACGCCAGCTTCAAGGAGCTGTCCCCGGCGTGGTCGCAGGAGACCGCCACGGCGCTCGATGGCAGCACATGGAAGGCCGCCATGCCGTCGGAAGAATCGGCACGCGGTGAGTGGTGGAAGATCTTCAACGATGCAGTACTCGACCAGCTCGAGCGCCAGGCACAGGATGCCAACCAGGACCTCAAGGCGGCGGCAGCGCGCGTGAAGGAGGCACGCGCGCTCAACCAGGTCGCGCGCGCCGGACTGTTCCCGTCCGTCGACGCCGGCCTTGGCGCGACGCGCCAGCAACCCTCCGCCGCGTCGCAGGGCCTGTCGGATGGAACGCATGTCCAGCCTTCCACCGTGTACCGCGCGCAGGCAAACGTAGCGTATGAAGTGGACCTGTTTGGGCGCGTCGCATCGTCCGTCGATGCCGCGAAGGCGGACACCCAGCGCAGCGAGGCGCTGTTCCGCTCGGTGCAACTGGCGCTCCAGGCGGATGTGGCACAGAACTACTTCGCACTGCGCGAGCTGGATGCGGAAGCCGCTGTTTACACCCGTGCGGTATCCCTGCGCGAGGACGCGCTGAAGCTGTTGAAAAGTCGCTTCAGCGAAGGCGATATCTCCGAGGTGGATGTCCTGCGTGCCGAATCGGAACTGGCCACCGCCCGCTCCGCCGCCATGACGACGGAACGCCTCCGGGCGGCGTCCGAACACAGTCTCGCCGTGCTGCTCGGCAAGACCCCGGCCGGGTTTGCGCTGCCGGCCAGCCCTCTCGTCGCCGTCAACCTGCGCATCCCTGCCGGCCTGCCTTCCTCGTTACTTGAGCGCCGCCCGGACATCGCGGCAGCGGAGCGCGCCATGGCCGCGGCGAACGCGAGGATCGGTGTCGCGAAGGCGGCTTTCTTCCCGTCGTTGTCGCTCACCGGTACGGGAGGCTTCGAGTCTTCCTCGTTCGGTAACCTGTTCAAGTGGAGCAGCCGCTCGTTCCTGCTCGGGCCGCTGGCTGGTACGGCGCTGAACATCCCGCTGTTCGATGGGGGCAAGCGCAAGGGCGACCTGGCCAATGCCAGGGCCACGTTCGAGGAACAGGCGGCGACCTACCAGCAGCAGGTGCTGGTCGCATTCCGCGAGGTGGAGGACAACCTCGCCATGCTGCGCATCCTCGAGGACCAGACGAAAACGCAGGCCGATGCCGTGGCTTCGAGCGCGAGGGCGGAAGTACTGCTTCGTTCGCAGTACACCGAGGGCGCGACCAACTACCTGGACGTCATCGATGCGGAGCGCAGCGTACTGAACGCACGCCGCGATACGGTGCAGCTCGAAGGCCTGCAGGCGATCGCCACGGTGAACCTGATCCGTGCGCTGGGTGGTGGGTGGGACGACACGGCGAATCCACCCGCCGCGCCGGTCGCGGTTCGCTGAGGGGGAGACCAGCATGGAGCGATTCACTGCCCTCGAAACCTTCGTCCGCGTGGTGGACCTGGGTTCCTACACCGCTGCGGCCAGGCAACTGGGTATCAGCCAGTCAGGTGCCTCCAAGGCCATCACGCGACTGGAGGCGGACCTTGGGGTCCGCCTTCTCCACCGCTCCACGCGCAACGTCAACACGACCGATGCCGGCCTTCGCCTCCATACCGAAGCCAAGGAGGCGTTGGCACGCATCGATGATGCCCTGCGCGCACTACGCGAGGAGGCCGGGAGCCTGACCGGTAAGGTGCGTGTGGCGGCGCCGCCAGGGTTCGCGAGGCAGTACGTCGTCTCCGCGCTCCCGCAGTTCCTCGAGCAACACCCCGGCATGGAAGTGGAGATGGTGATGGACGACGACATAGGCGATACCGCGGAGGCGCGCATCGACATCTGCTTCCGCCACGGCGAACCCCACCGGAAGATTTCCGGCAGCCGGCGCATCGGAACGGCGCGCCGGCTCGTCGTGGGTTCCCCACACTATCTCGCACGCCACGGCACGCCTTCGGACCCCGCGGACCTGGCCGGGCACCAGGCGGTGGTCGGCCCGCGCGAGAAGCCTTCGAATGTCTGGTGGTTCACGCACGCCGATGAAGTGCGCCGCGTCGAACTCAAAGGGCGGCTCAGCGTCGGCTCGCGGGAAGCGCTACGCGAGTCGCTACTTGCGCACGCCGGACTCGCTGTCGTGTCGGAGTGGGATGTCGCGGCCGAACTGGATGCCGGCACCCTGGTGGCCGTGCTTCCCGAGTGGTCGCTGCCAGTGGATGAAATCTGGGCGGTCGCATCCGGTGGACGCCTGAGCGGGCCTGCGGCGCGGGCGTTCATCAACTTCGTGGAGTCGTCCATTCCACGGCGGTAGGGAGCGCGTGGGGCGTCTTCAACTGTCGCCCGAGGGGCTACACCGTGGCGCAGCTATCCGGCTTTAACGGCCTGGTGGAACGGATCACGCTCCTTACATGACCTTGCTGGCGGAGATCGCCATGAATCTGGAAAGTCGAACCCTGGTCGCGGCCACCGACCGGTGCCCGTTGCGCGAGATCTTGCGGACGGGCCTTGGTGCGAGCGTCTCCGTCGCGCTCGCTGGCACCGTACCCGCGCTATGGCATGGCCACGCACAGGACGCGACATGGCTCATCGGATCCATCGGTGCTTCAGCCGTGTTGATGCATGCGTTTCCGCAGTCGGCCAGTGCGCGGCCTTACGCCGTGATCGTCGGCAACCTCGTATCCGCCATGGCTGCGCTCGCGTTGACCCACGTGCCGCTTCCCGTCGCGTTGGTCGCCGCACTCGCCGTCGGGAGCGCCGTCGTGGCGATGTCGCTGCTCCGGGCATTCCATCCACCCGGCGCCGGCCTCGCGCTCATGACGGCGCTCGGCGGCGTCCGGCCGCTGGCGGACTCCCTGGCGTTCGTGTTGGTGAGCGTGCTCGCCACCTCGCTGGTGCTCGTCGTTTCTATGCGGATGCTGTCGTCACGGGGCGCGCTGAAGCGCTGGGGCAGCTCGGCCTGGGCATTCATGACCGCCGGCCATGATTGTCGCGACCGGGGAGACAGTGTTCCTTAGGTTCGCGGATTTATCGCCGGGGTGGCGATGCCTAAATTAGATCCATCGCGACAGGCACCCTCCGGCGCCGGCGACATTCCTCTCGGAGGAATCCCCATGAAGCTCTATATCGCCAAGGCCACCTGCTCGCTCGCCGTGCAGACCGTACTGAATGAACTGGGTGTGGACGTCGGCCTCGTGCACTACGACGTGTTCGGCAAGTCGCTTTCGGATGGCGGCTCGTTCGATCTCATCAACGAACTTGGCTATGTGCCGGTCCTGGAACTGGATACGCCGAACAAGGACCGCCTGACCGAGACCGCGACGATCGTTTCCTACCTGGCGGACACGTACGGCAACGGCACGATCGCTCCGGCCCGCGGCACGCTCGAGCGCGTGCGCGTCGAACAGCTGCTGGCCTTCACCGGCACCGAGCTTGCACAAAAGCATATCCCGCTCATGCGCAAGCTCCTCACTGAAGAAGGCACCGCGTGGACGCGCGCGAAGCTCGTCAAGGCGTACGGCCTGCTCGACACGCTGCTTTCGGATGGTCGTGCGTACATCACGGGCGAGCACTTCACGATCGCTGACGCTTATATCTGGGGCACGATGTGGCACGAACGTTCAGGCGCCGAGATCGGCCACCTCGAGCATCTGATGGCGTACAAGGCGCGCGTCGAGGCACGTCCCTCGGTCCAGAAAGCCTGGCGTGATGAAGCTGAGGCAGTCGAGGCCCATCTCGGCGCCGAGGCTGCCTGAGCACCACCATCCCGGCTTACGCTGCGGCGCCGGTTCCCAGGCTCCTGAGCACCGGAAGAAGTTCGGAAGGTTCCGGCCTACCTCGTTGTTGATAGCGGCGAGGTCGATGCTGAAGCTCTTGTAGACATCGACGAGGTAGGCCGGGAACTCGAAGCGCAAACCGAAAAGGTCTTCATGGCAGTAGATTGACATATCTCTAATTACCGATATATTGCCAGCCATGGAACTGCTCGACGTGTTCAAAGCCCTATCCAACCGCACGCGTCTGGAAATCCTCAAAGGGTTGAAGGACCCAGCGAAGAACTTCCCGCCCCAGGACGAGGGCGATGTCCACACGGTCGGCGTGTGCGTCAGCAGTATCCAGGAAGGCGTCGGCCTCTCGCAGTCAACGGTCTCGGACTACCTCGCAACCCTCCAGCGAGCAGGACTCGTAGACGTCCGTCGCATCGGCCAGTGGACTTATTACAAGCGAAACGAAGCTGCGATCAGCGCCCTGGCGGCCTTGATCGGAAGAGAGTTGTGATTGTTTTGCCTCATAATATCGGTATTTCCCGATATCTCGTTCTAATGAATCAAGGATTGCAATGAAAGCGATGCTGCTCAAGGCGTTTGGTGGCCCCGAAGTATTCGAATCCCACGAGGTTCCGAAGCCGATGCCGGGCCCGGGCGAGGTGCTCGTGAAGGTGTATGCGACGTCGGTCAACCCATTGGATTACCAGGTTCGACGTGGGGACTATCCGGACTACGTTCCACTCCCCGCCATCACCGGTCATGACGTGTCGGGCGTCATCGAGGAGGTTGGCGCGGGCGTCACCGCTTTCTCACCCGGCGACGAAGTCTGGTACACGCCACAGATCTTCCATGGCCCGGGGAGTTACGCCGAATATCACGTGGCCGCAGAAGGCATCGTGGGGAAAAAGCCCGCGTCGCTGAGCCACCTCGAAGCCGCAAGCCTTACGCTCGTAGGTGGCACCGCTTGGGAGGCACTCGTCGTCCGGGCAGGCCTTCGCGTTGGCGAGAGTATCCTCGTGCATGGCGGCGCGGGCGGAGTCGGTCATGTAGCCATCCAGGTTGCCAAGGCGATAGGCGCCCGGGTGTTCACCACGGTGCGCGAGGCGGATTTCGAGTTCGCGCGAAGCGTGGGCGCAGATGACGTGATCGACTATGAAAAGGAAGATTATGTCGACGTCATCATGCGTGAGACGGCCGGTCGCGGCGTCGACGTCGTGTTCGATACCATTGGCGGAACGACTTTGTCGCGTAGCCCGGACGTCCTCGCGCAACTAGGCCGCGTCGTCACCATCGTGGATATTTCCCAGCCGCAAAACCTGGTGCAAGCGTGGGGCAAGAACGCCAGCTACCATTTCATCTTCACCCGACAGAATCGCGGCAAGCTCGATGAGCTGAGCGCATTGATTGCGCGTGGCCAGCTTCGACCCCGCGTCGGCGCCGTTTTCTCACTGGATGACATAGCGCGTGCGCATGCACTGCTGGAGACACCCAACCACGGCGTCCAGGGAAAAATCGCCATTGCCGTGCACGATGGAATCATGCCGCGATGATCTACGAAATCGCCGTTCTTCCAGTAAGGAAGGAAAATCCCGATGGCTTCCGCGACTCGTTCTCGAAGGTCGCCCCGCTTTTGCAGCGAGCGAGAGGGTATCTAGGGCATTTGCTCGCACAGGGCATCGAAGACCCGGGCCAATTCAACCTCATCGTCCGGTGGCAGTCGCTGGACGATCACTCCCCTGGATTTGAAGCAAGCGACGACCACCGGCTGTTCATGCTGGAACTCACGCCACACTTTTCAGGCGAACCGCACGTGTATCACGTTGAGGGCGAAGCTAGCTGGTTGACGTAAGGAGATGGTCGGAAATGAGGGAAATACGTCCTTTCTCCTCGGGTCCGGCGTGACGACAATGCTTTCGGCGCGGTGAAGGCTTTGGGAGGCTTGCCATGGCCGTTACGGTCCTGCCAACGCACGTCGTCTTCGCCAGGCTCCCGGAGTTACCTTCCGCCGCCTGACGAACGCATTCGTAAAGTGGCTCTGATCAGAGAACCCACATCGATAGGCGATCTCCGAAAGCGGCAGGCAGGTGGTCTCGAGGAGCCGTTCAGCACTGACGACTCGCCTTTCCATGTGCCAGCACCGCGGCGTCACCCCGATGGTGTCCTTGAACATCCGCGAGAAATGAGCTCGTGAGAGGAAGCACGCACGAGCTGCGAGGTTAATGGCCTCGCTAAGATTGTCTTCTGTCTCCAGCGCTTTGGTGGCGACCATGATGCGAAGTCCAAGGAGGTGCTTCGCTCTCGGCTTCGACGGCTTCTGACGTATCACGCAATCACTCGGCATTCGTGGCATGCCGGTCGAAGCACTCAATGAGCATTTCAGTCAGCACACGAACCTTTCGTGGCGGCTGCGGGCTCGGCGGACGGATGACAAAGATACCCGCCGTGGGCGGCGGGTATCGCGTCATGACAGGCACGAGTTGACCGGCCGCCACATGGACATCGGTAATGCCGTCCGGCACGTAGGCGAGACCCAGCCCGGCCAATGCGGCGGCAACCAGCGCGGTTCCGTTATCTGACTTGAACCGTCCCCGGGGGCGGACCGTGATCACCTTCTCGCCGTCCATGAATGTCCAGCTCTCCGTTCCCTGCATAAGCGCCTCATGCGCCTGGATCTCGTCCGGCGTATCGGGGGCGCCGTGCGCCTCGATATAGGCCGGACTCGCGACAAGCTTTCCGTACATCGGGCCAACTCGCCTGGCGACGAGATTTGAATCCGGCAGGTAGCCAAGCCGGATAGCGCAGTCGTAGCCTTCAGTTACGAGATCCACGAAGCGATCGCTGTAGCACGTCTGGATATGCAACTGCGGATAGCGACGCGCCATATCCGCGATCACCGGTGCCAGGTGCGTAGGACCGAAGGAGAGCGGCGCAGCAATGCGTAGACGGCCGCGTAGATCGCCTTCCTGCGAAATGGTATCGACCGCCGCGTCAATTTCCGCACACGCCCTCGCGGCGTGATCACGGAAGGCTTCCCCTGCCTCGGTCATGACCGCCCCGCGCGTGCTGCGGGCCAGTAGCTGTACGCCAAGATCAGCTTCCAGCCTGGCGATCTGCCGACTGACCACCGACTTGGTGACTCCAAGCCGCCGCGCAGCCGGCGACACGCCACCCGCTTCAGCGACTTCAACGAACGTTCTCAGATCATCGATTTCCATTTGCGTTCCCCATTCCGCGACACCGCGTCGCGCTTGACGGTGCTACCTCCATGGCAAGGAGGGTGGCACTGTGGATGAGAGAGTTCTGCCACGGCAAGGGCGAGCTTTTTACCAGCATCTCATCAAAATGACATCTGAGGATCAGAATGAAATTTCGCAATGGTCTCGATTCGCTGCTACGGCCGGAAGACTCCGTCGTCGTCCTGATCGATCATCAGCCGTACCAGCTGGCGAACCTTAACAGCCATGATCCACAGGCCGTCGTGAACAACGCCACCGCACTGGCGAAGCTTGCCAAGGCTTTTGATGTCCCGACCATCCTGACCAGCGTCGTTGCGGACCGCGGCGGTTACATCTTTCCCGCCATTACCGACGTATTCCCAGGGCAGGAGGTCATCGACCGTACGTTCATCAATACCTGGCAGGACAAGAAGGTCGTTGATGCGGTGAAGGCCACGGGCCGCAAGCAGCTCATCATCGCGGGACTCTGGACAGAGATCTGCGTCGCCATGCCGGTGATCCAGGCGCTCGGCGAAGGCTGGGACACGACCGTCATCACGGATGCATCGGGTGCCGTCTCCGTCGAAGCGCACGAAGTGGCCATCCAGCGCATGACAGCGGCCGGCGCAAACATGATGACCTGGGTGGCACTCGCTGGCGAATGGCAGCGCGACTGGGCCCGAACCGAACACGCCGAGGCGATGACCGACGTCTTCAAGTATCACGCGGCCGGAAGCGGCATGGCGTACTACTGGGAGCAACAGCTGCTCAATACGCCGGTGAAGAAGTAAGTATCTTGACGATCAGGGACCAGAACATGTCGACCGGGACGGACTATGACGCGATCATGCGAGCGAACCTGACGCGCGTCTTTGGCGAACGGGACGCAGCGTTGCGAATCAAGGCAGTACGGGAGCTATACGCCGAGGATGCGGTGCTCTACGAGCCGGAGCATTCCGCGAAGGGGCACGCCGCCATCTCCCAAGCCGTGACGGAGCTTCTGGATCGAATGCCAGTCGACTTTGCGTTCCACGCGATCCGACCCGCGGTTGGACACCACGGCGTGGGGCGGTTGCAGTGGCGCGGTGGGATCGCGGGCGCGCCTCCGCTGGTGACGGGCCTGGATGTTGCACACGTGCAGGGTGGTCTGATCCAGACACTTCATGTCTTCATCGATCAGCCGGCGGAGTAAGTTAAGGCTCCCTCTGGATAGAAGACCCGAGGTCAGGGCGGGGGCGGGCCCTATCAGGATGGTTTGCCCCCGCCTACACCTCGTCGGCATGCTGCTACACGTGCCCAGCGATACCGCGGTGCCGTTCAATCCATCCCACGGTCTTCTCGACGCCGCCGAACGGGAAAAAGTGGAGATGCACCGTCCCGTCTTCTTCCGTCAGCCCCGTAGCCAGCTGCTCGACGAAATGCTCCGGCCCAGCCGTACCCAGGAGCTTGCCGATCGAAATGCCGTACTTGGCGAGCATTGAAGCGGCAGCACCCACGCCGCACATGGCCGCGTAGCGCGCGAGTACGGCGATACCGGCGGGGCCCGGCACGCCTACGCGCACCTCGTGCCCGATGCCGCGCCCGCGCAGCTCCTTCAACCACGTGAGGACGATGCCGGCATCGAACGCGAACTGCGTAACGATCAGGGGCGTCATCCCGCGATCGCCGATACGCTGGCATTTGCGCTCCAGTACATCCCACCGGTCGGCCATGCTCATCACCGAGTGGGCCTCGGGATGTCCACCGACGCCAACCACCTTGACGCCCGAGCGCTCGAACACGCCCGTCTCGATCACCGCAAGGCTCTCGGCGAACGGTCCCTTGGGCACCGACAGGTCACCCGCGATGAGGAAGAAGCGCTCGACGCCGGCCTCGGCGACGGCGCGTTCGACGAACGCATCAAGCTCGGCGTGCGAATGGAGATGCCGCGCGGCGATGTGTGGCATGGGCTCGAAGCCAAGCTCCCGCACGGTGCGCGCAGCGGCCAGCCGTGCTTCATCGCTCTCGCCTGGCAGGTAGGGAATGAAGATCGTCGACGCAGGCGGGATCCGTGGCGCCGCCGCCGTGAGGGCGGCCATGCTCTTCGTGCCGACCTCCAGCGAATAGCCGTCTATGAGGCCGTTCATATGATTCGTGCTCATGGATCAGTGAAATTTAACCATTTTATTTCATGGCCAGCCGTCGCTAGCATCCCAAGCTTACGCGGTCCTGCCGCTCCCCTCGCTCAACGCAAGAGTAGACATGATCCGTCCCCTCCGTGCCGTTGCCGTCTCTGGCGGTCTGCAGCGTCCCTCCAGAGCCATGGCCCTGGCGGTGCACCTGCTGGACCTGATCGCCAGCGAAGTGGCCTGCGACCGGCACCTGGTGGAGCTGGGCCATCTCGCGCCACAACTGGGCGGAGCCATCTGGCGTTCGCAGCTCCCGGACGCCGTGGAGCGGGAGCTCGTAGCGGTTGAACAGGCGGATGTCCTGATCGTGGCGACGCCGGTCTACCGCGGCGCCTACACCGGGCTGTTCAAGCATTTCTTCGATTTCATCGGCCAGGACGCCCTGGTCGATAAGCCTGTCCTGCTGGCCGCCACGGGCGGCAGCGAGCGCCATGCGCTGGTGATCGACCACCAGTTGCGGCCGCTCTTCAGCTTCTTCCAGGCACGCACGTTGCCCCTGGGCATCTACGCGACCGACAAGGACTTCGTCGATTACCAGCTGCATAACGACGCCTTGATCGAGCGAGCCCGGCTCGCGATCGAGCGTGCCTTGCCACTGGTCGCATTGACACACCGTGCCGGGTCCCCGGCCGCTGGAAACGTCGCGGCAGCCTGAACGCGCGACCGACCATCGCTTCCCGAACTACCACGGCGGCTCAAGATCCCGCCGACGAACCAAGGGTGCAAGACAGACATGAGCAGGGAATTCACCTTCCGCATCAAGAGTACGCGCTTCGATGAGGACTACCGTCCCTCCGAGAGCACCCGCATCACGACCAACTTCGCGAACCTCGCAAGGGGTGAGAGTCGCGCAGACAACCTGCGCAACACCCTGCGGATGATCGACAACCGCTTCAACAGCCTCGCGCACTGGGACAACCCCACGCGGGATCGCTACTCGGTCGAGCTGGACATCATTTCCGTCGAGATGGCCATCGACACCGCGGACAGTGGCGACGCGTTCCCGCTGATCGAGATACTGAAGACGACGGTGGTCGATAACGAAACCGGCGAGCGCATCGATGGCATGGTGGGAAACAACTTCTCATCCTACGTGCGCGACTACGATTTCAGCGTGCTGCTGCCTGAGTACAACCAGGATCGCCCCACCTTCGGTGCGCCCGATGGCTTCGGCGAGCTGCACGGCAAGCTCTTCAGGCACTTCCTGAACTCGGATGCCTACAAGGAGCACTTCAGCAAGCCGCCGGTGATCTGCATCAGCGCGTCGAGCAGCAAGACCTACCATCGGACGGGGATCCAGCACCCGATCCTCGGCCTCGAGTACCGGCAGAACGAGTTTTCATCGACCGACCAGTATTTCGAGAAGATGGGCCTGCAGGTCCGTTTCTTCATGCCGCCGGATAGCGTCGCACCCCTCGCCTTCTACTTCCGTGGTGACCTGCTCGGCAGCTACAGCACGCTCGAGCTCATCAGCCTCATCAGCACCATGGAAACGTTCCAGAAGATCTACCGACCCGAGATCTACAACGCGAACTCCGCGGCCGGCCACACGTACCAACCCAGCCTGAAGCACCAGGACTATTCGTTGACGCGCATTGTCTACGATCGCGAGGAGCGCAGCCAGCTGGCCGTCAAGCAGGGCGAGTTCACGCACCAGCATTTCATCAAGCCGTACAAAGCCATCCTCGAGCAGTGGGCTGCCAGCTACGCCGCCTGATCCACCAGACCAGAAGAAAACAATCCTCCATGAAAAGAATCCTCCCGACGTCGACCGCTGGCAGCCTGCCCAAGCCTTCCTGGCTCGCACAGCCGGAACAGCTCTGGTCGCCCTGGAAGCTCGACAACGAGCAGCTCGTTGAAGGCAAGCAGGATGCCCTGCGCTTGTCCCTGCACGAACAGCAGGTCGCAGGCATCGATATCGTCAGCGATGGCGAGCAGACGCGCCAGCATTTCGTCACCACGTTCATCGAGCACCTGAGCGGCGTGGACTTCGAGAAGCGCGAGACCGTCCGCATCCGTGATCGCTACGACGCGAGCGTGCCGACCGTCGTGGGCGCCGTGAGCCGGCCGAAGCCGGTGTTCGTCGAGGATGCGAAGTTCCTGCGCCAGCAGACCCGGCAGCCCATCAAGTGGGCGTTGCCCGGCCCGATGACGATGATCGACACGCTTTACGACGCTCACTACAAGAGCCGCGAGAAGCTCGCCTGGGAGTTCGCAAAGATCCTCAACCAGGAAGCGAAGGAGCTGGAAGCCGCTGGCGTCGACATCATCCAGTTCGATGAGCCGGCGTTCAACGTCTTCTTCGACGAAGTGAACGACTGGGGCGTTGCCGCCCTCGAACGCGCCATCGAAGGCCTCAAGTGCGAGACCGCCGTGCACATCTGCTACGGCTACGGCATCAAGGCGAACACCGACTGGAAGAAGACACTGGGCTCGGAATGGCGCCAGTACGAGGAGTCGTTCCCGAAGCTGCAGCGGTCGAACATCGACATCATCTCGCTGGAGTGCCACAACTCGCATGTCCCGATCGACCTGATCGAACTCGTAAGGGGCAAGAAGGTGATGGTCGGCGCGATCGACGTGGCCTCGGACATCGTTGAGACGCCGGAGGATGTGGCCAATACGCTGCGCAAGGCCCTGCGCTTCGTCGACGCCGACAAGCTCTATCCGTCCACCAACTGCGGGATGGCACCCCTGGCGCGCAAGGTGGCACGGGGCAAGCTCCATGCGCTTAGCGCCGGCGCGGCGATCGTTCGGGAAGAACTCTCCCGCTGACATCATTCCTTCATTTTCCGCATTGCAGCTTGCCGACGGACGCCGTCCCGTCCAGACTCGGCGGACCACAGGTGTCCTGCCGCTGTCATAGCGCGCAGGGTGAAACGGGAAGCCGGTCCGGGTGCCAACACCCCATTCCGGCGCTGCCCCCGCAACGGTAGGCGAGAACACCCGGCGACAAGCCACTGCGCACATGCGCGGGAAGGCGCCGGGGTGGGGCCACGGCCCCGCTCGCGAGCCCGGAGACCGGCCTGTGTCGGCGCGTATGCGCTGTTCCCGGGTGTTGCGGAGGGCAACCAGGCGAGCTGATCCAGGCCGCGGTTGCCCCACGCCCTGTCTCGTCTTGTCTCCTCCGCCCGCTCAACTCGCGGGTGTGCGATCTGGAGACATGACCATGAATAAGCTGGACCGAGTAAACCCCACCGTCGCGACGGTGAAGCTCCTTATCGATGGCGCCTTCGTGGAATCCGCCACGAACGACTGGCGGCCGGTGGTCAACCCGGCCACCCAGGCCATGCTTGCCCACGTGCCCTTCGCCACCACCGCCGAGGTGGATGCCGCGGTGGCCGCGGCGGCCGAAGCGTTCAAGACCTGGCGCAAGACGCCTATTGGCACGCGCGCGCGCATTTTCCTGAAGTACCAGCAGCTTATCCGTGAGCACATGGGTGAGCTGGCCGCCCTGCTGACGGCGGAACAGGGCAAGACGCTGCCGGATGCCGAGGGCGATGTGTTCCGTGGCCTCGAGGTGGTGGAACACGCCGCCGCGATCGGCAACCTGCAGCTCGGCGAGCTCGCGAACAACGTCGCGAACGGCGTCGACACGTACACCTTGCTGCAGCCGCTCGGCGTGTGCGCCGGCATCACGCCGTTCAACTTCCCGGCGATGATCCCGCTGTGGATGTTCCCCATGGCGATCGCCACGGGCAATACCTTCGTGCTCAAGCCCTCCGAGCAGGATCCGATGGTCACCATGCGCCTGGTCGAACTCGCGCTGGAGGCTGGCATCCCCAAGGGTGTGCTGAACGTCGTGCACGGTGGCGAGGATGTCGTGAACGCCCTGTGCGACCACCCGACGATCAAGGCCATCTCGTTCGTGGGTTCCACCCGCGTGGGTACGCACGTCTACCAGCGCGCCACGCTCGCCGGCAAGCGCGCCCAGTGCATGATGGGCGCGAAGAACCACGCCGTGGTTCTTCCGGATGCGAACAAGGAGCAGACGCTCAACGCCCTCGCCGGCGCAGCGTTCGGCGCGGCGGGCCAGCGTTGCATGGCGGCTTCGACCGCCGTATTGGTCGGTGAAGCACGCACGTGGATTCCCGACCTCGTCGCGAAGGCACGCACGCTCAAGGTCAATGCCGGTACGGAAACGGGCACCGATGTCGGCCCGCTGATTTCGTGCGCCGCACGCGACCGCGTCGAAGCGCTGATCGCCGCCGGCGTGGAACAGGGCGCGACCCTGGAGCTCGACGGCCGCAAGCCTTCGGTGCCGGGTTTCGATGACGGCAACTTCGTGGGCCCCACGATCTTCTCGAACGTGAAGCCGGGCATGCGCATCTATGACGAAGAAATCTTCGGACCCGTGCTCGTCATCCTCGCGGCCGATTCGCTCGATGAAGCCATCGAGCTGGTCAATGCGAACCCCAACGGCAACGGCACGGCCGTCTTCACCCAGAGCGGTGCCGCGGCGCGACGCTTCCAGGAAGACATCGATGTCGGCCAGGTCGGCATCAACGTGCCGATCCCGGTGCCCGTCCCGCTGTTCTCGTTCACCGGCTCGCGCGCTTCCAAGCTGGGCGATCTCGGCCCGTACGGCAAGCAGGTGATCCAGTTCTATACGCAGACCAAGACGGTCACCCAGCGCTGGTTTGACGACGAAACGCTCCACGCCGGCGTCAACACCACGATCCACCTGCGCTGATGGCCGCCGCAATGGATATGCATGCCACCCCTGGCCTGGTGGGGTTGAGTGACGACCAGGCGGCCTTCCGGGAGGCGGCACGGGAGTTCGCGCTCGCCGAACTCGGCCCGCATGCCGCCCATTGGGACGCGGAAAGCGAGTTCCCGCGCGAGGCCATCGGCAAGGCCGGTGAGCTGGGCTTCTGCGGGCTCTACGTGCCCGAGGAGGCCGGCGGCTCGGGGCTCACGCGCCTCGATGCGGCCATCGTGTTCGAAGAGCTGGCGGCGGTGGATCCTTCCACGGCCGCATTCATCAGCATCCACAACATGGCGACATGGATGCTCGCGGCACATGCCACCCCGGCGTTGCGCGATGACTGGTCCCCGTCGCTGGCGAGCGGCGCACGTCTCGCGTCGTACTGCCTGACCGAGCCGGGCGCGGGTTCCGATGCAGGTTCCCTGCGCACCCGGGCGGAACGCGACGGTGACCACTACGTCATCCATGGCAGCAAGGCCTTCATCTCGGGCGCCGGCGCGACGGACATGCTGGTGGTGATGGCCCGCACCGGTGGTGATGGCCCGAAGGGCATTACCGCCTTCGCCGTGCCTGCCGATGCCGACGGCATCAGCTACGGACGGAACGAGGAAAAGATGGGTTGGCACAGCCAGCCCACGCGCGGCGTGACCTTCGATGGCGTGCGCGTCCCTGCTGACCATCGGCTGGGTGCCGAAGGCGAGGGCTTTCGCATCGCGATGAAGGGGCTCGACGGCGGCCGGTTGAACATCGCCGCCTGCTCGCTCGGCGCGGCGCAGGGCGCGCTCGATGCCGCGCGCCGCTACATGGGCGAACGCCGGCAGTTCGGCAAGAAGCTGGCGGAGTTCCAGGCCCTGCAGTTCAAACTCGCCGACATGGCGACGGAACTGGTCGCCGCGCGGCAGATGGTGCACACCGCCGCGCGCAAGCTGGATGCCGGCAGCCACGATGCGACCGTGTGGTGTGCGATGGCCAAGCGCTTCGCCACCGACGCCGGCTTCGCCATCTGCAACGACGCGCTGCAGATCCACGGCGGCTACGGTTACATCCGCGAGTACCCCGTGGAACGGCTGCTCCGCGATTGCCGGGTCCACCAGATCCTGGAAGGCACCAACGAAATCATGCGCGTCATCGTGGCGCGCCACCTGCTCAACACCGACGAGGAATTGCGATGAGTCACGCGGACACGGCCTACCCGGGCCTGCATGTCGCCCATGAAGGCCACACGGCGGTCATCACGCTCACGAATCCACCCGCACATACCTGGACGCGCGAGAGCCTTGCCGGCCTGCGCGATCTCGTCCGCGCACTGGATGCCGACCGTTCCGTCTACGCGCTGGTGATCACGGGCGATGGCGAGAAGTTCTTCTCGGCCGGCGCGGACCTGAAGCAGTTCGCCGATGGCGATAAGGCGGTCGCGCGCGAAGCCGCACGTCGTTTCGGCGAGGCGTTCGAGACGTTGTCTTCGTTCCGCGGCGTGAGCATCGCCGCGATCAACGGCTACGCGATGGGCGGTGGCCTCGAGTGCGCGCTCGCATGCGACCTGCGCATCGCCGAGGCACACGCGCAGATGGCGCTGCCGGAAGCAAGCGTGGGTCTTCTTCCCTGCGCCGGCGGCACGCAGAACCTGGCCCGGCTGGTCGGTGAGGGCTGGGCCAAGCGCATGATCCTGCTGGGCGAGCGCGTGGATGCGGCCACGGCCGAGCGCATCGGCCTCGTGGAAGCCGTCGCGCCGAAGGGTGAAGGCAAGGCGCTCGCGCTTGCATGGGCCGAGAAGGCGACGAAGCAGAGCCCGGTAAGCCTTGCCGCCTGCAAGCGCCTCGTGCAGGCCACGCGTTCGCAGCCGTTGTCCACCGCACTGGTGGCGGAGCGGGAAGCCTTCGTCGACCTGTTCGACACCGCCGACCAGCGCGAAGGCGTCCAGGCCTTCCTCGACAAGCGCGCGCCCGAGTGGACCAACGCATGACCGCGAACGTTGCCCAGCCGCAGGACGAAAGCCCCGTGCTGTTTGAAGAGCGGCCGGCGGGTTCGTTCCGGATCGGCATCGCCACGCTCAACGCGCCGCGCACGCTCAACGGCCTGTCGCTCGACATGGCACGGCTGCTGGATGAACGCCTGGCTGCGTGGGCGGACGATCCTACGATCGCTTTGGTGGTGCTGCAGGGCGCGGGCGAAAAGGCCTTCTGCGCAGGCGGCGACCTGCACGGGCTGTACCGTTCGATGCAGGCGTTTCGCGAGGGCGGCCATGCCGATGTCCGTGAGAACCGCTACGCGAGCGAGTTCTTCGAGGTCGAGTATCGCCTTGACTACCGTATCCACACCTACGCCAAGCCCATCGTGTGCTGGGGGCATGGCATCGTGATGGGCGGCGGCATGGGCCTCATGGCCGGTGCGAGCCACCGCGTGGTCACCGAGCGCTCGCGCCTCGCCTTCCCGGAAATCACCGTCGGCCTCTACCCGGATGTCGGCGGCAGCTGGCTGCTGCACCGCGTACCGCTGCGGGGCGGCCTTTTCCTCGCCCTCACTGGCGCAGCACTGAATGCGGGCGATGCTATCTACGCGAACATGGCCGATATCCAGATCGCCAGCGACCAGCTCGACGCCGTCCTGGCCGCATTGGCCGCCGCGAACTGGAGCGATGACGCCGGCGACAACGCACATGCGGTGGATAACGTGCTGGCTGGCTTCGCTTCACCAGCGGCGCCGGGTCCGCTCCAGGCACACCAGGCGAGCATTGCCGCCATCGTCGCTAGCGACAGCCTCGATGCCATCGTCGAAGGCATCCTTGGCATGGAGGGCGACGACCCGTGGCTGGCCACCGCCAGGGAAACCCTCGCGGCCGGCGCGCCGGGTTCCGCGCGCCTCGCTTACGAACTGCAGCGCCGCGCCGCCGACCTGTCGCTGGCCGATGTGTTCCGGCTGGAGTACATCGCCTCGCTGCATTGCGCGGCCCATGGCGACTTCATGGAAGGCATCCGCGCGCTGCTCATCGACAAGGACCGCCAGCCGCGCTGGCGGCCGGCAACGTTGGCCGACGCCTCGAGCGACTGGGCCGACACCTTTTTCCAACTGAGGTGGGACGCGGCGGGCCATCCGCTCGCCGACCTCGGTGCCACGACGCATTCCGGAGCAAAGCCACAATGACGCAGATCGCCTTCATCGGGCTGGGCAACATGGGCGGCCCGATGGCCGCCAACCTCCTCAAGGCCGGCCACGCGCCGCGGGTTTTCGACCTGGTACCCGACGCCGTGGCCACCGCCGTGAGCCACGGTGCGGTCGCCGCGACGAGCGCACGCGACACGCTGGCCGGTGCCGAGATCGTGATCTCGATGCTGCCGGCGAGCCGACATGTCGAAGGGCTTTACCTCGGGACGGAAGGCATCCTTCCCCTGATTCCCGATGGCGCGCTGGTCATCGACTGCAGCACCATCGCACCTGCCGTGGCGAAGAAGGTGAGCGAGGCTGCGGCCGGGCGCGCCCTCGCCATGCTGGATGCGCCGGTCTCCGGCGGTACGGCCGGCGCTGCCGCCGGCACCCTGACGTTTATCGTCGGTGGCACGAACGACGCGCTGGAGCGCGCGCGTCCGGTACTGAACGCGATGGGCAAGAACATCTTCCACGTGGGCGATAGCGGCGCGGGCCAGGTCGCGAAGCTCTGCAACAACATGGCCCTGGGCGTCATCATGGCCGTGACCGGCGAGGCACTGGCACTCGGCGCGGCACACGGGCTGGACCCGGCGGTGCTCTCGCAGATGATGGCGGTGAGCACGGGCCGCAGCTGGGCGACCGAGGTATGTAACCCGTGGCCCGGCGTGCTCGAGAATGCGCCAGCCTCGCGCGGCTATACCGGTGGCTTCGGCACCGACCTGATGCTCAAGGATCTCGGCCTGGCCGCGGAAGCCGCGATGGGCGTCGGCGCGACGATCCCGCTGGGCGAACTGGCGCGCAACCTGTACGCGCTGAACAGCAAGGCGGGGCGCGGCGGTCTCGACTTCTCGAGCATCGTGAAGCTGGCTGCACCCGACGCATGAGTAAGCAGGGCATTCCTTCATGCTAGAGCGCGGACACCTCACCATTCTCCGCGCCGTGGAGCAGCAGGGCTCGCTGACCAAGGCGGCCGAGTTCCTCTGCCTGACCCAGTCGGCGCTGAGCCATACCATGCGCAAGCTCGAACGCGAGCTTGGCGCGGAACTCTGGCTGCGCCAGGGCCGTGCCTTGCGCCTGACACAGGCGGGGGAATACCTGCTCGCCGTCGCCAATCGACTCATTCCCCAGTTCGAACTCGCCGAAACGCGCTTGCGCCAGTTTGCCCAGGGCGAGCGTGGCACCCTGCGGATCGGGATGGAGTGCCACCCGTGCTACCAGTGGCTGCTGAAGATCGTGTCGCCGTACCTGAAGGCGTGGCCGGAAGTGGATGTCGACGTGAAGCAGAAGTTCCAGTTCGGCGGCATCGGCGCGCTGTTCGGCCACGAGATCGACCTGCTCGTTACGCCGGATCCGCTGTACAAGACCGGCCTGCACTACGAGCCGGTGTTCGACTACGAGCAGGTACTCGTCGTGAGCCAGTCGCATGCCCTGGCCGGACACGAGTGGCTCAAGCCCGAGCACTTGTCCAACGAAGTGCTCATCACGTATCCCGTTACGCTCGACCGCCTCGATGTATATAGCCAGTTCCTGCAGCCCGCCGGCATCAGCCCGCGGAAGCAGAAGGCCATCGAGACCACGGATATCATGATGCAGATGGTGGCGAGCGGGCGCGGTGTCGCGGCGCTGCCGCGCTGGCTTGCCGAGGAATACGCGGAGAAGATGCCGCTGGTAGCCCTTCGCCTCGGCAAGGGCGGTATCGCCAAGCAGATCCACCTGGGTGTACGGGAAACTGATATGGATATCGATTACGTCACCGCGTTCTTTGAACTGGCGCGGGCGCGTGGGCGGGCTGGGGCTCGTTGAGCTGGAAGTCTCAGTAACTCTGGATCGCCAGGAGAGCGCGCTCTCCGATCAGTCCAAGCTTGAGGGCTTTCAGGGCGTGTTCCCGTGCTGACACAGCCTGCGCCGCATCAAGGAACGCCGTCGCCTGCACCGCGATGAACTGTACCGACTTCAATCCGATGGTTTCGAGGACGACTGATAGGTACGGCATAAGGAAGTCGGGCTGACTGGCTCTTTCACCACTGAACACCAGGCCCGATGCGACGCCAATGAGCACGGGCCGGTCCCTCAGTAATCCAACCTTTCCGTTCGGTGTCGACTTGAACGTGCGGCCCGCACGAAGCACCTGGTCGATCCACGCCTTGAGTACCGACGGTACCGTGAAGTTGTTCATGGGCGTCCCGATGACGACCACGTCCGCCGCCTCGACTTCCCGGATAAGCAACTCGGACAAGTCGAGTGAGCCCGGCACGGGCGCGGCCAGAGTGGCTGGCGTCGACAGCGTCGTTGCGTAATCGGATGGAGCGTGCGGCACAGGCGTGATAGCCAGATCGCGCCGGGTGATGTCCGCATCAGGCGCCAGCGCAAGGATTCTTTCCACGATCGCTGCCGACAGCCGGCGACTGTGTGATTCCGGACGCGGACTGCAATCGATATGGAGGATATTCATGCGCACCTCCTTAGACGAAATCGAGCACTTCAGCGAGTGGACGCCGCGGCTTCTGCGGCCAGTTGCCAGGGCGTTCCTTGCCAACGGCGAGCAACATCACCGGCACTTCGTCGTCGGCAAGACCGAATTCTTCGTGGACTGCGTCGGCATCGAATCCGATCATCGGTGTCGATCCTAGTCCCATCGAGCGCGCGGCGTAAATGATGGCAGCGGCGCCGAAAGTAGCCGTACGGACGGCTTCGTCGCGCTGACGCTGGGGGAAATCCTTGTAGAGATTGCGCGCCGGAATCTCCCATTCGGGGACCATGCTTTCCGGCATGATGCCGGCCGCGACCACCGGTGCCAGGCGCTCAGGTATCACGCTGGAGTCGGCGAGCTGGCCGCATACAATGA
Source organism: Luteibacter sp. NPDC104163 (assembly GCF_055584245.1). Lineage (NCBI taxonomy): Bacteria > Pseudomonadati > Pseudomonadota > Gammaproteobacteria > Lysobacterales > Rhodanobacteraceae > Luteibacter > Luteibacter sp. NPDC104163. The sequence goes on from NZ_JBVJMK010000008.1 coordinate 192,082, forward strand.
AGGTGACTGCCGCATCGGTGATGGCCGGCTGGCTCCACGCGATCGGGCTGAGGCGTGCTTTTTCGGCCGCCGAACGGACGGCAATGAACCGCCAGTTCTGTAGGTGAAAGGACGTCGGCGCACTTGTACCGATTTGTACAAGTTGGCGGATCTGATCGTCGCTGAGCGTTGCGGTTCGGTCGTAATACTTTGCGGCACTACGACTCAGGATGCTTTCGATGACCGGATTGGATACGCGGTTTTCGATGGACGACACAACGGAACGGGGAGCGATGACAGCGTTCATAACGTGCCTCGTAGGGATGTCGGTGAGTGGAGCGCATCGTGCGCTCGGCATGCTTCGACGGTAAGCACCAAAACGATTTTTTTTCGCTGTACCATGGCCCATGGGTCACGAGCTGCGCATCAAGATCGATCGATCGTCCGATGCCACCCTGGCCGAGCAGATCTGCCACGGTGTCATTGCTTCGATCAGGAGTGGCGTGTTGGCGCCCGGGGCGAGGCTGCCCTCGTGGATCACGCTGGCCGAACAGCTTGGCGTCGCCAGGGGAACTGTAAAGACCGCTTACGATCGCCTCGCCGATGAGCAGGTCGTGACCTCGTCGCGGTCTGGTGGAACACGCGTTGCCAGTCGCCTTCCAGTGGCGAGCCTGGTTCATTCCTTCCAGGAAGAAGACGCATCCCCCGAGCTGTATAACCACCTGCTTGCTACGCCGGGTGTCTTCCAGATGGGCGTGCCGCCGCCGAAGGGGCTGCCCGCCACCGTTATGGCGCGCCTGCGGGCGCAGGCCGCGCGCATGGAGGTCGATGCGCCAGCGGTTTATCCGGATCCGCGCGGTGAAGCAGCATTCCGTCGCGCCATTGCCGCGCAACTCGCGCTTGCTCGCGGGATTGAATGCAGTCCCTCCCAGATCTTTATCACCGCGGGCTTTTCCGGCGCACTCGGCATTGTGTTGCGCGTGCTCGATGTACAAGGCCGCGAGGCGTGGGTGGAGAACCCGGGCTTCTTCCAGAGTCGCATGGCGCTTGAGTTCGCCGGCCTGGTTCCCGTGGGCATCCCGGTCGACGGCGAGGGCATGGACGTTGCCCACGCCATGGAGCGCTCAGCGGATGCAGCGCTCGCACTGGTAACGGCAGGGCAACATGCGCCACTCGGCGCGACGTTGTCGCTCAGTCGGCGGAATGAATTGATCGCGTGGGCAGCGCGAACCGGCGCATGGGTTATCGAAGATGACTACCTGGGCGAACTCCAGCTGACGCGCCGCGCAGCGCCGGCCATGTCATCGCTGGACCGTAGTGGACGCGTGATCCATATCGGGTCATTCAGCAAGACCATCAGCCCGGCATTGAGGCTTGGCTTCATCGTGGCGCCGGCGGGGCTCGTGGATCGGTTTTCCGAAGCCGCGCTCTTCTATGGTTCGGCGCCAGGCCCGGGCATACAGCTTGCCACTGCACGGTTCATGCAGGACGGGCATTACATGAGGCACCTGGGACGGGTACGACGAATGTGCGTCGCGCGAGGCGAGCTGCTGAAGGCCACGCTGAACGCGTTGGGATATGACGCGCACATCGGCGGCCTCGCGGTGGTCATGCGCCTTCCGGCCGGCGTGTCGGATACCCTGGTTTGCAGGAAAGCGGGTGAGCTCGGCATCACGCCATCTCCGCTCTCCGCGTGGTTCGTTCCGGGCGGCCCCGTCGAGCCTGGGCTTCTGCTGGGCCTGGCCACCGTGAGTGAAGCGCAGATTCCGACGGTCTGCGAACAGCTGGACCGGCTGATTCGGGAATCCGCCTAGCCTGCGCTCCGCTGGTACAGCGAACGCCGACGGTTTTGGTTCTTTCGGGGCACCCTGATGTGGTGGAGCATTAGCAGCGTATCCCGGGGCCTCGTTGACTGCCGAGCCCCGACCCACCGGTGCTGCTGCACGAGGTTTCAGGAGGTCACGTGGAACAAGCCATCCAGATTGGCGACAGAATCTCCGACAACACGACGCCGCCGGACGACAACACCATCCACCAGTGGCTCGGTGCAAAAGCCTTCGCGCACTGGAAGGCATTGCAGGACTGGATCGATACGTTATATCCGGGCGTTTTTTCGCCGGAATGGATCTATGGCGGCAAGAAACGCGGTTGGTCCCTTCGCTACAAGAAGACCAAGGCGTTTTGCACGCTGCTCCCTGAGTACAAGCGGTTGTCGGCGATCGTGGTGTTCGGTCGCGCCGAACGCGAGAAGTTCGAGGAGAGGCGTTATGCGTGGCGGGAGTCCCTGGTCACGCAATACGACGAGGCACCGAGCTACCCGGATGGCAAATGGCTGACCATGAACATCGCTTCGGCAGCCGACCGTCATGACCTGACGATGCTGCTGGCTATGAAGCGGCCGCCGCGACAGGAGGGGTGACGTCGCTTCGCGTTAGCCCGCTGCCTTCAGTATCAGGTCGGCGATCTCGCGGGGATGCGAAATCATCGAAACGTGGCTGGCCTTCAGTTCGATGGTCTGCGCATTCATGCGCTTGGCCATGTAGCGCTCGAGGTCAGGGTTGATGGTGCGGTCCTCGGTCGACACCGCATAGAAGCTCGGTTTCTGGCGCCACGCGGCGTTGGTCGTCTTGCCGGTTAGCAGTGCCTTCTTGAAGGGCTCCTGCACCGCATAGAGCGCGAGCGCCTTGTCTTTCGGAAGGTCGCCCGCGAAATCGCGCAGGAAGGCCTCTTCCGTGAGACGCCCTTCGTCGCCATCGAACACGATGCCGTTGGACGCGGGCGGCGTGGGGTACTTCTTCGCCAGGGCCGTGTAGTCCTCGCCGGCGTCCGGTGCGCGCGCCGCGACGTACACCAGCGACGCTACCTTCGGGTGCACGCCGGCTTCCGTCACGATCATGCCGGAGAACGAATGGCCCACGAGCACCGTCGGGCCGTCCTGGCGGTCGAGCACGCGGCGGCAGGCCTCGACCGCTTCAGGCAGGGTCGTCAGCGGGTTCTGCACCGACGTGACATTCAGGCCCTTCGCCTGCAGCAGGGGAATCACCTCCGACCACGACGAGCCATCGGCGAAAAGGCCGTGGACCATGACGATGTTGCTTGCCTTGGTGGGTGCCGCCACGCCGGCCGCCTGGAGCGCCATGGCCTTTGTCGACAGCGCCACGGCGGAAAGGCCAAGGATCAAGCGGGTCGAGAATTCGCGACGGTTCATGGGCGGTCTCCGGTGGCGGGTGGTCGGGGGCCTGGATGACGGCAGAGGGTGGTAGCTCAGAGGATGCGCCTGGGAATGTGACGGCCGCAATGTCGCCGGATAGCCCGGCGGTGGGCAAAGGGGCGAGCTACGGAGTCATCAAGCTAGCTGCCGAGCTACCCCGGAGCGACGTACTAGTCCTTGTCCGGCGGCCAGCAGTAGGTCCGCCCATCGGCTTCACGGACAGCCTTGGCCGCAACCTCGTCCGGGAACAAGCCGCGCGCACGAATAGATTGATAGAACGCGCTGCCGCCCTCGGCCTCTATGGGGACGACAACCCATGCATCGGAACCGGTCACGGATATGTAGATGAGGTCGCTTCCCATCATCCCGCCGTCTTTAACGCAGACCTGTCGCACATCCTTCCAGTAGAACGCCTGTTTCCATGCCTCGTCCATGCCCTGTGTGTCCTTTACGGTCACACAGGCGTCGTCGAAGGTCACCGAAAGCCGATCTTTGATTGGTTTGCCCAGGAGATAGCGCCGCCGCATCTCCCGCGTTACACGCCCTGCGGTTACGACTACCAGCTCGAAGATGCTTCGCATTGTCACTCCCACATTGGGCCGTGAGACAGTTATAGCGCTTCCGCACAGCCGGCGACCAACTCGCGAAACCACGTCTGCGCCGAGTTCGCATCGTTGCGGCGGTGCCATAGCGCGTGGAACGTGATGTCCGGCAGCTGCACGGGTGGCGGGAACGTCGCGATCGTGCGCGCAGACGCGGACGCGAGCACGACGCGCTGCATCAGCGTCGCGGTCATGTCGGTCTGCGCGATAACCGACGGCACGACGAACATTTGCGGCAGCACCAGTGCGAGGCGACGCGACTTCCCCTTTTCCGCCAGCGCCTGGTCCACAAGACCGTAGCCCTCGCCCTCCGGCGACGCGAGTACGTGGGATAGCGACAGGAATGCCTTCATGTCCATGCCACGGCGCGCCACGGGATGATGGTTGGCGACGATGGTGACGAAGCTATCACGCAGGATCGGCCGCGACAGGATGCGGCGATCGTTGTGCAATGGTGGAACTCCGATGGCGACGTCTACCGTTCCCGCATCGAGCAGATCCACTGCCTCGTCGCGGCCGGTGAACGCGTGCACGGAAAGTGTCGCACCCGGGGCTTGCTCACGCAGCGCCATCGTGATTGCGGGCAACAGCACGAAGGCGGGGTAGTCCGACAGGCCGATCTTGAACGCCTGCGTTGCCTGTGCCGGCACGAACACCGTCTCGTCGACAAGTACGGCGCGGATCTGCTGCAGCGCCTCGGCGATGGGTGCGGCGAGATCGCGGGCCCGCGCGGTGGGCAACAGGCCGGCGGCGCTTCGATGGAACAACGGGTCGCCTGCGAGTTTGCGAAGCCGCGCCAGCGCCGCACTCATGGCGGGCTGGCTTACTCCGACTTCCGCGGCCGCGCGGGTGACGTTTCGCTCACGCATCAGCGCGTCGAACGCGGCCAACAGGTTCAGGTCGATGCCATGAAAATCCATGGAATCAATATTACGTTATATCCGCTATCTGTTGGACGGATACGGAATGGCCGCCCAGACTGTGCTCCATCGCCCACCACTAGCCGATGGAGACTGACATGAACACGCTCCCGATCGATACGCAGCGACGCCTTCAGGCCGAACGCCAGGCCGTTGAAACCCTCTACCGAGCCTTCAGCGAAAAGAACCCCGACCTGGTCGACAGCGTGCTTGCCCCGACATGGGACGACATTCCGCTGGCTCCCGGCCAGGCGCCTGGTCCGGCCGGCATCAAGGACATCATCCGCGGCTTTATCCAAGCCTTCCCCGACGTGAACATCATCGTCCACGACATGGTGCAGGAGCCGGGCAAGGCCGGGGTCCGTGCCGAAATCACGGGCACTCACCTCGGCGAGATCTTCGGCATCCCCGCCACCGGCAAAGCCGTCGCCTTCCGGCTGCACGAGTTCCACGAACTCCAGGACCTGAAGCTCACCACGACCTGGCACATGGAGGACTGGTTCGGCTTCTTCATGCAGCTCGGCCAGTTCCCGAAGGGGGACTGAAATGAAAGCAGCCCAGATCTCTTCCTTTGGCGGCCCGGAAACCATTGTGATCACCGACATCGCCGCTCCCGTGGCCGGCTCTGGCGAGGTCGTCATCGCCATCCAAGCAGTCGGCCTCAACCCGCTCGACCTGAAGATTGTCGCGGGAACCATGCAGCAGGTCTTTCCCATCGATCTGCCATATACGCCGGGCACCGACTTCAGCGGCGTCGTTGAAGCCGTCGGCGAAGGCGTCACCGACCTGGATATCGGCGATCGGGTATTTGGCCGCACTAACCCGGCTACCGGAGGCGCGCTTGCTGAGCAGGTCCGCCTTCCAGCCGCCGACGTTCGCCGTATCCCCTCCGCGATGAGCTTCGAACAGGCCGCGTCATTGCCGACCACGTACGGTACTGCGAAGCAGGCCCTTTCTGATGTCGCGAAGCTTAAGGCCGGCGAACGCGTGCTGATCCACGGTGGTGCCGGCGGTGTGGGCACCATGGCGGTGCAGCAGGCAGCGCTGATGGGAGCCCACGTCATAGCCACCGCGTCCGATCGCAATCACGATCTGGTCAAGGAACTCGGCGCAAACGAAGTCATCGATTATCGCCAGGACGATTTCACACGGCTCAGGAACATTGACGTCGTACTCGACACGCTTGGCGGCGAGACGCTCGAGAAGTCGTGGGGCGTGCTCGGACCGGACGGCCGCATTGCGACGCTCGCCGATTTCAACATCGAGGCACGCGGGAGCAACAAAGGCGCCGCCGTGTTCTTCGCCACCGCTACGCCGTACCTCGCCAATGCTGTTGCGCAGTTCCAGCAGGGAACCTTGCAAATCATCACCGATGCGATTTTTGACCTCACGGAGGTACGCGCGGCGCTGGAGAAGCTAGCTACGGGGCACGCCAGGGGGAAGATACTCGTCAGGATGAGTCGCTGAGGTGTCAATCGTCAGGCGAAGCCACGTCATGACGACGGTCAGGTCGTCCACCATCACGTTCCGGATGTCCCGGGGGAGGGCCGGGACTTCGCCTCGGGGCCGCTCACGCCACGTACGAGCACCGCCATGGCGATGGCCCAGTTCACACCCAGCCAGCCCAGGTACAACGCGGGCGGGCAGCTGAATACCACCGCTTGCCATCCACGCGCGGCGGCTTCATAAGCCGCGGGCCCACCGGCTGCGCCAAGGATTACGCCGAGCCACGGGTGTGTGCGCACCACGCGGAGGGAACGATCAATCGTGGTCGCGAACGAAGCCCATAGCGCAAGGATCCATAGTGGCGCGCCGCCCGCAGGGAACGCGGGTGACGGCGTGGCGTAGTGCCACCATCCGAGCAGCGACGGCACGCCATCCACAAACGTGCCGAAGGCAACGGCCACGATCAGGCGACGCACATCGGCCATGGGATCGGAGCCAAACGGAAGCTGCAGGGCCACGAACGCGCACGCGATGATGGCCGGTACTGTCGTCGCCCCGCGCGACGCACCGATCACCAGGGCAAACCACAATGCCTGGTAACCGACGAAGTTGATGATGCGCATCCACATGGGAATCCCATTCGTATGTCCCAAGGGGGTATACGCAGAGGTTCGCCGGATGGATGCACCGCGAACCAGCGAATGAGAAGCTATCCGCTGATCAGCTTTCAGGTGGGGATTCGTAAAGCCGAAAACGTGCAGCGAGATAGACGACGCAGGGAAACATGGCTGCGGTCACAAGGGCTGCGACAATGAACTTGGGCAGCGCGACGAACGTTGCGCCCCAGCGGAGGCATTCGAAACCGGCAACACCCACCGTGAGTCGGCCGATAGTAGATGCCCAGCCGCTTCGCTCGACCGGATAGCCACGCCACTCGAACCATGCGATTGCCACGGCAAGTCCTGCGACTTTTGCTACATCGACCAGGTCTGTGCGAAACAGGACGAGACACGCGACGATGCTGGCGAAAGCGATTGCACGGACAGGTAATCTACCGTGCCGCATTACGACTGTGGCGGCGGCGGCAGCCCAAAGGCCAATCGCCAGCCCGCCAAGCACGTCAGCGAGGAAGTGACGACCAAGGTACATGCGGGAAATCGCCATTGCGACGCCCCAGGCAAGGGCGACCGCCCACGTTCGACGACGCCAGCCAAAGGCCAGGCACAAGCCCAGCCAACCGGCGACGGTTGCACCAACGTGTCCGCTTGGAAAGCCATAGTCCGGCTCCTTTGTTGCCCGAAGCGCGGCAGCGGCGCCCGGCTCGGGCAACGACCAGGCGTCACGTGCACTCCCGCCCGGAAACAAGGCCTGGTGCGGCATCCCACCGTCCATCAGCCTTGCATCGACGTCACTGGGTCGTGGGAGCTCGAAGTAGTCCTTGCCACCATGTATCGCGACCGAAGCGAGAAGAAGCGACAGCGTCACGGTGAGGCCCGGCCTAAGACGCCCCCCGAAGCAGGCACCGATAACGATCAGCGGATAAATCCAGTCATAGCCCATGAAGGTGATGGCACGCATCAGCGCCAGCACCCAAGGGGCATTGAACGACTGCAGCCAGGCGTGGAGGTCCGTCTCGAACATTGAGTAGTCTTCTTCGTCAGAAGAGGCGATGATCGCCGCCAGATCCCACAGTGGCAACGGCTAGTGGGACGAATGGTTGGCATTCCGGGGCCAACCGCGGGCTTCGGAGCCCCACCCCGATGCTAAGCGTTCGGGCAGTGGGCCGCGCGGAGTGCGTTCCGCTGGTTCGAGGCAAGTACGACAGCGCAGACAGCGAGCGCTACAGCCAGGCCAAAGCCAAACTCCGTTGTGACGTACGGTGCGCGGCCATTCGTCGCGGTCGACGCATCAAGCACGCCCTGGATCAGGGTGTTATGCACCGCATGCAGGATCACGCAAGGCCAGACGCTGCCCGATGCCATGCGTAGCCAGGTCATCACAAAACTCAGGCCCACCACCATGACGGTAAAGCAGCTGATGGCGTAAGCCGCGGGCGTGCCTGCGTTGTAATCGGCACCGAGAAGAACGGGGTAGTGCCAGGCCGCCCAAAGCAAGCCGACGGCGAAACTGGTCCCCACGTAGCCCCAGCGCGCGTACAGCCGCGGCACCAGGAAGCCACGCCAGCCAAGTTCCTCGCCGAGCGTCCACGCCATGGTGCCGAGGACGATGAATACCATCGTGGTGGGAATGCCGAAGAATGCTGCAAACGCGGTGGGGTGCGAGGTGACCTTGAACGTCGCGGCGAGTGGTGCGCTGAAGTGATCCCACTGGAATGCGCCGGGAATCATCGCCCATGCCAGCAGATAGACGGGCACGGCATAAAGCCAGGGGAGCGCGTAGCTCCAGCCCAGATGCCGCGCGCGTGGCCAGCTCCAGCCAAGCGAGCGGATGTCCAGGTGACAGATCAGGCAGGTAAGCAGCGCGGCAGTGCCGGGGCACCACATCAGTATGCGCGAGATCATGGGTGGCTCGCTGCCGATGGCTACCGACAGCGAACAGACCGGCGCGCTCAGCGCGACAAGCCAGAACAGGAACCAGATGAGCGATCGCTTCGAGGATGGGGCGTCGGTCACGACTGTATTCGCGTGGGGGAGGCCGACAGGGTAAGTGCTGTAACGGACCGGCTCATGGCCCGGAAGTACCGGGAAAGTCCGGTAGTTCGCTAGAACAACTCCCCCTGCGGCGAATGAATCCTAGGCGCCACAAACCGCGACGTATCCAACACCGTGTCCCAGGCCCGATGCAGCCCCGCCTTCCGTGAAGCCACCTGCACCCGCTTACGAATAATGTCCGCAAAGATCCCCTGCCCGCGCATCCGCGTAGCGAAGTTGCTGTCGTAATCCTTCCCGCCATTCATCTGCTGGATGAGGCTGATGATGTGCGCGGCGCGATCGGGATAGTGAATCTCCAGCCATTCCCGGAACAGCTGCTTCAACTCGTGCGGTAAACGAATGCAGGTATAGCCGATCGAGTTGGCGCCGTTGGCAGCGGCCCGCTCGATGATGCCTTCCACATCCTTCTCGTTGAGCGCTGGAATGATCGGCGCGACCAGTACGCCGACGGGTACGCCAGCATCGTGCAGTGTCTTCACCGCCTGCAATCGACGATGAGGCGCCGACGCTCTCGGCTCCAGCTTCGACGCCAGCTTGTTGTCCAGTGAATTGATCGAGATGAACACCTGCACCAGATTCCGCTCGGCCATCGGCGCGAGGATATCGAGGTCGCGCTCGATCAATGCGTTCTTCGTAACGATGGTGCACGGGTGGTTGCACTCATTCAGCAGCGCCAGCGCCGCGCGAGTAAGGCGCCACTGCTTCTCGATCGGCTGGTACGGATCGGTGTTGCTGCCGATGTTGATCGGCTTGCAGGTGTAGTTCTTCTTCGCCAGCTCGTCGCGGAGAATCTCCGCCAGGTTGACCTTGGCGAACAGCTTCGTCTCGAAGTCCAGGCCGGCGGAGAGGTTGAGGTAGCCGTGCGAGGGGCGCGCGTAGCAATAGATGCAACCGTGCTCGCAACCCCGGTACGGATTGATCGCCTGATCGAAACCTACATCCGGCGAGTCATTCCGAGACACCACGCCTCGGGCCAGTTCCTGGCTCACGGTGGTAGCGGGGCGGCGATCCTCTTCCTCACGATGCCAGCCGTCGTCCTCGGCCTGGTACCGGGTGGTCTCGAACCGGCCCTCCGGGTTGGAGGCGGCGCCCCTGCCCTTGTGCGGGCGGATCATGGGAATCGGCTGGGTCATTGTACAAATGTACAACAACCCAATCTCAGTGCACGCGATTCCTCATGGTCGCCGCCATTGTTCTACTGGCGTTCTCTATCGCCTGGGTGAAGCGCGTATGGGCCGAGATAGTGCACCGTTCGCACCCAATAAGCGGCATGGGTGCGAACGGTATCCGCCTCAATGCTCCAGCGGCACGTCCTTCGTCTCCCGCACAAAGAACAACCCCACCACGAAGGTCATCAGCGCCACGATCACCGGATACCAGAGCCCGTAGTAGATATCGCCCTTCCAGGCCACGAGCATGAACCCGATGGTCGGCACGAACCCGCCGAACCAGCCATTACCAATGTGGTACGGCAGGCTCATCGACGTGTAGCGGATGCGGGTCGGGAACATCTCCACAAGCCACGCGGCGATCGGGCCGTAGACCATGGTCACGTAGATCACCAGGATAGCGAGCAGCACCACCAGCATCGGATAGTTCGTCTGTGAGGGATCCGCCTTCGCCGGGTAGCCCGCGGTCTTCAGCTGGCCATCCACCTTCTCCGTGAACGCCTTGCTCTGCCCGGTGAAGGTCGCCTTGTCCAGGCCAGCACCCTCGAACGATTCGATCACCTCATCACCGATCTTCACCGTCGCCAGCGTGCCCGCGGAAGCGGCGGCATTGCTGTACGGGATGCCCTTCTTTGCCAACACGCTCTTCGCCACGTCGCAGGAGCTGGTGAAGGTGTGCTTGCCCACCGGATCGAACTGGAAGCTGCACGCGTCCGGGTCGGCGGTGACGACCACCGGCGCGGTTGCGGCGGCGGCTTCGATCGCCGGGTTACCGAAGTGGGTAAGGCCCTTGAAGATCGGGAACATGGTGAGCGCGGCGATGAGGCAACCGGCGAGCACGACCGGCTTGCGCCCGACCCGGTCAGAGAGCCAGCCAAAGAACACGAAGAACGGTGTACCAATGAACAACGCCGCGGCGATCAGCAGGTTCGCGGTGGTGGCATCGATCTTCAGGCTCTGGGTCAGGAAGTAGAGCGAGTAGAACTGGCCCGTGTACCAGACCACGGCCTGGCCGGCAGTAGCGCCGAGCAGGGCGAGGATCACGAGGCGCAGGTTCTTCCACTGGCCAAAGGCTTCGGTCAGCGGCGCCTTGGACTGCTTGCCCTCGGCCTTCATCTGCTGGAACACCGGCGACTCATGCAGCTGCAGGCGGATATACACCGACACGCCAACCAGGATCGCCGAGATCAGAAACGGAATACGCCAGCCCCAGGCATCGAAGGTGTCGGCGCCCATGCCGAGGCGCGTGCCCAGGATCACCAGCAACGAGAGGAACAGGCCGAACGTCGCGGTGATCTGGATGAAGCTGGTGTACAGGCCGCGCTTGCCATCCGGTGCGTGCTCGGCAACGTACGTCGCCGCGCCGCCATATTCGCCACCCAGGGCCAGGCCCTGCAGAAGGCGTAACAGGATGAGCAGCACGGGCGCCGCGACGCCTATCGTTGTGTATCCGGGAAGGACACCCACGAGGAACGTGGACGTACCCATGATGATGATCGTGACGAGGAACGTGTACTTGCGCCCGATGAGATCACCGATGCGCCCGAACACGATGGCACCGAACGGCCGGACGGCGAAGCCCGCGGCGAACGCCAGCAGCGCGAAGATGAACTGGCTGGTGTCGTTGAGGCCGGTGAAGAACTGCTTGCCGATCGTGGCCGCGAGCGAGCCGTACAGATAGAAGTCATACCATTCGAACACGGTGCCCAGGCTGGACGCGAAGATCACGCGTTTGTGACTGGTGCCGATATTGCCTGCGGCATGCATGCCGGATGCGGTGGTGGCCATGCGGGTCTCCGTCAGAAGCGGTACATCGCGTTAAGGGTGTACTCGTTGCCGGAATCCGTCTGGCGGCCGAGGCCATTGGTCGTCGTCGAGTAAATCTTGGAGTGGATCCATTCGCCGCTGAAGTCGAAGGGTCCGGTGGTGTACTGCAGGCTGAGCGCCTGTTGCTGGCCCTTCAGCAGGCCGGCGGTGTTGGCAGCGCGCCAGCGCAGCACATCGTCCTTGTCGGGCTTGCTCACCGAACCGAACGCAAACAGCGTCCAGTGCTTGTCGAACTTGTAGCCCGCCTGCGCCCAGGCGCCCTTGTCCTTGATATCGCCGAACTGCGAGAGGTCGCCGAACATCTGGCCGATGGCGTTACCCGTGTACACGGCGCCCTTCAGGATGAAGTTGCCGGGCGTCCACATGCCACCCAGTTCCACCGCGGTGCTCTTCACGTTGCCCTTGATCGGCGTGACGGTGTTGCCATCCACGCCGTGCAGGTCGATGCGGCTGTAGTGCGCACCGAGGAAGGCCTGCCAGTCCTTGCCCTTCGCCGTGATGCGGGCCTGGATCTGCGGCTTGAAGCCCGCGTTGCCGGCGGTCAGGAAGTTGGTCGTGGCACCCGGGCCGTTCCAGCTGCCTTCGTAGGCGCCGAGGTCGAAGCGCCACTTCGTGCCTTCCGACCCGTGGTTCAGGTCCTGCATCCAGACGACGCCGGGGTAGCGCCAGCCGATGAGGCCGGTGCCGTAGCCCAGCGGGAAGGCGATGTGCGAGAGCGATTGCGGGACGTAATCGAGCGGGAAGAGCAGCTGCCACATCTGGCCGATGCGGAACGTGGTGCCCGTGTCGACGTTGCTGATATCCATGTACGCCTGGCGCAGGCGCTGCTCCGGCTGTGAACCGGCATACGCGCCGGTGCCGTTGAAGCCACCGAAGAAGTCCATTTCGATACGGCCCGAGCCGGTCCAGTTCTCGTTGAACCGGGCGCCGGTGAAGTCGAGCCAGAAGCGCGTGTTGCGCACATCGACGCCGGTGATCGAGTTGGCCTTGCCTGACGCACCCGGCAGCGGGTATTCCGCGTTCTGGCCGTTGCCGTACTGGTAGTTGCCATCCTGCTTGAAGCCGCTGACGTTGATGAAGCCGTGCAACGCCAGCGAGACGCCCGGTGCGGTGCCCGTGGTGAAGGAAGGCTTCGCCGGCACGGCCGCCACGGTCTTCTCGACCTTGGTCACCTTCTCCTCGGTGGCCTGCGACTGGGTCTGCGCGGCCTGGGCGGTGGTCGCCGCCTCGGTGGTCGCCGCCTTCTGTTCCTGGATCATGGCTTTCAGCTCGGCCAGCTGCTGCTCGAGCTGGTTCACTCGCTGCTCCAGCTGCGCCTCGCGGCTGGATGTCTTCTTCGACTTCGACTGCGCGTGGGCGGTGTCCGGCATGGCCGCGAGCGGCAGCATGAGGGCACAAGCAACGCTTAAGGCGATGGCCTTGCGGCCACCGGAATGCGTGGTCTTCATCAATGGTCTCCCCAACCCTTGGCAGGCCGAGAATGTGACAGGCCGGGCCGGGCATCCATTCGCCAAAGGTCGAACCTCGACCAAAGTCGTAAGCACGCCGCATCCGTATGCTGCGCCGCGACGTTACACTCAGGGTCCAAGCCCCCACGTAACCTTTGTGCCGCAGGAGCCAGCATGTCCGAGATCCACCCGGTCGATCCCGCCTTCGCCGAAAAGGCGCGTATCCGCAAGGATGACTACCAGCGCATGTACGCGGAGTCGGTCCAGGATCCGGAGGGCTTCTGGAAGAAGATGAGCGAGCGCCTGGACTGGATCAAAAAGCCGACGAAGATCAAGGACGTGTCCTACGATCCGGCCAACCTGCACATCAAGTGGTACGAGGATGGCGAGCTCAACGTGGCCGCCAACTGCCTCGACCGCCACCTCGATAAGCGCGGCGACAAGACCGCGATTATTTTCGAAGGCGATGACCCGAACGAAACCCGCACGCTGACCTATCGCCAGCTGCACGCCGAGGTCTGCCAGTTCGCCAACACGCTGAAGAACCTGGGCGTCGGCAAGGGCGACCGTGTGGTCATCTACCTGCCGATGATCCCCGAGGCGGCCGTGGCCATGCTGGCCTGCGCCCGCATCGGCGCCATCCATTCGGTCGTTTTCGGTGGTTTCTCGCCGGATTCGCTGGCGAGCCGCATCGCCGACTCGAAGGCCAAGCTCATCGTCACCGCCGACGAGGGCTGCCGCGGCGGGAAGAAGATCCCGCTGAAGGCTAATGTCGATGAATCGCTGAGCCGGCCGAACACCAACAGCGTCGAGACCGTGATCGTGGTGAAGCGCACTGGCGGGGCGATCAACGTCCAGTCGCCGCGCGACCGCTGGTATCACACCCTGATGGAAGGGCAGTCCACGGAGTGCCCGGCCGAGCCGATGAACGCGGAAGATCCGCTGTTCACCCTGTACACCTCGGGCTCGACGGGCCTGCCGAAGGGCGTGCTGCACACCAGCGGTGGTTACCTGACCTACACCAGCCTCACCCACGAGCTCGCCTTCGACCTGCGCGAGGACGATATCTACTGGTGCACGGCCGATGTCGGCTGGATCACCGGCCACAGCTATGTGGTGTATGGCCCGCTGGCGAATGGCGCGACCGTCGTGATGTTCGACGGCGTGCCGAACTACCCGGATTTCAGCCGCTTCTGGCAGGTGGTCGACAAGCACAAGGTGACGCTTTTCTACACCGCACCGACGGCGATCCGCGCGCTGATGCGCGAAGGCGACGAGCCGGTGAAGAAGACCTCGCGCAAGAGCCTGCGCATCCTGGGCACGGTCGGCGAGCCGATCAACCCGGAAGCGTGGAACTGGTATTACCGCGTGGTCGGCGAAGAGCGCTGCCCGGTGGTCGACACCTGGTGGCAGACCGAGACGGGGGGCTTCCTGATCACGCCATTGCCGGGTGCGATCGACCTGAAGCCCGGTTCCGCGACGCTGCCGTTCTTCGGGATCAAGCCGGCCATCGTCGATGCCGAGGGCAAGGTGCAGGAAGGCGCCTGCAGCGGCAACCTGGTGATCACCGATTCGTGGCCGGGCCAGATGCGCACGGTGTACGGCGACCACCAGCGCTTCATCGATACCTACTTCAAGGCCTACCCGGGCAACTACTTCACCGGTGACGGCGCCCGCCGCGACGAAGACGGCTACTACTGGATCACCGGCCGCGTCGATGACGTGATCAACGTATCCGGCCACCGCATCGGCACCGCGGAAGTGGAGAGCGCGCTGGTCGCGCACCCGAAGGTCGCCGAGGCTGCGGTGGTCGGTTGCCACCACGACATCAAGGGCCAGGGTATCTACGCGTTCGTTACGCTGATCTCGGGTGAGGCGGGTAGCGAGGAGCTGAAGAAGGAGCTGGTCGCCGGCGTGCGCAAGGAGATCGGACCGATCGCGGCGCCGGATTACCTGCAATGGGCGCCCGGCCTGCCGAAGACACGTTCGGGCAAGATCATGCGCCGCATCCTGCGCAAGATTGCTGAGAACGCACCCGACCAGCTGGGCGATGTCTCGACGCTGGCCGATCCGGGCGTGGTGAAGAACCTGGTGGAAGAAAGACTGATCAAGTGAGCGACGTCCTCATCGCCGATGACCATCCGCTATTCCGCGACGCCCTCCAGCGCGCGGTCCTGGCGGCCCTGCCGGATGCCACCGTGCATACGGCGGACAGCGTGCCCGCGCTGTTCGCGCTCATCGAGACGATGCCGGAAGCCGACCTGCTGCTGATGGACCTGCACATGCCGGGCGCGCGCGGATATTCCGCGCTCGCGCATATCCGCGGGCAGTATCCGGGGTTGCCGACGATCGTCGTGTCCGGACATGAGGAAGCGCAGGTCGCGCGGCGCGCGCTTGCGCATGGTGCGTCGGCGTATATCCCGAAGTCTGCGGCTGTGGATGATATCGTTGAAGCAGTGCGCGCGGTCCTCGATGGCGATGTGTGGCTACCGCATCAGCTGATGGGCGGCACCGTGGAACTGAAGGCGGATGAGGCAGATGTCGCCGCACGAGTCGCTTCACTTACGCCGCAGCAGTTCCGCGTGTTGAACATGATCGCCGAAGGCTTGCTCAACAAGCAGATCGCTTACGACCTGGGTGTGTCGGAAGCAACGGTGAAAGCGCACATGACGGCGATCATGCGGAAGCTCGGCGTGTCCAATCGCACGCAGGTGGCGCTCGCCGCTTCGCATCTGGATGTCGAGAAAGAGACCATCCCGGGCCTCACCGAAGAAAAATGATGTTGTGGGAGCGGGGGGGGGGGGGGGGGGGGGTTTGGGGCCCCCCCACCCCCCCCCCCCCCCCGCCCCCCCCCCCCCCCCCCCCCAAAAAAGGGGGGGGACAAAAACAAAAAAGGGAGAGAGGGGGGGGGGGGGAGCGGGTGTGTGTT